>JBQTJJ010000159.1:0-18277 GCA_052387235.1 Actinomycetota bacterium
ACGCTCTGGCTCACCGTGTTGTTCACGGCCACGAAGGAGCCGTCGGCGTCCATGGCGGCGGTCACGGCGGCGGTCACCCGCTGGACCACGCTGAAGAACGGCCCGACGGCCGGCGCCGGCAGGTCGAGGAGGGTGCCGACATGCGGACGCGGCACGACCAGCACGTGCCCGGGGAACACGGGGCGGACGTCGAGGAAGGCGAAGCCCTCCTCCTCGTCGACGACGGTGTGGGCCGCCACGTCGCCGTCGCGGATGGAGCAGAACGTGCAACCGGGCGCCATTCGGGGCCCGAGCCTACGATCGGGCCATGCCCGACTCGCCCGTGCACCTTGGGACCGGTCTGCCCGAGACCGTGCTCCCGCCGCCCCCGCCCGAGGCCCAGCGCCGGCTGGAGGCGGCCCTGGCCGAGCCGCCCGAGCGCCGGCGCGACGCGGTGAGCGGCGTGGTGGCCACCTTCCCCCGGTACCTGGACGCCTGGGCCCGCCTGGGCGAGCTGGCCCGTGACGACGTGGAGGCGTACGCCTCGTTCCGCGTGGGGTACCACCGCGGTCTCGACGCCCTGCGCCAGGCCGGCTGGAGGGGGTCGGGGTACGTGCGCTGGTCCCATCCCGAGAACCGGGGCTTCCTGCGATCGGTGGAGGGGCTCCGCCAGTCGGCCGCCGCCATCGGCGAGGCCGACGAGGAGGAGCGGTGCCGGCAGTTCCTCCGCCAGCTCGACCCCGAGTGGCGCGGCCTGCCGGCGTGACGGCCGTCCTCGCCCTCGCCTGCGGCTGACGGGACCGGCGGTACCCTCGTCCGGTGGCGTCACCACCGGACCGCGAGGTCGGGATCCTGGCCCGCCGGATCGCGGAGCTGGGCGCCGGTGAGAAGGCCAGGGTGTTCAACATGTCGTGGTGGAGCGAGCGCATGCTCGGCTGGGCCATGTCCCACCCGTCGTTCAAGACCCAGCTGTTCCGCTTCGTCGACGTCTTCCCCGCCACCTCGGGCGACGCCGACGTGCTGCGCCACATCGACGAGTACTTCGAGGGGTCGGACGCGCCGAGGGTCATGGAGCTCGGCATCGACCTGGCCGAGCGGCTGCCCCTCGGCCCCCGGGTGTCGGCCGGGGTCGCCCGCCGCAACATCGAGCGCATGGCCCAGCAGTTCATCGTCGGCACCTCCCCGGCCGAGGCCGTCCCCGGCCTGCACCGGCTGTGGCGGCAGGGGAGCGCCTTCACCGTCGACCTCCTGGGCGAGAAGACGGTCACCGAGGCCGACGCCGACCGCTACGCGGCCCGGGTGGACGAGCTGCTGCGGACCCTCGTGGACGGCACGGCCGCGTGGGCTCCCGACGACCACCTGGAGCGGGACGACCTGGGCCCGCTGCCGCGGGCCGACATCAGCATCAAGCCCACGGCCCTGGCCTCGCTCTACGCGCCCCTGACGAGGGACGAGGGGCTGGCCCAGGCCCGCGGCCGCCTCCTGCCCCTCCTCGCCCTGGCCGCCGAGCGGGGCGCCTTCGTGTGGTTCGACATGGAGCACTACGAGGTGAAGGACCTCACCCTCGAGCTGTTCCGCGACCTGGTGACCCGGCCCGAGCTGGCGTCGCTGCAGGCGGGGGTGGTGCTGCAGGCCTACCTGAAGGACGCTCGGGACGACCTGGCCGACCTCATCGCCTGGGCCGCCACCACGTGCGGCCCGTCGCGCCCGGGTGGCCCGATCGGCGTCCGGCTGGTGAAGGGGGCGTACTGGGACTCCGAGACGATCGTGGCCCAGGCCGAGGGCTGGCCGTCGCCGGTGTTCGCCCGCAAGGCCGAGACGGACGCCAACTACGAGCGCTGCACCCGGCTGCTCCACGACCACCACGGCACGGTGCGGGCCGCCTTCGCCTCCCACAACCTGCGCTCCCTGGCCTACGCCGTCACCTACGCCCAGGCCAACGGCATCCCGGACACCGGCTACGAGGTGCAGATGCTGTACGGGATGGCCGAGCCCATCCAGGCCGCCATCCGGCGCCTGGGCCTGCGCCTGCGCATCTACGCCCCGGTGGGCGAGCTGGTGCCGGGCATGGCCTACCTGGTGCGCCGGTTGCTCGAGAACACCTCCAACGAGAGCTTCGTGCGCCATCGCTTCGCCGAGGGCAGGGGGCTGGAGGAGCTGATCGCGGCGCCGGCGGTCGACCACGTCCCCGGGCCCGACCCGTCGGCCCGGCGCCCGCCCACCGACCCCACCGATCCCGGCCCCTACCACCACGAGCCCCCGGCCGAGTGGCGCCGGCCCGCCGTGCGCAGCGCCATGGCACAGGCCGTCGCGTCCGTGCCCGGCGCACCCGCCCGCCACGTCCCCGCCGTCATCGACGGCGAGCGGGTCCGCACCTCGCGCACCCTCGAGTCGGTGGACCCGGCCGATCCCGAGACCCTGGTGGCCCGCTCGGCGTGCTGCGGCCGGGCCGAGGCCGACGCGGCGGTGGCGGCGGCCGAGCGGGCATGGGGGAGGTGGCGGCGCACGCCGGCGGCGGAGCGGGCAGCGGTGCTGTTCCGGGCCGCCGAGTGGTTGCGGGCCCGGCGGTCCGAGCTGGCCGCCCTCGAGGTCTACGAGGCCGGCAAGCCGTGGGCCGAGGCCGACGGCGACGTCTGCGAGGCCATCGACTTCTGCGAGTACTACGGACGCGAGATGCGCCGGCTGGACCGGGGCGGGGAGGTGGCGTCGCCGCCGGGAGAGGCCAACGCCCTCCACTACCAGGGCAAGGGCGTCGGCGTCGTCATCGCCCCGTGGAACTTCCCGCTGGCCATACCGGCCGGGATGGTGGCGGCCTCCCTGGTGGCCGGCAACGCCGTGGTGTTCAAGCCGGCCGAGCAGACGCCGGCCATCGCCTACCGGCTGGTGGAGGCGCTGGAGGCGGGCGGGCTGCCGCCGGGCGTCCTCGCCTTCCTGCCCGGGGTGGGGGAGGAGGTGGGCGCGTACCTGGTGGAGCACCCGGCCGTGGCCTTCGTGGCCTTCACCGGGTCCAAGCAGGTGGGCCTGCGCATCAACCAGGCCGCGGCCACGCCCCGGCCGGGCCAGCACCACGTGAAGCGGGTGGTGGCCGAGCTCGGGGGAAAGAACGCGATCGTGGTCGACGCCGATGCGGACCTCGACCAGGCCGTCCCCGCCATCGCCGCGTCGGCGTTCGGGTACGCGGGGCAGAAGTGCTCGGCCGCGTCGAGGCTGGTGGTGGTGGAGTCGGTCTACGACCAGCTGGTCGAGCGGCTGGTGGGCCACGCCCGGGAGCTCCCGATGGGCCACCCCGGGCACATGGCGGTGAAGGTCGGTCCCCTCATCGACGCCGAGGCCTGGAAGCGGGTGCAGGGCGTGGTGGAGCGGGCCCCCGACGAGGGCACCGTCCTCCTGGCCCGCGACGACGTCCCGGAGGCGGGGTGGTTCGTGGGCCCCACCATCGTGGCCGGTGCCGCCACCACGTCGTCACTGGCGCGGGACGAGATCTTCGGGCCGGTGCTGACCGTCTTCCGGGCCGGGGACTTCGACGTGGGGGGGGCCACCGCCAACGACACCGAGTTCGCCCTCACCGCCGGCGTCTTCACCCGGTCGCCGGCCCACCTCCGCCTCGCCACCGCCGAGCTGCGGGCCGGCAACGTCTACGTCAACCGGGGCACCACCGGTGCGGTGGTGGGGCGCCAGCCCTTCGGGGGCTACGGCATGTCGGGCGTGGGCTCCAAGGCGGGCGGGCCCGACTACCTCCTGCAGTTCCTCGACCCCCGGGTCGTCACCGAGAACACCATGCGGCAGGGCTTCGCCCCCATGGCGTGAGGCGGCCGTCCCGGTTCCGGGAAGGCTCACGTTCGCCAGGCGGACGTCAGGCTTCCCGGAACCGGGAGCGGGGCCGTGACCGGCGCCGGCCCGAGCCCCGGGCCGCGGCAGTACGGTGCGGGGGTGGCCCTCCACCGCCTCAGCAACCAGGCCTGGGGCTTCGAGTCCAGCTGCTTCGTGTGCGAGCACGGCAACGAGTCGGGCATGCGGATCGCCTTCTTCCACGACGACGAGGCCGGCCTGGTCGTGGCCGACTACAGCCTGGGCGCCGCCTTCTCGGGCACCCCCAACTACGTGCACGGCGGTGCCACCTTCGCCGTGCTCGACGAGGCCATGGCCTGGGCCGCCATCGCCCTGGGCGGGGTATTCGCCCTGACCCGCACCTCGTCGGTGTCCTTCCTGCGTCCCGTGAAGGTGGGGGCGCCGTGCCGGGTCGAGGCCCGGGTGGAGCGGACCAACGACGACGGCACGCTGGACACGGTGGCCGAGATCCTGGACCCGAGGCGCAGGCCCTGCGCCCGGTCCTCCGCCGTGTTCGTGCCCATCGACGCCGCCCGGGCCCGGGCCGCCATCGGCGACGTCGGCGGCGACGACGCCCGCTTCGTGAGGGGCTGACCGCGCTGGCGCACCGCTGGATCGGCGACGATGCCAGCCTGGCCGTCCTGATCGACGAGCTGGCCGGGGCCGAGGCCTACGCCCTCGACACCGAGTTCCACCGCGAGCGCAGCTACTTCGCCCACCTCGACCTGGTCCAGGTGGCATGGGACGGCGGCCTGGCCATCATCGACCCCCTGGCCGTCGACATCAAGCCCCTGGGCCGCGTGCTCGACGGGCCGGGGCTGGGCGTCATCCATGCCGCCGACCAGGACCTCGAGGTGCTGGCGTCGGCGTGCGGCACGATCCCGGCCCGGCTGTTCGACACCCAGCTGGCCGCCGGCTTCCTCGGGATGTCCACGCCGTCCCTGCAGACCCTGGTGGAGCGCCTGCTCGGCGTCCACCTGAAGAAGGGGGACCGCCTGGCCGACTGGACCCGCCGCCCGCTCGGCCCGGACCAGCAGGCCTATGCCGCCGCCGACGTGGAGCACCTCCTGGCCCTGTGGGACGCGATCAGCGAGCAGCTCGAGGCGCGCGGTCGCCTGGTGTGGGCCGAGGAGGAGTGCGAGCTGGTCCGGGTCCAGCCCCGGGGTCCGTCCGATCCCGAGGTGGCGTGGTGGAAGCAGCGCGACGCCCGCTCCCTGCGGGGCCGGTCGATGGGCGTGGCCCAGGAGGTGGCGGCGTGGCGCGAGCGGCGGGCCATGGCCCTCGACGTCCCGCCCCGGTTCGTGCTTCCGGACCTGGCCCTGGCCGCCATCGCCCACCGACCGCCCAGGACCGGCGCCGACCTGGCCGCGGTGAGGGGCCTCGACGGCCGCCACGTCAAGGGCGGCGTCACCGACGAGATCCTGGCCGCCGTCCGGCGGGGCCAGGCCCTGGCACCCGAGCAGGTGCGCCGGCCGCCGGCCGACGACCTGGACCGTTCGCTGCGGCCGGCGGTGGCGCTGGTGTCGGCCTGGGTCGGCCAGCTGGCGTCCGACCTGGAGGTGGACTCCACCCTGCTCGCCACCCGTGCCGACGTCCAGGCCCTGCTGCGCAACGAGGAGGGCGCCCGCCTGTCGAGGGGATGGCGGCGCCAGCTGGTGGGGGAGCCGGTGCGGCGGCTGGTGGACGGCGAGGCCACCCTCGCCTTCGAGCGGGGCCACCTCGTGCTGGAGGCCCGGGACCGGCCCGGGCGGTAGTCAGCTGGACGGAGCCGGGGAGATGCGCACGGTGACCCCGAGGGTCCGGCCGGCGTGGAACTCGGCCAGCTCGGGGGTGATGCCCTCGGGGATGTCGTAGACGAGCGAGCTGGTGATCTCGGCCCCCGGGTTCAGCTGCTGGATGGGCGGGAACCCCTCGGTCCCGGCGGCGCGCCGCAGGATGCCGGTGGCGGTGGGGTCGGGGGCGAAGCGCCGCTTCTGGCGGTCCAGCAGGACCTGGGCGGGAAGGCTGAACGAGGCGGGGCGGCTGCTGGTGTTGCTGGCCCTGAAGTCGAGCACGCAGTACCGCCCCAGGGCGGTGCGCCGGAGCGGGCCCTCGCCCAGTTCCTTGCCGGGGCAACGGAAGGCGGTGACCACGAAGGTGAGGGGGCCGTCCCGGGCCGGCTGGCCGATCCCGGCCTGGCGCTGCCCGGTGTTGCCGGACACCGGCACGTCGTCCGAGCTCGAGTCACCCGAGAAGGCGCCGCCGGCGATGGCGACGGCGAGCGCCAGCGCGGCGACCAGGGACCCCACCACCACCAGCTGTGACATCCGCGTCCGTGACGACCGGCCCCGCCCCGGGACGCAGGTCCGGCACTTCTGGCCGACCTCCGTCCAGACCAGGCACCTCGGGCAGGCCGGCCTCCCGCACTGGGCACAGGCCAGGTGGGTGGGCGTGTGGTGCCGCTCGCACGTGAGCTCGGTGGTGGCCACCGCCTCAGCCCGCCCGAGGGCCCGACGGCCGAGTGGTGGGGACGCGAACCCACCACAGGTCGTGCGCCATGGGGGCGAGGGTAATCCAGGGCGGCCCGGGCGTGGGGCCCGCCCGTCCCGCCCGGTCGGTCAGCCGCTCTTCGGACGGAGGTCTACACGCAGGGTGAGGATGCCGTCCTCCAGCGTGCCCACGGCGTCGCCGAGCATGGCGTAGTCCTGGAAGTCGTTCCTGGCCTGTTCGAGGAAGCGCCGGCGGTCCGGGCCCTCGACCGGCGGGACGCCGCGGCTGCGCACCGCCTTCGCCCGCTCGCGGAACCGTGCGATCATCGCCTCCACGTCGAACTCGTCGGCCATGCCCCCAACGCTACCGGCCCGCCGCCGCACCGGGGTGGTCCGATCACCGGCCGGGTGCTTGCTACGATGGTCGTTCAACGGCTTCAGACATCGGGGGAGCTGCTTCGTGAAAAAGGGACGTCACCGGCGCTTCGAAGAGGCCCGCGCCTTCAAGTTGCGCTCGACGGAGTCGACCCCCGAGCCGTGCCCGGAGTGCGGCGCCGAGCCCGACGACGATCACGCGTCGTGGTGCCTCGCCACCGAGGAAGTCAGCGAGGACGAGGGCGATCTCGACGTGGCGGACGACCGCTGAGGTTTCCCCGGCCTGCGCCCGGCGGGGGCCAGCCCGGACAGGGGATGCGCCGGCTCTGCGCCGCGGTCGCAGCGCTGTTCGTCACGGCGGTGGTGGCGGCCGCGGCCTACGACCCGCCGGCGCCGCTGGTGACGGCGGTGGCGCGCGCGGCAGAGGTCGCCATCCCGCCTCCGGTCACCACCGCCGCCGCGCCGGCGCCCACCCAGGCCGTTCCCGCCACCGAGCCCACCACCACGGCCGCGCCGCCCACCACCGCCGCCCCGAGCACCACCACCGCCGCCCCCCTCGCCACGGTGGCGCCCCTGACCGTACCGATCCCCACCACCGCCCCGCCGCCGCCCACCACCGCCGCCCCGGCCCGGGCGCCGCTCCCGGCCGCCGGGATGGCCCCCTACCTCGGCCTCGGCACCTGGGTCGACGTGTACGACTGGACCCACGGCTACACCAACGGCAGCCCCACGGTGGCGCCGGGCGACGCCGGCGCCATGGCCGGCGCCGGCGTCCAGACCCTGTTCATCCAGGCGTCGAAGCACGATTCGCCCACCGACGTCGTCGAGCCCGAGCTGCTCCAGGACCACATCGACCGGGCCAAGAAGGCGGGCCTGCGGGTGGTGGCCTGGTACCTGCCCACCCTCGTCGACCCGGGTCGCGACCTGGCCCGGCTGAAGGCGGTGGCGGCCCTGCGCGACATCGACGGCCTGGCCGTCGACATCGAGGCCCGCAACGTGGCCGACGTCGGCGAGCGCAACCGGCGCCTGGTCGACCTCGGCGCCGCACTGCGGGCGGCCCTGCCCGGGCGCACCATCGCCGGCATCGTCCTGCCCCCCGTGGCCCTCGAGGTCATCAACCCCAACTACTGGCCGTCCTTCCCCTACCGGGAGATCGCGCCCCACTACGACCTGTGGATGACCATGGGGTACTGGACGAACCGCACCGCCGCGTCCGGTTACCGGGACGCCTACAGGTACACCAAGGAGAACGTCGACCGGCTCCGCAACAACCTGGGCCAGCCCGACGCGCCGGTGCACCCCATCGGCGGCATCGGCCACAGCACCACCGCCGCCGACGTCGAGGGCTACAAGCGGGCCGTGACCGCCGTCGGTGGCATCGGCGGCAGCATCTACGACTGGCACACCACGGCCGGCGCCCTGTGGGAGCGGCTGCGGGCCATGCGCCTGCGCTGAGCGCCGCGGCCGCCCGCCGGCGTCAGCGGTCCGTGCGCACCGCCGGGTGGGGCACGGGGACCGACGCCCCCCGCCCCCGGCGGGCCAGGTAGGCGCAGACCCGCTCGTAGGTGGAGGCGCCCACCAGCGCCACCAGTTCCTGCGCCATCTCGAGGTACACGGGCCGGTGGCCCACGAAGGCCTCGGGGCTCTCGGTGCACCACCAGTGGAACTCGGCGCCGCCGGCGCCCCAGTGGCGGCGGTCCCACTGGCGCACGGTGGAGGTGACGTGGCCGTCGGCCGCCACCGTGTCCTCCCGGCGCAGGGGGAGCTGCCAGCACACGTCCGGCTTCAGGTCGAGGGGCGGCCGGCCCTGCTGGAGGGCGCCCAGGTGGAGGGCGCAGCCGGCGCCGGCGGCGAAGCCGTCGCGGTTCAGGAAGATGCAGGCCCCCTTGACCATCCGGGTCACGGTGGCGCCGTCGGGGTCCCGCTTGGTGACGCCCCTGCGCCGGCCCTCGCTGCGGTACTGCCACTGGTCGGCCGTGAGCTCGGCCGCGGCCGCCGTCACCCGCGCCACGTCCTCCTCGCCGGTGAAGTGGGCGCCGTAGGAGCAGCAGCCCTGGATCAGCTCCGGGGCGGGACCGGTGAGCACGCCCTGGCAGCCCCGGCCGAAGATGCACGTCCACGAGCTGAGGAGGAAGGTGACGTCGAAGACCCAGGTGCGCTCCTCGTCCGGGTCCTCGAAGCTCACCCACTCGTGGGCGCCCTCGGGCACGTCGCCGCCGGCGCCGGCCTCAGGCACCGGACAGGTCCAGGGCGCCCAGCTCCCGCCACAGCTCACCGGCGGCCAGGAGGCCCTTCCAGAACTGGTCCATGACCATGCGCTCGTTGGGGGCGTGGAAGCGGTCGTCGGGAAGGCCGATGCCCAGGTAGAGCACGGGGGCGGCGAGCACCCTGCCCAGGGCCTCCTCGGGGCCGCTGCCGCCCTCCCGGGTGAACAGCGGGGCCCGGCCCCACACCCGCTCCACGGCCCGGCACAGGGCGGCCACGGCCGGGTGGTCGGCGGGCGTGAGGGCGGGCGCGACCGCGCCCATCGGGACCACGTCCACGCCGACCCCCTCGGGCACCCGGGCCTTCACCCAGGTGGTGAAGGCGGCGCCGATCCGGGCCGGGTCCTGGTCCGCCACCAGCCGGAAGGTGACCTTGGCGTTGCCCGAGGCCGGGACGATGGTCTTGATGCCGTCGCCGCCGTAGCCGACCGTGATGCCCACCACGTCGCACGTCGGCCGGGTCCACGTGCGCTCGAGCGTGGTGCGGCCCTCCTCGCCGGCGAGGGTGCGGACGCCCGCCTTCGCCTTCCACTCCTCGGCGTCGAAGGGGAGCAGGGCGAGCGACGCCGCCTCGGCCCCGGTGAGGGGACGCACGTCGTCGTAGAAGCCGGGGACGGCCACCCGCCCCTCCTCGTCGTGGAGGGCGGCCACCATGCGGGCGAGGAGGTGGGCCGGGTTCGGCACCGACCCGCCGAAGACACCGGAGTGGAGGTCGATGGAGCCGGTGCGGACGGTGACGTCGAACGCCACCAGGCCCCGCATACCCATGCAGACCGAGGGCACGTCCGGCGCCCACATGGTGGTGTCGGAGACCACCACCACGTCGCACGACAGCCGGTCCCGGTGGGACTCGAGGAGCTCCTCGAAGTTGGGGCTGCCGACCTCCTCCTCCCCCTCGATCAGGAACTTGAGGTTCACCGGCAGCCGGCCGTCGGTGGCCAGGAGGCCCCGGGCCGCCTCGATCTCGTAGAGCACCTGGCCCTTGTCGTCCACTGCCCCCCGCGCCCGGCACTCGCCGTCCACCACCACCGGCTCGAAGGGGGGAGACGCCCAGTCCCCCTCGGGATCGACGGGCTGGACGTCGTGGTGGCCGTAGACCAGGGCGGTCGGGGCGTCCGGGCCGGCGCCGAGCCACTCGGCGAAGACCGAGGGGGCGCCCGCCGTCTCCAGGACCTCGACGTGCTCCAGGCCGGCGTCGCGCAGCATGGCGGCGGTGAACTCGGCCGAACGGCGCACGTCGCCGGCCCGGTGGGGATGGGCCGAGATGGAAGGGATCCGCAGCCAGTCCAACAGCGTGGCGAGGATGCGCTCGCGCTCTGCGGCCACGTAGCCCGCCAGTGCCAGGTCCGACGTCACCGGCCCGACACTACCCGGCGGCGTCCACGTCCCGGCCGGTGGCCTGGGCGCGAGACTGGCCCGATGCCGGACCGTGTCGACGACGTGCGCCAGCGGCTGGAGGGGCTCGCCGAGGAGCTGGCCGACCTGGCCCTGGACCGCCTCCGACAGGCCGTCGACGAGGAGGACCCGGTGCGGGCCGTGGCCGAGGAGCGCCGTATCACCCGGGCCCGGCGGGCGGTGGAGAGGGCGGCCGGGCTGCTGGACGAGCGGGGCTCGGCCGAGGAGTGAGCGGGACCGCTCAGGCCACGCGTCGCAGCGCGCCGGCCCGCATCAGCTCGAGGGCGAGGGTCACCCCGAACAGGAGCCCGGACCCGAACTCGGCGCCGAGGGCGGTGACGAGCACGTCCGAGGCGTGGGTGTCGCGGTCCCGGTGGCGGCTGGTCAGGGCCAGCAGCTGACCGGTGGGGTCGATCACGTGCAGACCGGTGGGCCCGTCGGCCCGTACCACCATCAGGGTGCGGCCGTAGGTGTCGCAGACGGCGCCGATGTGCGACCGCGTCATCGGCTCGGCCGCCACGAACGTGGCAGCCCGGCGGTGCTGGTGGTCCACCAGGGCGAAGCGCGCCGCCCCCCCTGCCGGTCCGGCCACCAGCGAGACCAGCACCCGGTCGTTGTCGACGTCGTGCACGTCCCAGCAGTGGTCGCGCCACACCGCCGACGCCGCCTCGCGGCGCTCGGTCGTCCAGCGGTAGCGGCCCGACGCCACCGCCAGGCGGTAGGCGACGGCCGGTGGGGACGGGTTCACCCTGTAGGCATCGTCCTCGAGGGCGGAGCGCTTGAGAGACCGTTCAACCGGTCGATCAGCGAGCGCAGCCGGCCCAGGCTGATGTGGTCGAAGCGCAGGACGATACGGTGCAGGTCCAGGTGGTCGTCGTCGGCCACCTCGGGCGCCAGCGGCCCGGTGCTCTCGATGGTGCCGTCGACGCAGATGTCGGCGAACTCCTCGCCCAGCTCGGCCAGCTCGGCGGAAGCGGGGGCGGCGTGGAGGCGGATCACCAGCCGGTTCCCGACCAGTCGCCGGGAGTGGTAGTTGCGGTAGAAGCGCTGGATCTCCTCGGTGGCGTCCTGGGCGTCGTCGGTGATGCGGTACAGCACCCGGTCCTCGGCCGACACCAGCCCTCGGGCCAGCACCTCCTCGGTCATGAACCGCTCGAAGGAGGGCCAGTACGAGCCGCCTGGGACGTCGAGGAGCACGACGGGGGCCGGATCGGCCTTGCCCGTCTGCATGAGGGTGAGCAGCTCGAGCGCCTCGTCCAGCGTGCCGTAGCCGCCCGGGAGCACCACGAAGGCGTCGGACTCCTTCAGCAGCATGACCTTGCGGGTGAAGAAGTACTTCATCTCCACCAGCTTCGGGTCGCCGGCGATGAACTCGTTGGCCCCCTGCTCGAACGGGAGCCGGATGTTGATCCCGAAGGAGCGGTCCCTGCCCGCGCCCTCCAGGCCGGCGGCCATGATGCCGGGGCCGGCGCCGGTGACGACCATCCAACCGGCCCCGGCCAGGCGGGACGCCACCTCGCGGGCCTGGGCGTAGGCGGGGTCGTCGGGGAGGGTGCGGGCCGAGCCGAACATGGTGGTCTTGCGCACCGCCCGGTAGGGGGCGAAGACGCGGAACGCGCTCCGCAGCTCCTTGAGGGCGGCGTTGGTGATCTTGAGGTCGAGGCGCTCCACGTCGTCGCCGGCCAGGCCCACGGCGCTCACGAGGATCTGGAACAGCTGGTCACGGTTGCCCGACGCGCCGACGTCGTCGAGCAGCTCCACCAGGCGCTGGTCGAGCCCGGGGGTCCCGGTGCGGTAGCGGGGCAGTCGTTCGGGCATGTCGGGGACGGTCTAGTCGCCGGCCGGTGCGGCCATGGGCCGGATCCCGGCGGCCGGGTCCTAGGTCCTGGCCGCCACCCGGCCGTAGAGGGTGGTGCGCTGCTCGAGGGGGCGGCCCAGCGCCTCCACCACGCGGGCGAACGCGTCCTCGTCCATGCACTGGCCGTGGCTGGCGCCGGCGGCCCGGGAGATGTTCTCGTCCATCAGCGTGCCGCCCAGGTCGTTGACGCCGGCCCGCAGCGCCTGGCTGGCCCCGTCGAGGCCCATCTTCACCCACGACACCTGGATGTTGGTGATCCAGGGGTGGTAGGCGATGCGGCCCACGGCGTGCATGAGCAGCGCCTCCCGGAAGGTGGGGCCGGGCCGGCTGCGGCCCTGGAGGTGGATGGGGGCCGCCATGTGCACGAACGGCAGCGGGACGAACTCGGTGAACCCGCCGGTCTCCTTCTGGAGGTCCCGGGTGCGGACCATGTGGCGGGCCCAGTGCACCGGCTGCTCCACCGAGCCGAACATGATGGTGACGTTGGAGCGCAGCCCCACGGCGTGGGCCGTGCGGTGGGCCTCCAGCCACTCCTCGGTGCTGACCTTGTCGGGGCACAGGACGGCCCTCACCTCGTCGTCGAGGATCTCTGCCGCCGTGCCCGGGAGGCTGCGGAGGCCGGCCTCCCGGAGCCGGACCAGGTACCGGTCGAGCGGCTCGGACAGGCGCCGGGCGCCCTCGGTGACCTCGAGGGCGGTGAAGCCGTGGATGTGGATGGAGGCCGACGCGGCCCGCACCGCCTCGATGACGTGCACGTAGTAGTCGCCGTCGAAGCTGGGATGGATCCCGCCCTGCAGGCACACCTCGGTGGCGCCCCGGGCCTCGGCCTCGGTGACCCGCGCCGTGATGTCGTCGAGGGTGAGGAGGTAGGGGGCGCCCCGCAGGTCGAGCGACAGCGGGCCCTTGGAGAAGGCGCAGAACCGGCACTTGTAGGTGCAGACGTTCGTGTAGTTGATGTTGCGGTTCGCCACCCAGGTCACGGTGTCGCCGACCGTGGCCCGTCGCAGCTCGTCGGCGGCGTCGCACACGGCGGCCACCTCGGGCCCCCGCGCCGAGAAGAGGTCGGTGATCTCCGCCACCCCCGGCTCCTGCCCGGACAGGACGCCGGCCAGGACCTCGCCCACCCGGCCGCCTTCGGCCCGCCGGGCGGACCCGAGCAGGTCGGGGGCCGGCGCCGCGGCGCCCGCCGACCACCGGTCCCGGTCGCGCGCCAGCCCGGCCGCGTCGCTGCGCCGCAGGACGGCGGTCCGCATCGCGGGCGCAAGCCACCGCTGCGGATCGAGGACGAACTCGGGGTGGGCGGTGAGCCGCGGGGCCAGGGCGAACCCCCGCTCCTCCGTGGCCAGCCGCAGGCGCTCCACCGCCGGCCACGGCCGCTCGGGGTTCACGTGGTCCGGGGTGACGGGTGACACGCCGCCCCAGTCGTCGATGCCGGCGTCGAGGAGGACGCCGAAGTCGTCGGACAGGTTGGGGGGGGCCTGGACGTGGACGTCGGGGGGCAAGACCAGCCGGGCCACCGCCACCGACCAGAGGTGCTCGTCGCTCGGGCAGGGCGGGGCGCCGTGCATGGCCGTGCCCGGCTTCGGGACGAAGTTCTGGACGATCACCTCCTGCACGTGCCCGTGGCGGCGGTGGGAGGCGGCGATGGCCTCCAGCGCCACCAGGCGGTCGCGCCGGCGCTCGCCGATGCCGCACAGGATGCCGGTGGTGAAGGGGATGGCGAGGGCGCCGGCCGCCTCCAGGGTGGCGAGTCGGCGCTCGGGCGACTTGTCGGGCGCGCCGGCGTGGCATCCGAGGTCCGGGTCGAGCGACTCCAGCATCATCCCCTGCGAGGCCGACACCTCCCGGAGCCGGGCCAGCTCCTCCCGGTCCAGGGCGCCGGCGTTGGCGTGGGCCAGGAGGCCGGTCTCGTCGCGGACCAGGGCACACATCGCCACCAGGTAGTCGACGGTCGAGGACCAGCCCCGCTCGGCCAGCCACGCCGCAGCCGCGGGGTAGCGGAACTCGGGCTTCTCGCCCAGCGTGAACAGGGCCTCCGAGCAGCCGGCGGCGGCCCCGTCACGGGCGATGGCCAGGACCTCCTCGGGTCCGAGGAACGGGGCGTCGAGGCGGGCAGGGGCGGTGGCGAAGGTGCAGTAGCCGCAGCGGTCACGGCACAGCCGGGTCAGCGGGACGAACACCTTGGGCGACCACGTGATCCGGGTGCCGGTGGCCCGGTCGCGGACGGCCGCCGCCGCCGACAGCAGCTCGGGCAGCGGCGCTGCCAGCAGGTCCCGACCCACGGGCACAACCTACGCCGTCGCCGCCCCGTTCCTCGCCACCGCCTCCATCTCTGGCAACGTGCAGGGCGTGGACCCGGAGGCCGGCCAGGACGAGCCGGCGCGGCGCACGGCGAGATGGCTGGTGCTCGCCCTGGTCGTGATCTTCGCCACCGCGGCGGTGGGCAACGCCGCCTTCCCGGCCCTGGTCAACGACCACCCCCTCCTGCTGCTCGCCCTCAACGCCACCACCCGTCACCTGGTCGCCACGTCGAACTCGGTGGACGTGGTGCCGTACCTGCTGGTGGCCCTCGGGCGCCGGCTGGTCGAGGATCCCTTCCTCTTCCTCCTCGGCCGCCGGTACGGCGACGGGGCCGTGGAGTGGATGGGCCGGCGGCTCGGCGCCGGCCGCGCCCTCGCGGCGGCGCAGCGCCGCTTCACCCTCTGGGGCGCGCCGCTGGTCTTCTTCTTCCCCGGGGGCGTCGTCTGTGTGCTGGCCGGCGCCTCGGGCATGCCGGCCTGGCTCTTCCTCCTCCTCAACGTGGCCGGCACGCTCGTGACCATCCTCGTGCTGCGCTCGGCGGGGGAGCGGATCGAGGGACCGCTCACGTACGTCCTCGACTTCGTGGGCGACAACGTGGTGACCCTCACCCTCCTGTCGGTGGGGGTCACGCTGCTGCTGGTGGTCCGCCGCCGGCGCCGCAACGGCTCCTCCGACGCCGACGAGCTGTCCCGGCTCGAGTCCCGCCGGCGGGACCGGGATCGCCCGTCCTGACGGTCGTGCACCGGCACTGCGAGGCCGCGACCGGTCGCGTAGCGTCCCCGTGATGAGCCCGCCGAAGAGCACGGATGCGCACGCGCCGGCGCGGCATGCCGCCGACCTCCACGATCTGATCCGCGTGCACGGCGCGCGCGTGCACAACCTGAAGGACGTCAGGATCGAGATCCCGAAGCGCCGGCTGACGGTGTTCACCGGTGTCTCCGGCTCGGGCAAGAGCTCGCTGGTGTTCGGCACGATCGCGGCCGAGTCGCAGCGGCTGATCAACGAGACCTACAGCGCCTTCGTGCAGGGCTTCATGCCCACGCTGGCCCGGCCCGAGGTCGACGTTCTCGAAGGGCTGACCACTGCGATCATCGTCGACCAGGAGCGGATGGGCGCCAACGCCCGCTCCACCGTCGGCACCGTCACCGACGCCAACGCGCTGCTGCGCATCCTGTTCAGCCGGCTCGGAACTCCGCACATCGGGCCCCCGACCGCCTACTCGTTCAACGTCCCCACCCGGAGGGCGAGCGGGTCGATGACCGTCGACAGGGGCAAGGGGGAGCGGATCGTCGTGCGCGACGCCGTGTACCACGGCGGAATGTGCCCGCGCTGCGAAGGGATGGGCTCGGTCACCGACTTCGACCTGTCGCAGCTGTACGACGACGCCAGGTCGCTCAACGAGGGCGCGCTCAGGATCCCCGGCTACAGCATGGACGGCTGGTACGGCCGCATCTTCCGGGGCTGCGGCTTCTTCGACCCGGACAAGCCGATCGCCCGGTTCACCGAGAGGGAGCTTGGCGACCTGCTCCACAAGGAGCCGACCAGGATCAAGGTCGACGGCGTCAACCTGACCTACGCCGGCCTGATCCCGACGATCCAGAAGTCGTTCCTGTCCAAGGACGTCGACGCGCTGCAGCCGCACGTCCGTGCCTTCGTGGAGCGGGTGGTGACGTTCACCGCCTGCCCCGACTGCGGCGGCACCCGGCTCAACGAGGCGGCTCGGTCGTCGAGGATCGAGGGGAGCAACATCGGTGACGCCTGCGCGCTGCAGATCAGCGACCTGGCCGGGTGGGTGCGCCGCCTCCGGGAGCCGTCGGTCGCACCGCTGCTCGCCGCGCTGCAGCACACCCTGGAGGCATTCGTGGAGATCGGGCTGGGCTATCTCTCGCTCGACCGGCCGTCGGGCACCCTGTCGGGCGGCGAGGCGCAGCGCACCAAGATGCTCCGCCACCTCGGCTCCTCCCTCACCGACGTGACGTACGTCTTCGACGAGCCCACCGCGGGCATGCACCCCCACGACGTCCAGCGGATGAACGACCTGCTGCTGCGGCTGCGGGACAAGGGCAACACGGTGCTCGTCGTGGAGCACGAGCCGGCGACGATCGCGATCGCGGACCACGTCGTCGACCTCGGGCCCGGCGCCGGTGCGGGGGGCGGCTCCGTCTGCTTCGAGGGCACCGTCGGCGAGCTCCGGGCCAGCGGCACCATCACCGGGCGCCATCTCGACGACCGGGCCTCCCTGAAGGAGCCGGTGCGGCCGCCCACCGGCACGCTCCCGATTCGCGGTGCCACGGCGCACAACCTGTGTGACGTCGACGTGGACATCCCGCTCGGGGTCCTCGTGGTCGTCACCGGCGTCGCCGGCTCGGGAAAGAGCTCCCTGATCCACGGCTCGGTGTCCGGGCGGGACGGCGTCGTGTCGATCGACCAGGGCGCGATCCGCGGCTCGCGCCGGAGCAACCCGGCGACGTACACCGGGCTGCTCGACCCGGTCCGCAAGGCGTTCGCCAAGGCCAACGGCGTGAGGCCGGCGCTGTTCAGCGCCAACTCCGAGGGCGCCTGCCCCGCCTGCAACGGCGCCGGCGTCGTCTACACCGACCTGGCCATCATGGCCGGCGTCGCCACCACCTGCGAGGAGTGCGAGGGGAGGCGGTACCAGGCCTCGGTGCTCGACCACCGCCTCGGCGGCCGCGACATCAGCGAGGTGCTCGCGATGTCGGTGGCCGAGGCCGAGGTCTTCTTCGGCGCCGGCGAGGCGCGCACGCCCCCCGCGCACGCCATCCTCGGCCGGCTCGCCGACGTCGGGCTCGGCTACCTCGGGATCGGCCAGCCGCTCACGACGCTGTCCGGCGGCGAGCGTCAGCGGCTCAAGCTGGCGAGCCACATGGGCGGAAAGGGCGCCCTGTTCGTCCTCGACGAGCCGACCACCGGCCTCCACCTGGCCGACGTCGAGCAGCTGCTCCGCCTGCTCGACCGGCTTGTCGACTCCGGCACCTCGCTCATCGTCATCGAGCACCACCTGGCGGTCATGGCGCACGCCGACTGGATCGTCGACCTCGGCCCCGGCGCCGGCCACGACGGTGGCCGGGTCGTCTTCGAGGGCACGCCCGCCGACCTCGCCGCCGCCCGCTCCACCCTCACCGGCGAGCACCTCGCGGCGTACGTCGCCGCCTGAGGGACTCGCAGCCCTGACCGGGGACCTCGCTCGGCACCCGCGGCGGTGGCGGGCTCAGGCGATCGGGTTGGTGGCCCGCCGGGTGGGCGGGGTGCGGTGGGTGTCGGCCCGCAGGAGGGCCCGCATGGCGGGCGCGGCCTGGGGCTTGGCGAAGTAGTAGCCCTGGGCCAGGTCGCAGTTCATGGCGGCCAGGTCGGCGAGCTGCTCGGGCGTCTCCACGCCCTCGGCCACGACGACGAGGTCGAGGGCGTGGGCCAGGTCGATGAGACCGGTGATCACGGCCCGATCCCGGGGATCGGGGCCGAGGCGCCCGACGAAGGAGCGGTCGATCTTCAGGATCTCGACCGGGAGGAGGTGGAGGTAGCTGAGGGCCGAGTAGCCGGTGCCGAAGTCGTCGATGGCGATCCGCACCCCCAGGCTGTGGATGCGGCGGATGGTCTCGGTGGCCCCCCGGCTGTCGTCGACGAGGGCGCTCTCCGTGACCTCGACGCACAGCTGCGACGCGTCGATGCCCGAGGCGGTGAGGGCGTCGTGCACGTGGTCGAGCACGGCCGGGGATCGCAGCTGATGGGGCGAGAGGTTCACGGAGATGGTGAACGTCTCGTCCACCAGGCCGTCGGCCATCCACTCCGCC
>JBQTJJ010000160.1:0-22991 GCA_052387235.1 Actinomycetota bacterium
GCGGGGGGGGGGGGGGGGGGGGGGCGGCCCCGCCCACCCCCCCCGCTCTCCTGCTTGGGGGCGGTCGCGGCCCCCGCCCGTGGGGGTGGGGGGGGGGGCCCCCACCCCCCTGCCCCCCCGCGGGGCCGGCCCGGCCGCCGGACGCGGCGCCGGCGGCCGGCGCCTCGGTAGTGTGCGGGCGTGGCCGACGACGCAGTGCCCTTCCGGTCGCTCTACCGGCGGTTCCGGCCCCAGCGCTTCGCCGACGTCCGGGGCCAGGAGCACGTGGTGCGGGCCCTCACCAACGCGGTGCGCGACGATCGCGTGGGCCACGCCTACCTGTTCAGCGGGCCCCGCGGGACGGGCAAGACGTCCACGGCCCGGATCCTCGCCAAGGCGCTCAACTGCGAGCACCGCGACGGGGGCGAGCCGTGCGGGCGGTGCGAGTCGTGCCTGGCGGTGGAGCACGGGTCGTCGCTCGACGTCCACGAGCTGGACGCAGCGTCGAACAACGGGGTCGACGCCATGCGGGACCTGGTCGCGCGGGCGGCGCTCGGTACGCCGGGCCGCCACAAGGTGTACATCGTGGACGAGGTCCACATGCTGTCCACGGCCGCGTCGAACGCCCTGCTGAAGACCCTGGAGGAGCCGCCGGGGCACGTGGTGTTCGTGCTGGCCACCACCGACCCCCAGAAGGTCCTGCCCACCATCCGCAGCCGCACCCAGCACTTCGAGTTCCGCCTGCTGGGCGGGGACGTCCTGTCGTCGCTCCTGGCCGACGTGAACGCCGCCGCCGGCCTCGGGGTGGCCCAGGAGGCCATCGACCTGGTGGTGCGGCGGGGCCGGGGCTCGGCCCGCGACGCCCTCTCCGTGCTGGACCAGGTGGCGGCGGCCGGCGAGGTCGAGGACGAGGCGCCGGTCGCCGACGAGGCCGTCGAGGCCCTGTGCGAGCGGGATGCGGGCCGGGCCCTGCTGGCCGTGGCCCAGGCCTGCGCCCAGGGTCGGGACCCCCGCCGGCTGGCCGCCGACCTGGTCGAGCACCTGCACAGCGCCTTCCTCCTGACCCAGGCGCCGGGACTGGTGGCACTGCCGGACGAGGTCCGGGACCGGCTGGTCGAGCAGGCCCACCGCATGGGCCCGGCCGCCCTGGTGCGGGCCATCGAGGCCCTGGGCCAGGCCCAGGTCGACATGCGCGACGCCCTCGATCCCCGGATCACGCTCGACACCGTGCTGGTGCGCCTGGCCCGGCCCGAGGCCGACGCCTCCCTCGCCGCCCTGCTCGCACGGGTCGAGCGCCTCGAGCGCCACGAGCGGGCCGCCGGCGCCGCTCCCTCCCCGCCGCCGGCACCGCCGGCCCCCGGAGCGCCGCCCCGCCCCCCCGCCGCCCCGCCGTCCCGGCCCCACCCCGCCCCGCCCCCCCGGCCCCACGCCGCCCCGCCCTCGCCGGGGGGTGCGTCGCCCCGCCCGGGAGGCCCGCCCCGCCCGCCGGCACCGCCGATGCCGGGTCGGCGGGTGCCGCCTCCCCCGCGCTCCGCCGGCCCCCCCGCCCCCCCACCCCCGCCCCCACCCGCCAGCCCACCGCCGACCGAGGCGGCGCCTGCCGCCGGCCCTCCCACCCCCCCACCCCCGGCCGCCGGCCCACCGCCGGCCGAGGCGGCGCCGGCCGCCGGCCCGCTCCCCACGCGTGACGCCCTCACCAAGGCGTGGGGCGACTCGGTCCTGTCGTCGCTGAGCGGCAAGGCCAAGGCCCGGTTCGGAGCCGGCCGCTTCGTGGGGGTCGAGGGCGGGGTGGCCGTGTTCGCCGTCCCCAACCAGCACTACGTGAGCCGGTGCCAGGAGGTCCGGCCCGAGGTCGAGGCCGTGCTGGCCGGCCACTTCGGCACGGCCGTGCCGCTGCGGGTGGTGGTCGAGGGACCGGTCCAGGGCCCGCCGGCCGGGGAACCGGTCGACGACGCCCCGCCGCCGCCGGACGAGGACCCCGGCGACTTCGAGACGGACGGCGGCGGAGCCGACCGGGAGGCACCGCCGGCGGTAACCTCGCCCGAGGAGCGGTTGAAGCAGGCGTTCCCGGGAGCCGAGGAGGTCTCGTCGTGAGGTCGGAGGAACCGTCGGAGCACCCGAGGTGAGCGACCAGTTCGACCTGGGCGCCCTCCTCGAGCGGGCCCAGGCCATGCAGCAGCAGCTGGTGGAGGCGCAGGCCGCGGCGGCCGAGCAGGTCGTGGAGGGGCAGTCGGGCGGTGGCGTGGTGAAGGTGCGCCTCACCGGCGGTCTCAAGGTCGAGGCCGTGTCCATCGACCCCGAGGTGATCGACCCCACCGACGCCGCCATGCTGGAGGACCTGGTGGTGGCCGCCACCAACGACGCCCTGGCCCGCGTCCAGGAGCTGAACCAGGCCGCGCTGGGCGGGCTCGACATCGGAGGGGCCGGCGGCCTGAACCTCGGCCTGTAGCGGCCCGACATGTACGCCGGCCCGGTCCAGGACCTGATCGACGAGCTGGGCCGGCTGCCGGGGGTGGGCCCCAAGTCGGCCCAGCGCATCGCCTTCCACCTCCTCAAGCTGCCGAAGGTCGACGCCGTGCGCCTGGCCACGGCCATCAGCCAGGTGAAGGACCGGGTGGCGTTCTGCGCCCGCTGCTGGAACGTGGCCGAGATCCCGCCCACGGGAGAGCCGCTGTGCGCCATCTGCGCTGACGACCAGCGCGACGCCAAGGTGCTGTGCGTGGTGGAGGAGCCCCGCGACATCGTGGCGGTGGAGAAGACCCGGGAGTACCGGGGCCGCTACCACGTGCTGCAGGGCGCCATCAGCCCCATCGAGGGCGTCGGGCCCGAGCAGCTCAGGGTCCGGGAGCTGCTGGCCCGCCTCGAGCCCGAGGGCGTGGCCGAGGTCATCCTCTGCACCAACCCCAACATCGAGGGCGAAGCGACGGCCATGTACCTGGCCCGGCTGCTGGGCCCCCTCGGCCTGCGGGTCACCAGGATCGCCAGCGGGCTCCCGGTGGGGGGCGACCTGGAGTACGCCGACGAGCTCACGCTGGGCCGGGCCCTGCAGGGCCGGCGCGAGATCGAGGGCTGAACCGGCCGGCAGGCCCTAAGGTTCCCGGGTCGTGGCGGCGCCGGTGCCGCCGGGACGAGGATGGTGGCCATGAGACGGTTCGCAGCCCTGGTCGCAGCCGGGGCGACGTTGCTCGCACTGCCGGCCTGCGGCGACAAGACCGACGAGACCACCCGTGCGGCGGGGATCACCCCGGTGGACGCCCTGGCCTTCGTGAGCCTGAACCTCGACCCGTCGATCGAGCAGCAGCGCAGCCTGCTGGCCATCGCCCGGCGCTTCCCCGGCGCCGGGGACAAGGCCAAGGGCGAGTTCGAGTCGGCCCGTGACGAGGCCATCGCCGACCTGCTGGAGGACAGCGGGCTGGACTACGAGCGCGACGTGCAGCCGTGGCTGGGCAACGAGGTGGCACTCGCCGTCCTGCCCGCGGGACGGGGACGGACCCCGTACTTCGTGTCGATGGTGGAGACCGGCGACGAGGCCAAGGCGCGGGCCGCCATCGAGAAGGCCGCCGCCGCCGGCGACTTCGAGGGCGCCTACAGCGTGGTGGACGACTTCGTGCTGCTCTCGGACCAGGAGGACGAGGCGGGCGACCAGGCCGCCCTCGACCTGATCGCGGCCCAGGCCAGGAAGGACGACGGCGGCCTGGCCGAGTCGGAGGCGTTCACCACCGTCGTGGACGAGCTGGCCGGCGACCGGCTCCTCCTGGCCTGGGCCGACGTGCAGCGCGCGCTGGAGCAGGCCGGCGACGCCACCGGGGTGGACCAGCTCGGCCTCCTGGCCCGCTACGAGGACGCCGAGACGGCGGCCCTGGACGTGCACGCCGAGTCCGACGCGGTGGTGGCCCAGGCCGTGGCGAAGAACCCGGGTGGGAGCAAGGGCGGCGCCGTCGAGCTCACCCGGACCCTGCCCGAGACCACGCTGGCCGCCCTCACCCTGTTCGACCTGGGCACCGGGATCACCGAGGGGCTCGCCGGCCTCTTCGGCGCCGGGGGGCCCGACGTCGCCGGCCAGTTCGAGTCCGCCACCGGCGTCGACCTCGAGGCCGACATCCTGTCGTGGATGGATGGCGAGGTCGTCGTCGTGGCCGGCGACATGCCCGCCGACCAGTCCTTCCCCCAGTTCGGGCTGGTCGTCGAGGTCACCGACGAGGCCGCGGCGCGGGCCGGCGTCGACAAGGTCCGGGCCGCCCTCGTCCGCAACGGCTTCGAGGTCGAGGAACGGGAGGTGGCGGGCCGGCCCGCCCTCGTGGCCCCGCGGTTCGGGGCCGGGATCCAGCCCGCCCTCGGCCTCTACCCCGGCCGGTTCGTGCTGGCCAGCGGGCCCGAGTTCCTGGCCCAGCTGGCCAAGCCCGAGTCGCCCGGGCTGGCCGGCCTCGACGCCTACGACTCGGTGCTGGAGGACGGCGAGGACGTCATCGCCCAGTTCGTGCTGCTCATCGACCCGATCCGGGAGGCGATCGAGCGGGGCATCCTCACCGACCCCGAGGACACCGCCGAGTACGAGCGGGACGTCAAGCCCAACCTCGAGCCCCTGGCCGCCTTCGGGATCGTGGCCCGGCGCGACGGCGACCTGGCCCGGCTGACCTTCAAGCTCACGTTCGACTGATGTGGATCAGCCTCCGGCCCGCACCACCAGCGCGTCCCCCTGCCCGCCGCCCCCGCACAGGGCGGCCAGGCCGAGCCCGCCGCCGCGGCGCCGCAGCTCCGTCACCACGGTGAGGGCCAGCCGGGCGCCGCTCATCCCGATGGGGTGGCCCAGGGCGATGGCGCCGCCGTTGACGTTGGTGGCCTCGGGCCCGATGCCGAGGTCGTCCATGGAGGCCAGGACCACGGCCGCGAAGGCCTCGTTGATCTCGAACAGGTCGATGTCGGTGACCGCCAGCCCGGCCCGCTCCAGGGCCCGGCGGGCCGCGCCCGAGGGCTGGTGGAGCAGCGAGGCGTCGGGCCCGGCCACCTGCCCGTAGGCGACCACGGTGCCGAGGGGCTCGCCCAGCCCCAGCCGGTCGGCGGCGGCCGGCGACGCCATGACCACGGCGGCGGCGCCGTCGGAGATCTGGCTGGCGTTGCCGGCGGTGATGGTCCCGTCGGCCCGGAAGGCGGGCCGCAGCTTCGCCAGGCTCTCGGTGGTGGTGCCGGGCCGCACGCCCTCGTCGGTGTCCACCGGCACCGGGTCGCCCCGCCGCTGCGGCACCGGTACGGGGACCACCTCGTCGGCGAACCGGCCCTCCTTGGCCGCGGCCACGGCCCGCTCGTGGGATGCCGCCGCCAGCCCGTCCTGGCGGTCGCGGGTGAGGCGCGCCGCGTCCCGGAGGTAGCGCTCGGTGCCCTCGCCCATGGAGCACTCGTCGAACGAGCAGGACAGCCCGTCGTGCAGCATGGAGTCGATGGCGACGGCGTCGCCCAGGCGCCAGCCGGCCCGTACCCCGGGCAGCAGGTGCGGCGCGTTGGTCATCGACTCCATGCCGCCCGCCACCACCACGTCGGCCTCGCCCGCCGCGATCATCTGGTCGGCCAGGTGGATGGCGTTCAGGCCGGACAGGCACACCTTGTTCACGGTGGTGGCGGGGGTGGTCATGGGGACGCCGGCCCGGGCCGCGGCCTGGCGGGCCGTGATCTGGCCCTGCCCGGCCTGCAGCACGTGGCCCATCACGACGTAGCCGACCTCGCCGGGCGCCACCCCGGCCCGCTCGAGGGCGGCGGCGATGGCCACGGCGCCGAGGTCGACGGCGCTGAGCCCGGCGAACACCCCCGACAGCTTCCCTATGGGGGTCCGGGCGCCGGCGAGGATCAGTGAGCCGGGCATGCCTCGATGCTACGGCGAGGGCCGGGCGATAGCGTTCGCCGATGCCCGAGGCGCCGGCCCTGCTCACCGCCGTCGACCACGTGGGCATCGCCGTCCGGGACCTCGACTCGGCGGTGGCCTGGTACCAGCGGACCTTCGGGGCCACCGTGGCCCGCCGGGAGCGCATCGAATCGGACGGCGTGGACGAGGCCCTGCTGGCCGTCGGCCCGTCCTACATCCAGCTCCTCACGCCCTTCACCGAGGCGTCACCGCTGGCCCGCTTCCTGGAGCGCCACGGGGAGGGCATCCACCACGTGGGCTACCGGGTCGACGACTGCGCCGCCGCCCTGGCCGCGGTGAAGGAGGCGGGGGCCACCGTGGTCGACGAGCACCCCCGCACCGGCAGCCGGGGGACCACGGTGGCCTTCCTCCACCCCCGGGCCGCCTTCGGCACGCTCATCGAGCTGGTGGAGGAGTAGGCGGAGCGGCCTGCTCCGGGTCCGCCGCCCGGAGCAGCCTCCCCGTTGCCGCTAGCGGCGCCCCTTCGTCTTCGTGGTCGTCTGGCAGCCGCCGGGCTTGTGCAGCTGGATGTTGCCGCCGTCCAGCGTCCCGGATCTGGTGTAGCCGCCGGCGGTGACCTTGAACGTGTCATCCCTGCCGGGCTCGCCGTTGTCCGTCACCTCGACCACGATTCCGCCGGAGTCGAAGGTCAGCCTGCGGCTCGTGGGCCCGGTGACCTCGTAGAAGGTCAGGTTGCCCGAGCTCAGATGCCCGCCCGTGCCGTGGTCCACCACGTTCACGTGCCCGCGCAGCCCGTTCGGCTTCTCACCGCCGACCAGGCCGAACGTGACCCGGCTTCCGTCCACGATGATGAAGCCACCGCCGGTGACGAAGTCCTTGACCTGGCACTGCGGCGGAGGCGGCGGCTCGCCGCCGTCCGGGCAGGTGACGTCGGCGTGGGACGACGAGATCACCACGTCCCCGCTGGCCAAGCCACCGAGCGCCGAGTATTGGAGCAGCCTGACGTGGAGGGCGTTCACGGTGATGTCGCCGGGCCCGGTCGAGGTCTGCTCGTTGATGGTGATGGTGGCGAGCCCGAGCACGTCGATCTCCTCGTTGGGCCCGGTGCTGACGGCGATGCCCTTGCCATTGACCTTGAGGGCGGCGATCTGGGACCGGCCGGAGGTGGTGGGCCCGTCGGCGGTGCACTTGGCCTGCGCCTGGGAGCGCAGCACCGCGGCCTCCACGACGATGCTCGGGGAGGTGGGGAGGGTGAGCGTGACCTCGGCCACAGACGCGTGGGAGTTGCTCTGGTCGCCGGCCCCGGCGGTGGCGGCGCTGGCGACCTCCGCCTCCAGCAACGGCGGTGCGTCGACCGTGAGCAGCGAGGCCTCGAGCAGCCCGCCGCCGGCCGGGAGCGGCCCCGTGTCGGAGATGGGCCCGACGTCGATGCCCTTCCCCAGAACGCTGAGGTGGGCGTCGGCCACGTAGGCCCGGCCGCTGAAGCTCTCCGCCGCCACCGGGCTGGTGGTGGTCTTGCGACCGCCGGCATCGGCCGCCGGCAGGCCCACCATCAGCGCTGTGGTGAGCGTGGCGGCTGCGGCCATCGCCCGCCGCCCCGCGCCGGTGCTGCCCGTACGGACTCTTTGCAACCCCATGGTGCCTCCCCCCGCCACGGCTGGCGCTCTCGTTTCGAGTGTGAGGGAGCCGTTCAGGAGTAGTCAAGAGTGACTAGTCCGGAGTGACAGGACAGGGGGGAAATCCCCGTCGAGGCGGCCCGCGACCACGAGAATGGGGGGACTGTGGACGAGCCACATGCCGGGCCTCGGGAGGCAGGAGCCATCTTCGATCACGAACCCACGGGCCGGCTCGGCCGGCCGAACGGCTCCCCCTGACATGCGCGTCCACCTCGTCGACGGCACCTACGAGTTGTTCCGCCACCACTTCGGGATCCCGCCCGAGGTGCGGGCCAGGGGGCCTCGCACCGCGGCGACCAGAGGGGTGCTGGGCTCGCTGCTCGGTCTCCTGGAGGACGGCGCCACCCACGTGGGCGTCGCCACCGACCATGTCATCGAGTCGTTCCGCAACGAGCTGTGGCCCGGGTACAAGGACGCCACCGGCGTGGACGAGGACCTGCTGGCCCAGTTCCCGCTGCTGGAGGAGAGCCTGCGGGCCATGGGCCTGGTGGTGTGGGCCATGGTGGGGCTGGAGGCCGACGACGCCCTGGCCTCGGCCGCGGCGGTGGCGGCCGGGGATCCGGCCGTCACCCAGGTCGTGATCTGCACCCCCGACAAGGACCTGGGCCAGTCGGTGGTCGGCGACCGGGTGGTGCAGCTCGACCGGCGCAAGGCAGTGGTGCTGGACGAGGCGGCGGTGGTGGCCCGCTACGGCGTACCGCCCACCTCGATCCCCGACTGGCTGGCGCTGGTGGGCGACAGCGCCGACGGCTTCCCCGGCCTCAAGGGTTGGGGCAAGGCCGCGGCCTCGGCCGTCCTCGGGAGGTACGCCCACATCGAGGAGATCCCCCGGCTGGGCGAGCGCTGGGACGTCGACGTCCGCGGCGCCCGCTCCCTCGCCAACACCCTGGCCGAGCAGCGGGACCTGGCCCTGCTGTTCCGGGACCTGGCCACCCTCCGCGTCGACCGGTCGCTGCTGGCGTCGGCCGGCGACCTGCGCTGGACCGGGCCCACCGCCGCCTTCGACGAGGTGTGCGAGCGCCTCGGCGCGCCGGGTCTACCCGAGCGGGCGAGGACGGCGGCGTCGGCCGGGTTCCGGGAAGCCTGACGTTCGCCAGGCGGACGTGAGCCTTCCCGGAACGGAACCGTGACCGGCTACCGGCGGTCGAAGGGAGGCGGGAGGGGCAGGGCCAGGGCCGCCGCCAGCCGGCGCCGGTACTCGGCCCGGCTGATCTCGACCGCGCCGAGGCTGGCCAGATGCGGGGTGCACCACTGGACATCGAGGAGGGCGGCGCCACCGACGAGCAGCAGGTCGACCAGTGCCACCAGCGCGACCTTGGAGGCGTCGGTCTCGCGGCGGAACATCGACTCGCCGGCGAAGAGGCCCCCGATGGCGACGCCGTACAGGCCGCCGGCCAGGCGGCCGTCGTGCGTCCATGCCTCGACACTGTGGGCCCAGCCCAGGCGGTGGAGCTCGGTGTAGGCCGCCTTCATGTCGGCCGTGATCCACCCCTGCTCCCGGCGGGTGTCGGCGCAGGCGCCGATCACGGCCTCGAAGGCGGTGTCGACACGCGTCTCGAACCGCCGGCACGAGCGGGCGAGGGACCGGGTCACCCGCAGGCCGTCGAGGGGCAGGATGCCCCGCTGCTCGGGCGCCCACCAGCCCAGCACGGCGTTCGCGTCCGGCTCCCCGAGCGGCATGGGGAACAGCCCTGACCGGTAGGCGGCCAGCAGGGTGCCGGGCTCCAGGTCGGCACCGACGCCCACCAGGTCGTCCCCGGGCCGGGGAGCCGGGAACGACCACGGCTGGGGGGGCGGGTCCACCGGCATGACCCTGCAGTGTCGCTCGCGGGCCGGCCCCGGCGCCGCCGGTAGCCTGCACGAAGTGGAACGGCGACTCGAGGAGCTGGCGAAGCGCAGGCACGAGGCGCTCCACGCCGGATCGGAACGGGCCGTGGAGCGCCAGCACGCCCGCGGCAAGATGACGGCCCGCGAGCGGGTCGAGTACCTGCTGGACGACGAGTCGTTCCAGGAGCTCGACCTGCTGGCCCGCCACCGGGCGACGGGCATGGGGTTGGAGGAGAACAGGCCGTACACCGACGGTGTCGTGACCGGCTTCGGGACGATCGACGGGCGGCGGGTCTGCGTGTTCAGCCAGGACTTCACCGTCTTCGGCGGCTCCCTCGGCGAGGTCTTCGGCGAGAAGGTCCACAAGGTCATGGATCTGGCGGCGTCTGTGGGCGTCCCCGTGATCGGCCTCAACGACGGCGCCGGCGCCCGCATCCAGGAGGGGGTGGTGGCGCTCGACATGTACGGCAGGATCTTCCACCGCAACGTGGCCCTGTCGGGCGTGGTGCCCCAGATCAGCGTGGTGCTCGGGCCCTGCGCGGGCGGGGCCGTCTACAGCCCGGCCATGACCGACTTCGTGTTCATGGTGCGCGAGAGCTCACACATGTTCATCACCGGGCCCGACGTGGTGCGGGCCGTCACCGGCGAGGACGTGAGCATCGAGGAGCTGGGCGGGGCCATGACCCACGCCACCAAGTCCGGGGTGTGCACCTTCGTGGCCGCCGACGAGAAGGCCTGCCTCGACCAGGTCCGCTACCTGCTCTCGTTCCTGCCCCCCAACAACCTGGAGGAGCCGCCGTCGGTCGAGCCCTCTGACGACCCGGTGCGGTCCACCCCGGAGCTGATCGACATCGTGCCGGCCAGCCCCACCCAGCCCTACGACATGAAGAAGGTCGTCGCCGCCGTGGTCGACGACGGGGAGCTGTTCGAGTACTTCGCCCACTGGGCCGTCAACATGGTGTGCGGGCTGGCCCGGCTCAACGGCCATCCCGTGGGCGTGGTGGGCAACCAGCCCCAGATGCTGGCCGGCGCCCTCGACATCGAGTCATCGGAGAAGGCGGCCCGCTTCGTGCGCACGTGCGACGCCTTCAACATCCCCATCGTCACCTTCGTCGACGTGCCCGGCTTCCTGCCCGGCACCGACCAGGAGTACGGGGGCATCATCCGCCACGGGGCCAAGCTGCTCTACGCCTTCTGCGAGGCGAGCGTCCCCCGCATCCAGGTCGTCACCCGCAAGGCCTACGGCGGCGCCTACGTGGTGATGAACTCCAAGTCCATCGGCTGCGACCTGGCCTACGCCTGGCCGTCGGCCGAGTTCGCGGTCATGGGGCCCGACGGGGCGGTGGAGATCGTCCACCGGCGGGAGCTGGCCGAGGCCCCCGACCGCGCCGCCCGCAAGGCCGAGCTGGTGGCCGAGTACACCGAGCGCTACGTCAACCCCTACATCGCGGCCGAGCGGGGGTACGTCGACGACGTCATCCACCCGGCCGACACCCGCGCCGTCCTGGTGCGCAGCCTGGAGATGCTGCGCTCGAAGCGGGAGGAGCATCCCCGCCGCAAGCATGGCAACGTCCCGCTCTGAGCCGTCGCCCGAGGTGCTCGCCGCCATCGTGGCGGCGGTGGAGATGGCGTGGCCCTCGCCCGCTTCGAGCCGGGACGAGGAGCTCCGCCGGGGGACGGGATGGAGGTTCTCGGGGCGTTGGTGGCACCCGGGGAACACGGCCGGCGGCCGCGCCCCCCGCTTCCCGGGCAGGTAGGCCGCCCCGCCGTGGTGGAGCTGAGCACCGTGGCCGACGACGAGGCCGTCCTCCACGACGGGAGGACGGTCCTGCGCTACGAGGGCCTGGATCCGGACACCGCGTACGAGCTCCACGGCGTGGCCTTCCGGACCCTGCCACGGCCACCGGGGGAGCGCCTGGCCACGGTGGCAACCGTCAACGACCTCCACTTCGGCGAGGTGGAGTGCGGCATGGCGGAGGCCCTCGACATCGGGCCCGTCCTCACCTCGCCCCCCGGCGCCGAGCCCTACCCCGACGTCATGAGCCGGTCGGCGGTGGCCGAGATCGCCGCCCTCGGTCCCGATGCGGTGGTGGCCAAGGGCGACCTCACCACCACCGGCACCGCCGAGGAGTTCGACGCCTTCCTGGCCTGCTACCAGCCCGTGTTCGGGGACCGTCTCCACTACGTGCGGGGGAACCACGACGTGGCCGGGGGGCGGACCTTCGCCGCCGGCGCCCCCTACGAGGTGGTGCTGCCGGGCGTGGTGCTGGCCGTGATCGACACGGCCGTGCCGCTCGAGCCGGGCGGGAAGGTCGACCGGGCCACGCTGGCGTGGCTGGACGAGCTGGGGGCCCGGGCCGACCGCCCCGTGCTGGTCCTCGGTCACCACCACGCCTGGCTGCCGGGGACGGCGGACAGGGCCGGCCGGTTCTTCGGCATCGACCCTCCGGACTCCGAGCGGCTGGTGGAGGTGGTGGCCCGCCGGCCGGCGCTGGCCGCCTACCTGGCCGGGCACACGCACCGCAACCGGGTCCGGCACTGCCGGCGCACGGGCCGGGTGCCGTGGGTCGAGGTGGCCTGCGTCAAGGACTACCCCGGCACCTGGGCCGAGTACCGGGTGTTCGAGGGCGGCATCCTCCAGGTCCACCGCCGCATCTCCTCACCCGAGGCGCTGGCGTGGAGCGAGGGGGCGCGGGTGATGTTCGGGGGCCTCTACCCCTCCTACGCCCTGGGGCGGCTCGAGGACCGCTGCTTCGCCATCACCCCGCGCTGAACCGTCCACCGGCCGGTGGGGGAGCCGTGGAGGGCCGGGTCACGCGAAGTCGGGGAGTGCGACCTCGACCTGGCCGAGACCGCGGCCGGCGGGGCTGGCACAGGCCCGGGCCAGGGCCGCCTCGGCCCGCCCGAGCACCTCGCCCGCCTCCAGGCCGTGGGTGGGGTAGCTGGCCACCCCGGCGGCCATGCGGCGGACCTTGGACACGTCGTGGGACACGGCCACCTGGAGGCGCTCGGCCGTCCACACCCCGCCCTCCTCGCCGGTGTCGTCCAGCAGGACGGCGAAGCGGGTGGGCCCGGTGCGGCAGGAGATGTCGGCCTCCCGCAGGGTGCGCCGCATCAGGTCGCCGAAGCTGGCGAGGGCGTCGAGACGGGGCCGGCCCGTGCTGCACTCGGGAGCCAGCCCGATGTCCAGGAGCAGGATGGTGACCGGCCACAGGTGGCGGCGGGCGGCGGCCACCCTCCCCTCGAGGGCCAAGGTGAAGTAGGCGGCGTCCGGCAGGCCCGTCTCGGCGTCGAGCAGGTCGCTGACGTCACCCCGGGGGCCGCGGGGCAGGTCGAGGAGCATCGCCAGCGCCGCGCTCCCGGCCGCGTCCCGCTCGGCGGCCCGGACGCGGCGGACCTGGAAGACCGAGACGCCGCCGGCCGTGAGGGCGCAGGCGGCAGCCAGCACGGCCAGCTCCGGCACCTCCAGCACGAGCGCGCCCACGCCAGCAGCCAGCCCGGCTAGGCCGGCAGCGAGCCCGGGCAGGGCGCGGCGATCGACCATCGGCTTCTGCATCGGCCAGAAACGAGCGCTCCTCAAGAGCAACGTCCCAGATGCTCCCGATCCTTTACGGTAGCCGCCCGGCCGCCGCCGCTCCATCGCCGCCGGGCGGGGCCGGAACTAGGTTGGCGGGATGACCTCGCCCGGGCCGCTCGCCCTCGTCGGTGGCGCAGAATGGAGCGAAGGGTGCACGTTCGACGCCGAGCTCCTGGAGGCCAGCGGCGGCCGTGAGGTACTGGTGCTGCCCACCGCCGCCGCCTACGAGCACCCCGACCGGTGCGTGGAGACGGCGGCCCGCTGGTTCGAGCGGATCGGGGCCACGGTGCGGGGCCTCCCGGTGCTGCGCCGGCCGGACGCAGAGGACCAGGCCAATGTCAACGCCGTCAAGGAGGCCCGCTTCATCTACCTCGGAGGCGGCTCGCCCATGCACCTGCGGTCCGTGCTGAAGAGCTCGGCCCTGTGGCAGGCGCTGGTGGCGGCATGGAACGACGGGGCGGTGGTGGCCGCCTCCTCGGCCGGCGCCATGGTGGTCACCGACCCGATGGTGGACCCTCGGGGCGGCGCCTTCACCGTCGGGCTCGGCCTGGTGTCGCAGGTGGCGGTGATCCCCCACGCCGACTCCTGGTCGCACGAGAAGACCCACCGCACCATCACCCTGGCCCCGGCCGGCCTGCCCGTCGTCGCCATCGACGAGCGCACCGCCGCCGTGCTGCACCCCCGGGCGGGCTGGACCGTCTCCGGCGCCGGCGCCGTGCGGGTGTGGTGCGACGGGGCCGAGGCCGGCCTCGACGTCCTTCCCAGGTAGGCCGCCGGCGCCGGAGGGCCCCTCAGTCGGACTCGGTGATGGTGACCGACTCGATGACGACCTTCTCCCTGGGGGTGCCGGCGCCCGGCGACCCGATGGCGTCGATTGCGCTCACCACCTCGAGGCCCTTCACCACCTTGCCGAACAGCGAGTACTGCGGCGGCAGCCGCATGCCGTCGGGGCCGCTGATCACGAAGAACTGGCTGCCGTTGGTGTTGGGGCCGGCGTTGGCCATGGCCAGCGAGCCCAGCTCGTAGCGGCCGGGCTTGGGCAGCTCGTCGTCGAACCGGTAGCCGGGACCGCCCCGGCCGCTCCCCTCGGGGTCGCCGCCCTGGAGCACGAAGCCAGGGATCACCCGGTGGAAGTGGATGCCGTCGAAGTAGTGGTACCGGGCCAGCACCACGAAGTTGTTGACCGTCCTGGGCGCCGCCACCGGGTCCAGGGCGATGACCATGGTGCCCTTGGTGGTCACCATCTCGGCCGTGTAGCTCCTGGAAGGGTCGATGCACATGGGCGGGGGCCCGTCGAAGCGGCGCTTCTGGGGGCTCGAACCGTCGGGCTCGGGACACTCGGTGGCCATGATGGTCTCCTACCTCTCCTCGATCTCGACCTTTTCGATGGTGACCAGCTTGCTCGGTGCCCCACCCAGGCACGACTGGTCGCCCTCCGGGCACGGCTGGAACAACCCGGCGATCTTCTTGGTGACGTCGAGCCCGGCGGTCACCTTGCCGAACGTGACGTACGTGCCCTGGCTGTTGAGCGCCGCCGCCTTGGGCCCGGTGACGAAGAAATACTGGGCCGAGGCGCTGTCGGGGGCCTGGCCCCGGGCCATGACGACGTCGCCCTCGCTGTAGGTGAAGCCCGTGCCCTCGTCCTTGATGTTGTAGCCGGGCCCGGGGTCGCTGATGGTCTGGGTCTTGGGCGAGCCCGTCTGGAGGATGTCGATGCTGTCGTCGATGCGGGTGATCACCGTGCCGTCGTAGTAGTGGTACCGGGCCAGGACGGCGTAGTTGTTGGCCGTCTGGGGGGTCTTCGACGTGTCCAGGGTGATCTCGATGGGCCCCTCGCTGGTGGTGAGCTTGGCCACCACGGTCTTGGCGGTGTCGATGCACAGGGGCGGGGGCTCCGACGGGAACTGGTCCGTGCGGGGCGAGCTGCCGTCGGCCTCGGGGCAGGCCCATGTGTCGAGCTTGGCGCCGGCCGCCACCGGCTCGCCCTTGGGGGGGGCGTCCGCGTCGGGCGTGAGCTCGGTGGTGCTGGTGGTCCCGTCCGTGCTGACCTCGCTGTCGCCGCCGCCCGAGAACAGCGCCGCCGCCATGGCCACGATGAGGGCGACCCCGACCGCGCCGATGATCCGGCGCTTGCGCCGGGCCCGCGCCGCCTCGGCCCGCAGTTGATCGAGCCGGGCCTGCCGGCCCTCCTTCTTCCGTTGCCGCTTGTCCGTGGGCACGGAGGCAAACTAGTGCCCCATCGGGCACCGTCTGCCGCGCTCACGACGGCCAGGACCACCGCTGGCGTCGTTCTCGTCCTCGACGCACGTGGTGTGCGCCTTCGTCCTGCGGCCTTGCCGGCGGCGCCCCCGGGTCGCCGTGAGCATCGCCGACGACGCCCGATGGAGCACTGGTGCCCCGAACCCGACCGGTACGCTCCGGGCGTGGCCCTGGTGGTGCAGAAGTTCGGTGGGACGTCGGTGGCGGATGCCGAGCGCATCCGCGCCGCCGCCGACCACGTGGCCCGCACGGTGCGGCGGGGGAACCAGGTCGTGGTGGTCGTCAGCGCCATGGGGAAGGAGACCGACGACCTCCTCCACCTGGCCGGGCAGGTGTCCCACACCCGGCCGGGCCGGGAGATGGACATGCTCATCACCGCCGGCGAGCGCAAGAGCATGGCCCTGCTGTGCATGGCCCTGGTCGACATCGGCTGCCCCGCCTCGTCGTTCACCGGCAGCCAGGCCGAGCTGATCACCGACACCACCCACACCCGTGCCCGGATCGTCGAGGTCCGGGCCGAGCGGGTCCGCCAGGCCCTCGCCGACGGCCGGGTCCCGGTGGTGGCCGGCGCCCAGGGCGTGTCCCTCGACCGGGACATCACGTTCCTCGGACGGGGTGGGTCCGACACCACGGCGGTGGCCCTGGCCGAGGCGCTCGAAGCCGATGCCTGCGAGCTGTACACCGACGTCTCCGGCGTCTTCTCGGCCGACCCCCGGGTCGTCCCCGACGCGGTCCGGCTCCGGGAGCTCAGCTTCGAGGAGATGCTCGAGATGTGCGCGGCGGGGTGCCCCAAGCCGGAGATGCGCTCGGTCGAGTACGCCCGCAACCACAAGGTGCGCCTGCACGTCCGGTCCAGCTTCACGTGGGAGCCGGGCACGTGGATCGTCTCGGCCGACGAGGTCGAAAAGAGAAGGGCGGAAGGTCCCTCAATGGAGCAAGCCATCGTCTCGTCCGTGGTGCACGACACCTCGGAGGCCAAGGTCACCGTCACCCGGGTGCCGGACCGGCCCGGCATCGCGGCCCTGTTGTTCCGGTCGCTCGCCGACCGGCACGTGAACGTCGACATGATCGTGCAGAACGTGTCCCTGGGCGGCACCACCGACATCTCCTTCACCGTGCCGAAGGACGACCTGGCCGTGAGCCTCGAGGTGTGCCGGGCCCACGCCGCGGAGATCGGCGCCGCCGACGTCACCGCCGACGGTGCCATCGCCACCGTGTCGCTCATCGGCGCCGGCATGAAGACCCATCCCGGGATCACGGCCACCATGTTCGAGACGCTGGCCGGCGAGTCGGTGAACATCGAGATGATCTCCACCTCCCCCATCCGCATCAGCTGCGTGGTCCGGGCCGACTCCGTGGAGCGGGCCGTGCAGGCCCTCCACGGCGCCTTCGGGCTCGGCTGACGTCCTCCTACACTTCCTCCCATGAGAATCGGAGTCGTCGGCGCCACCGGGATGGTCGGCGAGGTCATGCGCTCGATCCTGTCGGAGCGCGCCTTCCCGGCCGAGGAGATGCGCTTCTTCGCCTCGGCCCGCTCGGCGGGCAGCCGCCTGCCGTGGGGGGCGGGCGACATCGAGGTCGAGGACGCCGACAGTGCCGACTACGCCGGCCTCGACGTGGTGCTGATGTCGGCCGGGGCCACGCTCTCGCGCCAGCTGGCGCCCCGGGTGGCGGCTGCCGGCGCCGTGGTCGTGGACAACTCGTCGGCGTGGCGGCGCGATCCGGAGGTGCCGCTGGTGGTGCCCGAGGTCAACGCCGGCGCCCTCGACTCGATCCCCAAGGGCATCGTGGCCAACCCCAACTGCACCACCATGGTGTGCATGCCGCCCCTCAAGGTCCTGCACGACGAGGCCGGCCTGGTGCGGATGGTGGCCTCCACCTACCAGTGCGTGTCGGGCGGCGGCCGGGCCGGCGTGGCCGAGCTGGACGAGCAGGTGCGGGCCGTGGTCGACAAGGCGGCCGAGCTCACGTGGGACGGCGCCGCCGTCGAGTTCCCGCCGCCGTCGAAGTACGTGGCGCCCATCGCCTTCAACGTCATCCCCTTCGCCGACGCCTACGAGGAGGACGACGAGACGAACGAAGAGCACAAGTTCCGCAACGAGAGCCGGCGCATCCTCGACCTGCCCCACCTGAAGGTGTCGTGCACGTGCGTGCGGGTGCCCGTGTTCACGGGCCACTCGGTGAGCATCAACGCCGAGTTCGAGCGGCCGCTCCCACCGGACCGGGCCCGCGAGCTGCTGGCCGCGGCCCCTGGCGTCCGCCTGGTCGACGTGCCCACCCCGCTCCTGGCCGCCGGCGCCGACCCCTCCTACGCGGGGCGGGTGCGGCGGGACCCGGGGGCCGAGCACGGGCTGGCCTTCTTCGTGTCGGGGGACAACCTCCGCAAGGGCGCCGCCCTCAACACGGTCCAGATCGCCGAGGCCCTGGCCGAGCGCCTGTAGCCCTCCCCCACCCCGAGTAAATAGCTCGCCATTTTGGCGAGCTATTTACTCGAAAGAGGGGGGGATCGGCGGGCGACGGGATTGGCACCGCCCCGGGCGGGGAACACACCCGGGCATGCTCACCATCCTGCTCATCGTCCTTATCGTGCTGCTGCTGGTCGGTGGCATCGGCGGTCCCCGCTACTACCGGGGCCGGCGCACCACCGTCGTCCGGGAGCGCGACGTCCTGTAGCGCCTGACGTGCCCGCCCCGCCGGCCCTGGGCGGTAGGGCCGGCGGGGCGGAGAACGCCCGACGAGTGCGCTCCGGGCGGGTGGGCCGGGCGCGAACTACGGCAGGTGGGCGTCGCTGTGGGCCGACGAGACGATCACCTCCAGCTCCACGAGGCCTCCCCGCAGGACGTAGGCGTGCACGGCGTTGACGGTTCCCTCGGTGTCCTTGGCGTTGCCAGAGATGCTCTGCTCGTTCAGGATCACCAGAAGGATGCCGCCGCCGTCCAGGGGAACGGAGACGGTGGTGTTCGGGGTGACCGGGAGCAGTACCGGGATACCGGCGACCTCGACGTTGGTGAAAGTCGTGGCGAACGTCGTCGTCGGCGTACCCGAGGTGCTGCTCGCGGCGGCCACGTCGAGGACGTCGGCGGTGACGAGCCCCCCGAGGACGCTGGCTCCGGTGACGATCGAGCGGGCCCTGCTTTCCGGCGAGGGCGTGAGGGACCCGGACGTGGTGCTGTTGCCGGCAGTCGCTTCTGCCACGCCGCCGAGGTCGACGTCGGCGACCTGGTTCGACGCCGATCCGCCCAGAGGCGGAAGCACCGCGTCGCCCTGCTTGACCCCGAGGACCGGGCTGTCGACCAGGCTTCCGCCCACGAAGGCGGTGAAGGCCTCACCGCTCACGGTGGCCGGCGTCGTGCCGCAGGCCAGGCCCGAGGTGTAGGTGGCGTCGCTCTCGGCATGGGCCACGATGATCTCGCTTCCCACCGGTAGGCCGGCCAGCGTGTTCAGGATCGTCACATGGATCATGTTGGTCGTGCCGCTGGCGCTGAACATGCCGTCGCTGAACGTCGATGAGCCGGTCTGCTCCCTGAGCACGGCGCTGGCCAGGGGGATGCCGAGCAGTGTCAGTACCACGTTGGTGTTGGGTGCCACGTTCGCCATGGACTGCCCGTTCACCCTGAGGTTGGTGAAGGTCGATCCCGTGAAGTTGTAGGACGACGAGGTGGCGGTGGCCACCGACTGCGACACCCCCTTCACCACGTCTGCGGTGATGAAGCCGTTCAGCACGTCGACTTCCGCAACCGTGGACGTGGCCGTGCTCCGAGCCTCGGTGTCGACCGCCGATGTCGAGGTCTGGCGCAGCAGTCCGAGGTCCACCACACCGGGCAGGCCGACCGACGTCAGCTCATCGGCGCCGGCCGCGGGCGACGGTGGTGCGGCGCTCGACGCGGACGGGACCTGGTCGACCAACGAGACTCCCGAGGCCACGACATGTGCGCCGTAGGCGGAGCCGTGGGTGACGGAGCCGGCGTTCGAGACCGGTGTCACCACCGGACCGGTGGAGGCCGACTCGGCGTTGTCGGCGCTGATCGTCGCCGTATTGGAGAGCTCGGACCCGTTGCCCGCCTCGACCAGGACCTTCACCGTCCTCGAGCCTGCCTCGCTCGGTGCAAGGGATCCGATGGTCCAGGTGATGGTGCTGCCCTCGACACTGCCCCCACCCGAATCAGTCAGGGCCGTTCCGGTGGGAACCGTGTCTGTGAGCACGACGCCCGTGGCCGTCGTCAGGCCGATGTTGCCGAAGTCGATCGTGTACGTGAGCGTCCCGCCCGGCACCGCTGTCGTAGGGCAGGCCGTCTTGTTGATAGTGAGCACAGGAGGCGCGTTCACGCAGAGGGTGTTGCTGTCGCCGGTGCCCCCGGTGATGGTGACGCTGTTGAGGACCGGGAACTGCGTCGGCGAGCACGGCGTACCGCCGGGCTCCACGCCGTCGAACGGGCCCTTCACCGTGGCCTTGTAGGTGAGCAGCACCGAGTCCATGGCCGGGACCTCGATATCGGTCCAGGTGATGGTGTGTTCCACGGTGTCGACGGCGCCTTCGTGCGAGACCTCTGAGATGTCGAGGTGGTCGCCGTCATAGGTGTCCACCACGGTGGTCACGCCGTCGGCGTCACCATTGTTCTCCACGAGGATCGCGTAGCCGACGGTGTCGCCGATCTCGGCCGACCCCGGGCTGACCGTCTTGTCGGAGCTGAGATCGGGCTTGGCGTCGACGCAGAGGGTCTCGCTGTCGCCCGTCCCGCCCGTGAGGGTGACGTTGTTGACCACGGGATGCCCGACCTCGCAGCCTGCGTCCGGCGAGGTCGGGAACGTTCCGTCGACGGTGGCCGAGTAGGTGAGCGTCGTCCGGCTCATCCCGGCCAGCGTCAGGTTGGACCAGGTGATGGTGCCCGCCTCGGGATCCACCGTTCCGCCGTGGGAGACGTCGGAGATCAAGAGGTGGTCCTTGTCGTAGCTGTCGACAACCTCTGTCGTGCCCGCCGCATCCCCGGTGTTCTCGACCACGACCGTGTAGACGACCACGTCGCCCACCTGTGCGGTTCGTGGGTCCACGGTCTTCTCGGAACCGAGAACGGCCTCGGCGTTGACACAGAGCGTCTCGCTGTCGCCCGTGCCATTGGACAGGGTCACGCTGTTGACGACCGGGTACTGGTCCGTCTCGCAGGACCCGGGGCCCCCTGAGAAGGTCCCCTTCACGGTGGTCGAGTAGGTGAGCGTCAACGCATCGTCGCCGGCCACCGTGAGGTCGGTCCAGGTGATGGTTCCGGCCACGGCGTCGACCGTCCCGCCGTGCGAGACGGCGCCGATGGCGAGGTGGTCCTTGTCGTAGTGGTCGACCACGTCGGTGCTGCCGGCGGCGTGCCCGGTGTTCTCCACGAGGATCTCGTAGACCACCTCGTCGCCGACCTGGGCGACCGTCGGGTTCACGGTCTTGTCCGCCGTTATCGACGCGACGGCGTTGACGCAGAGCGTGTAGCTGTCGCTGGCCTCGCCCGTGATGGCGACCTCGTTCACGACCGGGTACTGGCCCACCCCGCAGATGCCGGGGGGCCCGTCGTAGACGCCGCCGACGGTGGCGTCGTAGGTGAGGATCACAGATCCTTCGGCCGGCACCGAGATGCCCGTCCACGTGATCGTGCCCTCGGTCGCGTCCACCTCCCCGCCGTTCGAGACATTGGAGATGGTGAGGTGGTCGTTGTCGTAGGAGTCCACGACGGTGGTGGTGCCGTCGGCCGGGCCGTCGTTGAGCACCTTGACCTCGTAGCCCACCCTGTCGCCGATGTTGGCGGCCGCCTGGTCGGCGGTCTTCTCCAGCCTGAACTCCGGCTCGGCTACGACGCAGAGCTGGGCGCCGGCGCCCGTTCCGCCCGTGATGGTGACCGAGTTGAGGACCGGGTACTGGCCGGCGGAGCACGTGCCGCTCGGGCCGGAGTAGGTGCCGATGACGCTGGCGCTGTAGGTGAAGCTGACCTCGTCGTGCGCCGGGACTTCGACGTCCGACCAGACGATCATGTCGCCGTCGTCCTGGCCGCCGCCGTCGATGGCCATCGGATCGACGTGCGCCTGGTCGTAGTCGTCACTGACCGTGGTGGTCCCCGGCGCGTTGCCCTCGTTCTTCACCGTGACCGTGTACGTGACGGACTGGCCGACCTCCTGGGTGCCGGGCGTGACCGACTTCTCGGAGCTCAGGTCGGGAGCGGCAGCGACGGTGACGATCGTGGTGTTCGAATCCTTCGGGGGCTCCTCCGCCGTGTCGACCGACCCCGCGTTGGGCACGTCGGTGGATCCGGCCGGGAACGAGTCGGCGAGCGTGGCCCGGAAGGTCATGACCTGGGGATCGTCCGGCTCCACGCTGGGGAAGCTCCAGGTGAGCGTCGATCCGTTGACCTCGCAGGCCGGGCTGCACGAGCCGACCACGAACGACTGGTTCGGCTCGAGGATGTCCGACACCTCGACGTCGGTCGCCGGGGCCGCGCCGGTGTTCGTGTAGGTGAGCTGGTAGGTGACCTCGTCACCCGGCTCGGCGGCGACCTGGTCGTGATAGGTGGCTCCGTCGTCGATGCTGACCTTCTTGAGGAGGCTCGATTCCGGGCAGTTGCCGGGCGAGATGGGCCTGGTCGAGGTCCGGTCAGCGAGGGCGGCGTTGATGGAGGTCGACGTCCGGGTCTTCATGTAGGCGCCGGCGAACTGCCCGCACGTGATGTCGCCGATCGTGTCGGTGAGGTTGAGGGCGGCCTCGCCGAAGTCCCCTGCCTTGTGGCCAGGGATCGAGTTCGGGATGTTCACGGCACCGTCGAAGGTCACGCCCTGTTCGCCGGTGTCCAGGGGGTTGAAGGTCCCCAGCGTGGTGCTGCCGGGGTCGAACGCCCACTCGAAGGCGCGCACGTTGATGGAGGCGCCACCGTTCTTGGTGTCGAACGAGATGAGGATGTCGCCGTCGGTCCGCTGCGGCAGGGAGGGGCAGGCCGGGTTGGGTGCGGCCGACTGGAAGAACTCGTAGTCGATGTGGGCGTCGCCGTTCACCCCGGCGCGGGTGTAGTTGGTGTAGACGAACTGCTTGCCGTCCAGCACGCGGAAGGCGATCTGGCCACCGGTGATGTCGTCCTTGCCGGGCACGCTGGAGTCCGTGCAGGTCCAGTTGCCGGGCTCCAGCTCCTTGGAACCCTCGGTGAAGCTGTCATCGGCTCTGCCCGACAGGTCGGGGATGGGGGTCAGGTTCGGCGGAGGCGTGGACCAGTCGATCGCCCCCCCGGCGGGATCGTCGACGAGGTTGCCGTCGATCTCGAAGTCACCGACGCTGCTCCCGGCACGGGCCCCGGGTGCGAAGACGCCCGCCATCGAGCTTGCGATGACCGCCGCCACAGCCAGCAGAACCTGGACCCGCTTCCCCCGCATCCCGTCCTCCCCGTCTCGTCGTGGACGGGGACACGCCTCCGATGGGAGCCGCGATCGTGGTCGTCGCCGACCACCAGCCCCCTCGCCGAGACGCCGCCCTTCCCCCGTTCTGGTGCTACGACCGAAGCCCCCGTACGAACTCGGGCCCCGAAGTAGGTCAAATGATGGACCGACCCGAAATGGCTAGTCAATAGTCCGGACCCCGAAGATCTCCGCCTAGCTCCCCCGAATCCGGTAATTCCCCCGAATCTTCCGGATCGGGAGCCGTCGTGCCTTCAGCCTCCCGGGGCGAAGCGTCCCCTGCGGGCAACGGCCCGGCACAGGTCCGCCCCCACCCAGTAGACGAGCTCCACCGGCCTGGTGGCGTTCCAGATCACGAGGTCGGCGCGGGCGCCCGGGGCCAGCACGCCGACCTCGCCGGCCAGGC
>JBQTJJ010000161.1:0-7445 GCA_052387235.1 Actinomycetota bacterium
TTTGGACTCCCCGCCTGCCCGGCGAGTCCGGAGGGCCTCCCTCCATCACTGGCACAGCACGGTTCGTGTTGACGACCTTCTACATCGCCTCACTCTCCTTTCAGGACACACCGCCGACGTGCCGTTCTCCCGCACCCTGGTCGGCGGGCCACCCGGCCGCCCTGGGACGGCCGAGCCCGCTCGCGATCACCTGATCGGTCGGGCAGCCGGCGCCGCGAGTCCGGCAATAGGCTGACCCTGTGACGAAGCGCCGCCACGTCGGTCTTCGGGAGAGCTTCCGCCGCGCGAACGAGGCAGACCCGGGGGGAGGGGGCGATGCTGGCACGCTCGCCGTGATTGCAACCGCCGTGTGGACTTGGATCCGCGGTATTCCCGAGGGCCCAGAACCTCCAGACGATCGGCGGTGACGCCTGCTCCGGTCTGCCCTGCGGCGGCCGCGAGAGGATGCGCCTGTCCTGGCCCCCGAGCCCCCGCCTGGTTAGGGACAACCGAATGTTCCTTCGCGCTGGTCCGACTGCGCGCGAGCCGGCATTCGTCGCGTCGTCTCTTGGGATGGACGCGGTAAACCGGAGGTCGGTGCAACTGCTCGGCAACGTCTCAAGTGAGGGTGGGCCGTTCCTGGTCGTCGATGGCACAGCCGCAACCCTGTGGCGCGGGGAGGACTACGGCCGGGTCCTTGCCTGGTACGACGAACAGGCAGATGCCATCGGCGGCGAGTTCTCGGTCGACGACAGGACCGCACTCCTCTGGGACATCGGGCCGGGCTCCGTTGACGCATACCGGATCGATGCCGACCGGATCGTCTTGTCAAGGGCTCCAGAGGTCCAGGACGATCCGCCCGGCGACGCGCGTGCGCTCGGGCACATCGACGTCGTGAGCCACCGCCTACTCGTCTTCTGGTCGCCGGTCTCGTATGCCGATCTCATCTTTCCGGGGGGGGAGACAAGGGATCAGAGTCTCGACGGACCTGTCGGGGGTGTTGGCCTCAGCATCCGCGTTCGTCCTGGTCGATACTCGGCGACCTCAACGGACCGGCAGACGAGCCAGCTCTGGCTCCACCGCCGCCACGCATAGGTGCCGCTCGTCGCGCCCGCCGGCCTGGTGCGGGGCGTCGATCGGCTGCTCGGCTGGGGTGGGCCGATCAGCCAGTTCGGAGTGGTGACCGGCGCACGACGCGGCATGGGCAGCGTCCGCAGTGTTCCTTCACCCGTCACCCCGGCCGCCCTCACCGGTGTAGTCGAACGGATTCCGCCAGCCGGGACGAGAGGAACGAATGATCGGACGGGCCCGTTTGCCCCGCAATTCGTCTGGGTCGCACTTTGCGAGCAACGCCGCCCACGCTGGAGGGTTTGACCAGCGTCGTACCGAGAATGCAACGCCAGCCAGCCCCATGACCGCCAGCAGTGCGGGGATGGCGATCGTGAATCCCTTCGCAGCGCTCCCGAACCCGATCGCGGCGGCCCACGGCATTGCAACGACGGCCCACAGCATCATCGCCCTGGTCATCCAGATGCACACGATCCCGAAGCAGCCGTACGAACCGTCGTCAGGCCCTGAGTCTGCGACGTCGGCCACGCCCAATGGTGACACCGGCGACGCGCCGGCGTGCTGGCGGCGTTGGCCCGGGCACGGGAGCACCGAGGTGCCGGTCGGTCGCGACGACGGCGCCGGCCTCCCGACCACGGCGCCAACCGCCGTTGCGCCCCGAACATGTGCTCGCGCTGGCTCGACGGCGCGCAGGCCACAAGTCGTCGGCCACAGCGTTACCCGCCCGAGCCTCGGCAGCCTTGGGACGTTTGGCCGGTATCCGGCTCGAAGCCGATGACGCCTCGGGGACTGACCAGTCCGACGTTCCCGGATGGATCGAGTCGCATCCAGACATGGATGGTGCCGCCGTCGGCCGGCGGTGGAAGCGTGGATACCCAGCGCCGGCCGTCGAAGTAGGCGATGCCGTCGCAGCGCAGCGGGAGCGTGTAGGGGTAGTACCGCCCGACTTCCACGCCGGGACCGCAGGGCGGTGCCACCTCCTCGCCGGTGCACTGGCCGTCGTCGCCCAGCCCGTTGCCGGCCGGAGCCTCCGGTGCGCAGGCGCGTCCAGAGACGACCACAGGTTCAGTGAGGTCGTCGGGGCACGGCACTGGCGGAGGTGGTCGTGATACGACCGCCTCGGGCGAGGGACGGATGGAGGCGACGATGCGCTCGGCCGCGGCGAAATCGTCGGCGCTGGCGCCCCGGCCCAGCCACACCATGACCCGGTAGCCGGGCTCGCCACCCACGGTCACCCCGACGTAGCGGCTCGGGGCCTGCGGCGGGTGGGCCTCGGCCGGCACCGGGCTGGTGCGGTCGAGCGACAGCGGGAAGGCGGTGTCGGACGACGTCGTCCTCCCGAACACCGGTCTCGTCGCCATGACGCTCATCTCCACGGCGACGAAGCCGTCGGGGACCCCCGCCAGGTCCCATGAGGTGGTGCAGCCGTTGGGAGGCGCCTGGAAGGCGAGGGGACGGTCAAGATTGGTGACCACGGTGCCGGAAAAGCCGACCCGGCACTGCCCGGAGAACTCCTGCACCCTCCAGTCGACAGGGTGCTCGAACCGCCAACCGAGGGCCGGGCTGATCCCCTCCCGCCATCGTTCGGTGGACTCGTCGGGACCAGGAACGACGGCGACGCGCTGATCGCGTCCACCGTCACGGACGACCACAACGACACCGCTCACGGCGACTAGGGCTACAGCCGCAGCCGCAACCAGAGACCGGCCCCTTCGGCGGCGGTCGTGGGCGGCCAGCCGCTCTTCGACCCGGTCCCGCAGTTCGGGCGACGGCGGAAACCGGTCTGCGGCTTGCGCCAGGCTGTCGCGGAGGCGCTGCTCGAGCTCAGTCGCCATCGTCGTTCCCTTCCAGGATGCGACGCAGCCCGTCGAGGCCGCGTGCCGTGGTCGACTTGACCGTCCCGGTCGGCATCTCCAGGATCTCGGCCACCCGCGCCTCGCTGGCGTCGTCGAAGTAGCGAAGGACGAGCACCGCCCGCTGGCGGGCCGGGAGGCGGAGCATGGCCTTCCACATCCGATCGCGCTCGGTGACCGCGTCCTCGGTGCTCCTCGCTGTCGTGAGGGTGGGCGAGATGGGCCGACCCCTGCGCCGGGTCCGGCGGCGGAACTCGCCGCCGATCTCGTTCACGACCGCCCGCCGCAGGTAGGCGTCGACGTCCTCGATCATGCCGGGTTGCCACCGCCTGTAGAGGCGGGCGAACACCTCGGCCACTGCATCCTCGGCCATGGTGGCGTTCCCGCACAGCAGGCCGGCCAACCGGACGAGGTGGTCGTGATGGGCGCGGAAGACGTCTTCGAAGTCGTCATGGTGCGTTGGCGCGTCCCGGCTTCCCGCAGACTCGAGTTGCACGGGCCTCATTCACTTCTCCCGATGCACGGCGGCGATCCCAGGTTCCATGAAGCGGTGGATTTTCTCCAGAGCCTCGCCCCAACAGGGTGCCGATGCCCAGGGATGGTGTCCATGATCAGGACGGGAGTGGCACCGAGCCCGTCGCTCGTCCCTCGTCGAACACCTGGCGGTGGATCGCGCCCGCAGGCACCATCGGGGTCATTGTCCCGCTTTCGGCTCCCGTCGGACGTCTGCGACTATGGCGAACTTCTTGCGTCTCGCGGGCCGCTCCGACATGCCGTTCGCCACGGGCCGCGGCCGCCTGCAGGACGAGACTGGCCGGGCACCGAGGTGCGCCGATCAACCAGTTCGGGCTGGTCGCGTACAGCGCTACCGGGCAAGCTCCTGGGGTGGGGAACGATGGCTACCGCGGTCGGGGTCGACAGGATCTTCGCTTCCGTGCGTTCCTTGCGGCAATGCGCGGTCAGGCCGGCGTCTGGCTGAAGCTCGCTGCAACGACAGCGTTCGCCATGTCTTTGCTGGTTACGAAAGGCGCAAGGACGACGCTCGTATCGCTGGCCCTCGGGATCCTCTTGGCCGTCGGTATCGGCTACCCGCTGTTCCGGCGCCGTGGAGGAAGGCTCTAGCCGGGCCGCCCCCGATGTGCCGATGTGCACGCTCAGGCCAGCGAACCGACTTGACGACCGCTCCGGCGACGACGCCGCTCGCGATCACCAAATCGGCGTAGCGCCCGGGCGCGCGAGCCGGCGCTCTACGAGTCCATCCACCGCGGGGCGTCGTCCTCGGGTCGGACGTCAGATCGCTTTCACCCAGGCAAGACCTCTACCGTCTACCCATGGTTCGACGCGATGTTCGAACGGATCCGGGTGGCCGGGCTACGAAGCCGGGAGCGGGCATCATCGTCAGGAGTTCCATCACGTCGGCCCTGCTCATCGCCGTCTACGCGGTGTCTCAGACCAAGTGGGCTCTCCTGGTCGGCGCTGTTGCGTACGGCGCACTCAATTTCTGGGCGTTCAAGTCCGGTCGAGAGCGCGGCTGGTTCTGACGGACGGAGGGTGTGGTCGCACAGCCTCATCTCACTGCGCCCCGCCGGTCGCGACGGGCCGCCCAGCGTCGGTCTGCTGAGCGCTGCACAGAACTTGCCGGACAGCAGGGGCAAGCTGTTCATAGTGTGAGGCAAACGCGGTGCGTCGGCGGAGCGGTTCCGGGGTGAGTCGGTAGCGCCGACGTGCCGATGAGTTCGGCCCGCCTCCCGGCCGGTGTGGCGCCGCCGACTCGGTCGCCAGCAGCACCGACCGCCCAGTTCGGCGTGGCGGCCAGGCGCGACAACCCGGCGCGCTAGGACAGCGGTCCGCCAGGCTCCTGGCGCGTCACGGGAAGCTCACCGCTGGCGAGCTTCGACTTCGCGAGTTCGTTGTAGGGCGGGTACCCATCGAAGGGGCATTTCGCGAGAAGCTCCTCCGGGGTTGGTGGGAGCCAGAGCGGACCCATTCCGCCGGCTCCGGTCATCGCTCGGCTACCAGGGCGCCTCGCGGGTAACTCTTGGCCGCACTTCGGGCAGTGGTATGCCCCTTTCGACCACTGTTCGTTCTTGAAGGTGGCAGGCCGCCAGAGCCAGGTCCAGAACCGGCGAAGCCTTCGCACGGGCGCGATGTTGCCAGAGGAAGCCGGGTCTCCCTGCCACGTGGCGGGGCCCGAGAAGGCGCGCCGACGTGCCGATCCTCGCGCCCTGCTCGGCGGCGGGCGATGTCGATCGCGTCCGGGCGGCCCCGCTCGCGATGACCAGATCGGTGGCGAGCGGAGCAGCGAGCCGCCACAATCCGGAGCGTGCGACGGTGGGAGCTGTGGGCGAGTGAGACCGGGCAGAGCTTTTTCCCAGAGGAGATCGAGCAGGCACGCCGAATGGCTTTAGAGGATGGCGAGATCTTCACCTGGGAGGTCGTCGCGCGCGGCACCAACGAGGCGATGCGGGCGATGTACCGGTACCGCGGCTGGGGCGAGTTCAAGCCCATGCTTCGGGACGATGGTACGCCCTACCCGGCTGACGAGGACGACGACTACGTCCCGCCGGACGCATAGAAGCGGCTCGGCCAATGGGCTCCGCAGTTTCAGGAGCCGAACCGTACCGACGTGCCGCTATGCGGCGTGGCGAGCGGCAGCCCGCCGGGCCTGACACCGGCGGCGACATCGCTTCCGATCACCGAATAGGCGTGGGAGGCACGGGGGGCGCGCCGGCTGAACGTCACCGCTGGTGAGCAGCGCGGTAGGCGGCCCAGATGTCGGGTGCCAGCCGGCCACGGGACTTGATCGGGAGTCCGGCGGCGGTGGCCCACGCTCGCACGTCTGCTGTCGTCGGCTCCGGCGGAGGGACGGGGCCCGCCTGCGGGAGCCGCTCGACGAGCTCGTTGGCTGGTGCGTCGTTTGCCAACTCCGCAACCGCGGCACCGAGGAATCGGTACGTCCACTCCTGGGCCAGCTGGCGGCTCTCACAAAACACGATGGGGACGGATGGGAAGCGGACCTGCGCCTCTGCCACGCCGTCAGCGACCAGCGCGGGGCGGACCCGCTCGAGGCGAAAGACGGACGAGTAGCGGTCCTCGACCACCAGCGCGGCGCGAGGTAGGGCCGCCAGGTCGGCTAGCACGTAACGCAGCTTGCTGGTGGTGAGGGTGGCGACCAGGTCGGCCAGGCTCTTGCGCTCCACGGCGGCCACCACTGCGCCGTCGAGCTCCACCGCGTAGTCGCCGGCGGCAAGGGCCCGCCGGGCGGTGCCGGCCTGCTGGCGGGCGAAGCTCCACGGATAGCGCTCGTGGACGTCGACGACGATGGTCAGCCGTCCGCCCGCACTGCGAGCACGCGGGACACCGACGTTGGGACGGGCCTGGCGAGTCGTGCGGGCGCTCTGCCAGAAGATCGCTTCGCGGCCGCCCCGGATGCGGGTGAAGACGATCTGGGAGCGGTTCTCCCGGCCCCGCTCCAGGACCAGGTCCACTGCCGCCCCCCGTCGCACGCAGGAGCGCACCGGCACCCGCTCGACGATCTCGGGTTCGGCGGGCCACCCCTCGGCCCGGTGGCAGTAGACCTTGGACGTGCGTGGCCAGGTGTCCCGGGCCTTGAGCACGACGCCCGCCTCGCCGAGCGGCAGGCGGATCAGGTAGGGCAGCGAGGAATCCAGCTCCGGGTTCTTGGCGATGACGAACTCGGCTTGAGCCACAGGGGGCCAGTCTCGCAGCGACTGGAAGCGTGTACTGGGAACGTCGCGGACGCCCGCAGGCAGACCGGATGTTCTCTCGTGCTCGCCTCGTGGCCGCGCGACCCGGCAATCTCCGCGCCCGTGAATCAGCGGACAACCCCGCCGGCGTCGATCCAGCCCTCCTGGTCGACAGGCACGATGACGCCAGCTAGCCGCGCCAGAACGTCCAGTTCGAGCTCGTAGCTGAGGAGCATGAGGGATGAACCGCCTTTGTCCAAGAGCACAGCCGTTGGTCTCGACCCCGTCTCAGCCGTCGTTCCACCCACGGCGGTCCAGTCCTCGACGTCCACTTCATCAAGCACGAGGCCGATGTCCTCGAGTTCCGACCGAGCGACGTCGAATGTGGCCCGATGGCCGCTGAGGCGAACCATCTGGCTGCCCGATTGGGTCGTCTTCGCGTACTCCGCATACCAGTCGAGGACAGGCCGCTCGATGGAAGCTTCACTGTCGTCCGGCGGATCGAGCGCCTCCTGGAGTTGCCAGGTGCTGTCTCGCAACAGAGCGTACGGGTGGTCGCCCAGGTCGTCACGGTCTCGCGACGCCGCGTCCTGGCCGCACGCTGGCGTGACGGAGAGACACACGGCGCAGACCGAAAGGATTTGGACGGCTCGCATCCCCCAAGAGTACCCGATCGCGTCTCCGACACCGGCGGCAGAGAGGAGGCCGCGACCACCGAAGATTCGTTCGCGTTGGCGTGGCCGGCGCGCGACCCGGCAGCATGTAGTCGATGGCGAACCTGGATCCGAGCCGTCGACGAGCATCGCGAATCCTCGGCTGGCACGCCCTGGGAATCGGC
>JBQTJJ010000162.1:0-34834 GCA_052387235.1 Actinomycetota bacterium
GGCCCACCCGGGTCCACTCCAGGGCCTCCAGGTAGATCTGGCCCGTGAGCGGGTTGAGGCCGTCCATGATGTCCTTGATGGTGCGGTACCCGTGGATGTCGCCGTGGGGCGCCAGGGTCTTCTCCGCCCGGGTCACCAGCTCGGGGTTGGTGACCGACACCAGGGCGGTGGAGTAGTCGGGGCCGGCCAGCAGGCCGAGGTGCAGCGGGTGGTCGTAGAACATCTCGCCCACCTCACCGAGGTTGCGCACCTCGGTGCCGAGGGGCGGCGGGACGATGCCGAACGCCATGTCCAACCCGAGCGACGACACAGTGGCGTGCACGCCGCCGCACACGCCGCACGCCCGCGAGCTGATGTCGATGGCGTCGCGGGGGTCACGGCCCTGGAGGATGACCTCGTAGCCCCGGAAGAGCATGGCGCGCGAGTGGGCCTCCACGGCCTTGCGGTTCTCCAGGTCGAGCACCGTGTGGATGGCCAGCGCCCCGGCCACCCGGGTCATCGGGTCGATGTTCCAGTCCCGGAGCCGAGGAGGAGCCGCCACTTGGGCTCCCGGGCCCTCGTGGCGACGCACATAGCTCGGCGGCGTGGCGGGCGAAATCGCGTAGGGGTCGGCGAGTCCCTCCCGTAGGGAGGCTCTCCCGCTCGCGTCGAAGTCGATCGGCAGGTTCTTGAAGCACATGGTGTCCTCCAACCGCACAACATCCCGGTCGGAGGAGAGGCCGGATTGGCCAGAACCACCCGGCCGGCCACATTCTGCGCGTACTGACTATTTGTTAGCTGCCTATAGAAGGTACGCTTCTACCGGAGCCCCGACAACCTCTTTCCGCAGGTTGCGACGCCTCGTCGCCCGCCTACGGCCCGGTGGTGAGGACCGTGAAGAACGCCTCCTCACATCCCGGCACATGCGTGCCCGCGTGGACCCGGGCGAAGCCGCTCACGACCTGTCCCGAGTTGTCGAAGCCAAAGTCGGTCGCCAGGCCCTTGACCTCGGCGATGAGCCCGCTGATCGCGCCGGGGCCGTCGTCGATCGCGTGCTCGGACAGCGCCAGGCCTGCGCAGGACGCGTTGGCCTTTCCGAGGTGGGTCGGCGGCTGTGCGCCAGCGGGCTCGCCGAACATGAGGACGATCGCTGTGACGCCGATCGCTGCAATGCCGGTCTTCTTCATGACGGTCCTTTCCGTGGTGACTGCCGAACCGTCTCGGGACCAGACCGGCGCGTTACACCCACTTCCCTCGCGGTGCCGGCAGCCGTGGCGTCAGGGGAGAGGGTGCAGCTTGTCGACCCAGGTGACTTCCTCGGTGGAGGCGGCGGCCTCGATGTCGAGGTTGACCACGACCGGGTCGCGTCCGCTGCGCACCACCACGCACTCCAGCGGCTCGTCGTTGCTGGCGTTCATCTCCTGGTGGGGCACGTAAGGCGGCACCCAGATGAAGTCGCCCGGGCCGGCTTCGGCCGTGAACTCGAGCCGCTCGCCCCAACGCATCCGCGCCTGTCCGCGCACCACGAAGATCACGCTTTCCACCTCCCCGTGATGGTGGGCGCCGGTTCTCGCCGCCGGCAGCACCTGGACGACGCCCGCCCAGATCTTCTCGGCACCTACGCGGGCGAAGTCGATCGCGCCGGCTCGTGACATCCCCGCCGTCTGGGCGACGTTGGGGTCGAACTCGTCCGGCCGCACGACACGGACCCCGTCGTGCTTCCATTCGCCCGAGTCCTCGCGGCGCTCGCCCATCAGTGCCTCCCCTGTGACGCCCGGGCACGTGGACCGGCGTCTCGGTCCCTGCCTCGTCGATCGTAGACGGGGCAGGGCGTCGTGGGCAGGCCAACGTTCGTCAACCTGGTGGCATCGGAGTGTCACCGCCCGTCCCCGGTCTCGTCGATCACCTCTTTCCGCTAGTCCAGCGCCCCCCGCAGCTCGGCCATCCGCTCGGGCACCGGCCGGTACCAGACCCACCGGCCCCGCTTTTCTCCCACGATCAGCCCGGCGTCGGCCAGGATCCTGAGGTGGTGCGACACCGTCGGCTGCGATCGCTCCAGCGGCTCGACCAGCTCGCAGACGCACGCCTCGCCGGCCGGCGCCGACGCGATGAGGCTGAGCAGGCGCAGGCGCACCGGGTCGGCCAGCACCGCGAAGTCCCGGGCCAGGGCGGTGGCCCTCTCGTCCGAGAGCGGCGACGACAGGGCGCCGGGGCAGCACTCCTCGTCCAGGACGGCCAGGTGGCGCTTCGCCGTCGAGGTCCTATCCATTGACATCCTTCGATGGGTGCGCTCTACTGACGAATAGACGACAGTCTATCAATGGAGGAGCGGGAATGTCCCGAGTGCAGCTGGCCCTCAACGTGGACGACCTGGACTCGGCGGTCGACTTCTACGCCAAGCTGTTCGCCACCCCGCCGGCCAAGCGGCGCGCCGGCTACGCCAGCTTCGCGGTGGCCGACCCGCCCCTCAAGCTGGTGTTGTTCGAGCAGCCGGGCAGGGGCGGCACCATCAACCACCTGGGCGTCGAGGTGGAGAGCACGGCCCTCGTCGGGGCGGCGCGGGTGCGTCTGGCCGACGAGGGCCTGGCCACCGCCACCGAGGACGACGTCGCCTGCTGCTACGCCCGCCAGGACAAGGTGTGGGTCGACGGGCCGTCGGGTGAGCCCTGGGAGATCTACACCGTGCTCGAGGACGTCGAGGTGCCCGCCGGCCGCCTCAGCACGACGGACGCCGGAGGCAACTCGGTGTGCTGCGCCACGACCGGCGGGAACGGGGCCGTGCCGGCCGGCCCCGCCGCCTGCTGCTGACGGCGGGGCCGGTGACATCGGAGCTTTCCCGGCGGGCGCTGGCCGAGGCACTGGGCACGGCGCTGCTGGCGATGGCGGTGGTCGGCTCCGGGATCGCGGCCCAGCGGCTCTCACCCGGCGACGCCGGGCTGCAGCTGCTGGAGAGCGCCGTCGCCACTGCTGCCGCCCTCGTCGCCGTCATCCTCGCCGTGGGGCCGGTGTCGGGCGCCCACCTCAACCCGGTCGTGACCGTGGCGGCCCGGGCCTTCGGCTCGCTGGACACGAGGGAGGCCGTGGCCTACGTCGGCGCGCAGGTGGCCGGCGGTGGGGCCGGGGCCGTGGCGGCCAACGTGATGTTCTCGCTGCCGGCGGTCGAGCTGTCGGGTCACGCCCGCAGCTCCGGGGCCCTGTGGTCCAGCGAGGTGGTGGCCACCTTCGGCCTGCTGGTCGTGATCTTCGGGGTGGTGCGCTCGGGCCGGTCGTCGGTGGCGCCGCTGGCAGTGGGCGCCTACATCGGAGCTGCCTACTTCTTCACGTCCTCCACCGCATTCGCCAACCCGGCCGTCACCGCGGCCCGCTCCCTTTCGGACAGCTTCGCCGGGATCGCACCGAGCTCCGTCCCCGCCTTCGTCCTGGCCCAGCTCGCCGGTGCCCTCCTGGCCGTCGGGGCGGTTCGGGTCCTCTACCCGTCGGTGGCCGAGGCCCCACCCCGCCTCGTCGTCCCGCCTGCTCCCGACCCGCCCCGCCGGGCCGGGTGAATGGCAGCGCCGGCGCGCGGTGTCACACGGCCGGGCCGGGACGGCGACAATGGCGGCATGGACCACGAGGGCCACTGGCGCACCGTCGGCGAGGATCCCGACGAGCGCTTCTCCCTGGCCAACGAGCGGACGTTCCTGGCGTGGAACCGCACTGCCCTGGCCCTGGTCACCGCCGGCCTGGCCGTCACCCAGCTCCTGCCCGAGTTCGCGGTGTCGGGGGGCCGGCTCATCGTCGGGCTCCCGCTGATCGCACTCGGCGTGGTGAGCGCGGTGATGAGCTACCGGGAGTGGGTGGCCAACGAGCGGGCCCTCCGCCTCCGGGAGCCGCTGCCGCCCTCGAGGCTGCCCCTCGTGGTCACGGCCGTGGTGGGCCTCAGCGGCCTGCTGGCCCTCCTCCTCGCCGCCGCCGGCCGGCCCGGGTGACCGTCCCAGGCGGCGAGGGCTCGGCCGGGGTGCAGGCCGTCGAGCGCACGTCCCTGGCCTGGGACCGCACCAGCCTGGCCCTGCTGGCCTGCGGCGCCCTCGTCGTCCGGGGCCTGCCCCCGGAGGTGGGCCGGCACGGCCGCCCCGGCGTGGGCGCCGTGATCGTGGTGCTGGCGGTGGCGTCGTGGCTCGTGAGCGTGTGGAGCGGCCGCCGGCGACGCCGGAGTGGCGGCGCGGCCGCCGGCGCCGCGGTCCCGATCAGGGGGATGGCGCTGTCCACCGCCCTCATCGGCGTGGCCGCCTTCGTGCTCGCCGCCGTGGGCTGACCTCGGCGGGCCGGCGGAGGCGGGGCGGCTCAGCGCTGGTGTACGTAGGTCCCGGGGGCGTCGCCGATGGGGGGATGGGCGGTGCTGCCGAGCGCCGGAGGCTTGCGCCGCTTGCCCGCACGCGTCGAGATCCACCTGGCCCAGTCGTGCCACCACGAGCCGTCGTGGCACTCGGCGCCGGCCAGCCACGCCTCCGGGTCCGCCGGCACCCCGTCGTTGGTCCAGTACCGCCGCTTCGACGAGGGCGGGTTGACTATGCCGGCCACGTGACCGGACGAGCTGAGGACGAACCGGGTGTCGCCGCCGAGGAGCCGGGTGGTGGCGTACGACGACTTCCACGGGGCGATGTGGTCGTCCTTGGCCGAGAGGAGGTAGGCGTCGGCCGTGATCTCGTCCAGGCGGAGGTGGGTGCCGGCAAGCGTCATCTCGTTGCGGGCCAGCTGGTTCTCGACGTAGCAGTAGCGCAGGTAGAACGAGTGCATCTCGGCCGGCATCCGGGTGCCGTCGGCGTTCCAAGCCAGGATGTCGAACGCGGGCGGCTGCTCGCCCAGCAGCCAGTTGCTCTCGACGTAGTTCCAGATGAGGTCCCGGGCCCGCAGCAGGTCGAACATGGTCGACATCTCGGCCGCGTCGAGGTAGCCCTTCCTGGTCATCTTCCGGTCCAGGTGCTCCACCGACACCTTGTCGAGGAAGCAGCCCATGGGGCCGGGCTCGCTGAAGTCCACGAGAGTGTTGAGCAGGGTGGCCGACCGCACCCGCTCGCGCTCGGTGGCAGCCAGGTGGGCCAGGAGCATGGTGGTGAGGGTGCCGCCCAGGCACAGGCCCACGATGTTGGCCTGCTCGTTGCCGGTGATGTCGGCCATCACGTCCAAGGCCTGGTGGGGCCCGCTGAGCAGGTAGTCGTCGAGGGCCACGTTGCGCATGGACTCGTCGGGGTTGCGGTAGCTGATGGCGAAGGTGGTGTGCCCGTTGGCCACCGCCCACTCGATGAAGCTGCGCCCCGGCGCCAGGTCCATGACGTAGTACTTGTTGATCCACGGCGGGCTGCACAGCAGAGGGATCTCGTAGACGGTCCTGGTGGAGGGCTCGTACTGGATGAGCTCCATGAGCTCGTTCTGGAACACCACCTTGCCCGGCGTGGCGGCGAGGTTCCCGCCCACCCGGAAGCCGCTGGCGTCGACCTGGCGGGGCCGCCCGCCGTTGGTGGCGAGGTCGTTGAGGAAGTTGTGGACGCCGGCCAGCGCCGACCGCCCGCCGGTGTCGACGGCGCGCCGCAGGGCCACCGGGTTCGTCGGGAGGAAGTTGGTGGGGGACAGGCCGTCCACCACCAGGCCCATGGCCAGCCTGGCCCGGTCGCCGTTGTGGTCGTCCAGGCCGGCCGCGTCGACCAGCTCAAGCATGCAACGGGCCCACGCCAGGTAGCTCTGCTGCAGGCCGAAGAACAGGGGATGGCGCTGCCAGGCAGGATCGGCGAAGCGCCGGTCCCTCGGCTCGGGTACGAGGGCGGGAGGCGCCTCCACGCCGAGCGTGCGGGCCGCGGCGGCCAGGGCGCCGGCGCCGAGCGAGGCGCCGAACCGGGCGAGGGCGTGGAACACGGCACCGGGCCGGAGGGGCAGAGAGGCGGCCATGGCGCCGAAGGCCCGGCCGAACCCCACGGAGTCGAGACCGGCGAGGAGGCCGACCTCGGGGCCGATGGCCTCGCTGGCGAGCCCGGCCGCCTCCGTCGACTCGGGGCCCACCCCGCCGACGCGGCCGGGTCCGTGGCCGTTGCTCGTCGGGTCGAAGGCGGTGGCGGCGTCAGGCACGGTCTCGGTTGCTGCTCCGGTAGCTGCGGTACACGGAAAGAAGCGCCTCCTTCTGGTCGTCCGTCAAGGCCGGGTCGGTGCGGATGGCGTGCTCGGTGCCCATCGTCTCCGGGCGGGCGCTGTCGCCGTCCTCGGGGGCGTCTGCGTCGCGCAGCCCGGCCTGGGCCAGCATGGCCTCGGCCGACAGGTCCAGGGCCTGTGCGATGGAGCGCAGGACGCGCACGGAGGGCGCGTGCAGCCCCCGCTCGATCTGGCTGAGGTAGGCGTTGGACACCTTGGTCCGCTCCGCCATCTCCCGCAGGGAGAGGTTGGCGAGCTTGCGCTGGCCCCGCAGGAAGCTGCCGAGGGCAGTCCGGTGCAGGGCCCACGCATCGTCGTCCACAGGGTCAGGGTAGGCCGCTGTCGGCCGCTGCCCGGCGCCCGGCGACGAGCCCCCGGACGCGACGACGCCGCCGGCGGACGGGCCGCCGGCGGCGCCTGGCGCATCAGACCTTCGCGGCCTGGTTCCTCGTGGCCTGCGCGCCGCTGGCCGGGGCCCGGGTGGCCGGCATGGCGGCCTCGAACACCTTGTTGGCGAACTCACGCTGGCTGGCGATCACCTTCTCGGTGAAGCCGAGGGTGGACTCCAGGACCTGGGTGGGCTTGCCCGCCGGGTCGGCGAGGGTGAGCTCCGGCACCTTGGCGAACACGAACTCGGTGGTCTCGGCCCAGCTGCGCACCATGTCGAGAATGGCACGCTGACCAACCTGCAGGTTGGTGAAGACCTTCTCCTGGATGGCGGTGGTGGTATCGAGCGCGGTGGGCATCGAGGTGCCCCCTTTCTGTCTCGTGGGTACCCGTTAACTATACCACGCACCTGATCGATTTCAAACGCCGGATCCTCGGAACCCTGCGTCAGCCATGGTTCATCCCCCGGGGGGCCGGGGTAGGAACCACAGCTGATCCGCCGGAGGCCAGCATCCAGGCGTGCGGCGGGAACGCTCCATACCGGAGCCAAGGAACGGCTTTCACCCGGAGTCAGACGACCTTCACAACCAGGTCATGCAACCTTCCCGAGCGGGTCACACCCACGTAACGGGCCGCAGGCAGGCTGTGTCCAGCGAACGTGGTCCGAATCGAGCGCGGGCCCCGGATCCCCGGGCGGCGGGCCGGTTCGATTTGCAGGAGCCGATTCCGCGCAGGCAGTAGTGGCCGGCACCCACTCCACCACGAGCCGAGAAAGGCAGGGCATGCCCCAGTCCGATGCGATGACGCCCATGACGCTCGACATCTCCGAGCTGGCCGCCCACGAGGGCCGGCCGCTCGGGACCACGGCATGGCGCACCATCTCCCAGGCCGACGTGGACACGTTCGCCAGGCTCACCGGCGACGAGCAGTGGATCCACGTGGACCCGGTCCGGGCCAAGCTGGGTCCCTTCGGCACCACCATCGCCCACGGCTACCTCACCCTCTCGCTGTCCACCGTGTGCCTCGACGAGGTCGTCGACGTCACCGGCGCCCAGCTCGTCCTGAACTACGGCTCCAACCGGATCCGCTACCCGGCACCCGTGCCGGCCGGCTCCCGCGTGCGGGCCGTGATCGAGCTGGCAGCCGTCCGCGCCATCGACGGCGGCGTGGAGACGACCTACCGGCTCACCTTCGAGGTGGAGGGTGGACGCAAGCCGGGGTGCGTGGCCGACATCGTCTACCGCTACTACGCGGAGCTCCCGGACCGGCGCAGTGCCAACGCCGGCCAGGGGAGGGGCGCATGAGCAGGCCCCCCGCCGTGGTGGAGCACTACGACCCGGCCGCCTTCGGCCCGGTGCTGGCCAAGATGGGCGCCGGCCTCCTCCGCCACCCGGTCCCCACCTTCCGGGGCACCGCCCGCCTCGCCGCCGGCCTGGCCGGCGCCGTGGCCCAGTCCACGGCGAAGGCACTGGGTTGGCAGGGGCGGCCGTCGCTCGAGCCGGCTCCGGGCGACAGGCGCTTCTCCGACCCGGCCTTCGAGGAGAGCCCGTGGTTCCTGGCCCAGCGCCAGGCCTACCTGGCATGGGTCCGCTACCTCGACGACCTCAGGGCCGGCGCCGGCCTGGACGGGGTCGAGGCCGAGAAGGCGGCCGTCGCCCTCGATCTGGTGGCCGACGCCGCCGCCCCCACCAACACGTTCTGGGGCAACCCCACCGCCGTCCGCAAGGCCATCGAGTCCAGCGGCGCCAGCGTGGTGCGGGGCATCGGCAACTTCGCCGACGACGTGCTGGCCAACGAGGCCCGGCCCCGCCAGGTGGACACGTCGGCGTTCCGCCTCGGCGAGAACCTGGGCGCCACCCCCGGGAAGGTGGTCTACCGCAACGAGCTGTTCGAGCTGCTCCAGTACGAGCCGGCCACGGCCACCGTCCACGAGCTCCCGCTGCTGCTCAGCCCGCCGTGGATCAACAAGTACTACATCATGGACCTGGCGCCGGGGCGCAGCTTCGCCGAGTGGGCCGTCAGCCACGGCCACACCACCTTCGCCATCAGCTACCGCAACCCCGACGGCTCGATGCGCGACGTCGACCTCCAGGACTACCTCCTCGACGGGCTCGGCACCGCGGTCGAGGTGGTGCGCGACATCACCGGCGCCGACGAGGTGAACGTGGCCGGCCTGTGCGTGGGCGGCACCCTGGCCGTGATGCTCCTGGCCTGGCTGGCCCAGGACGGGAAGCGTCCCGTGCGGTCGCTGACCCTGCTCAACACCCTGGTCGATTTCAGCCGGCCCGGCCGCCTGGCGGCCTTCACCGACGCAGCGGCGGTGGAGCGGATGGAGCGGCGCATGGCGGCCGAGGGCGTGCTCGACGGGCGCGAGATGGCCACCACCTTCGACGCCCTGCGGGCCAACGACCTGATCTGGAACTACGTCGGCGCCAACTGGCTCCGGGGGGAGCAGCCGCCGGCGTTCGACATCCTGGCCTGGAACGGCGACTCCACCCGCATCCCGGCCGCCACCCACTCGGAGTACCTGCGGGCCCTGTACCGGGAGAACCGCCTGGCCGGCGGGACGATGACCCTCGCCGGCCGCACCCTGGACCTCGCCAGGATCGAGTCCGAGACCTATGTGCTGGCGGCCAGGGAGGACCACATCACCCCGTGGAAGTCGTCCTACCTCACCACCGGCCTGGTGGGGAACGGCGCCGGCGAGCCGCCGGTGCGCTTCGTGCTGAGCTCGGCCGGCCACATCGCCGGCATCGTCAACCCCCCCGGTCCGAAGCGCAGGCACTGGATCAACGAGGACCTGCCCGCCACCCCCGAGGAGTGGGAGGCCGCCGCCACCGAGCACCCCGGTTCGTGGTGGGAGGACTGGGCCGCGTGGATCGGGGCGCGGGCCGGCGGGCGCCGCCGGCCACCCGGCATCGGCGACAAGCACCACCCCGTCCTCGGCGACGCGCCGGGCGAGTACGTCCACGGATGACCTTCACCCCAACGGCGACACCACGCAGGCCACGACGAGACAAGGAGCGATGGACATGACGATGACCAGTCCCACCACCATCAAGTCGGTTGGGGTCGCAGGCTCCGGCATCATGGGCGTCGGCATCGCGGAGGTGGCGGCCCGGGCCGGCTTCGATGTGGTGCTGCGCAGCCGGGCCCGCAAGAGCGCCGACAAGGCCCGCGCCAAGCTGGACAGGTCGCTGACCGGCCAGGTCGACAAGGGCAAGCTCTCGTCCGACGACCGGGACCAGACCTTCGAGCGGGTGCGGTTCACCACCGACCTGGGCGACCTCGAGCTGTGCGACCTGGTGGTGGAGTCGGTCGTGGAGGACCTCGGCGTCAAGCGGGACCTCTTCTCCGAGCTGGACCGCATCTGCCCCGACGAGGCCATCCTGGCCACCAACACGTCCACCCTCGCCGTGGTCGACGTCGCCATGGCCACCGGGCGGCCCGACCGGGTCCTCGGACTCCACTTCTTCAACCCCGCACCCAAGATGTCCCTGGTCGAGGTCGTGCCCGCCCTCACCACCGCCGACCGCTCGGTCGAGACCGTGCGACGGTTCGCCGAGGAGTGCGGCAAGAACCCGGTGACGGTGAAGGACAACGCCGGGTTCATCGTCAACGCCCTGCTGTTCCCGTACCTGAACGGCGCCGTGCGCATGCTGGAGAGCGGCATCGCCTCCAAGGAGGACATCGACGCCGCCATGTGCGGGGGCTGCGGGTTCCCGATGGGGCCCCTGGCCCTGCTCGACCTCATCGGGCTGGACACCAGCCTCGCCATCCTGAACGCCCTCTACGAGGAGCGCCACGACGCCTGCTCGGCGCCGGCCCCGCTGCTGAAGCGGATGGTCACGGCCCAGCTGCTGGGCCGCAAGACCGGCCAGGGCTTCTACTCCTATCCCTCGAACAGCTGAGGAGCACCCATGACCTCCACCGTTCTCGTCGCTTCCGCGCGCACCCCCATCGGCAAGCTCGGGGGTTCCCTGTCCTCACTGGCGGCCGCCGAACTGGGCGGGCTCGCCATCGCCGAGGCCCTGTCCCGAGCCGGCCTCGCGCCCGAGCAGGTCGACTCGGTCGTGATGGGCCAGGTCCTGCAGGCGGGCCAGGGCCAGAACCCGGCCCGCCAGGCCGCCGCCAAGGGAGGCCTCCCCATGTCGGTGCCGGCCGTCACCGTCAACAACGTGTGCCTGTCGGGCCTCACCGCCATCAAGCTCGCCGACCAGATGATCCGCACCGGCGAGGCCGACGTGGTGGTCGCCGGCGGCATGGAGTCCATGAGCCGGGCCCCGTACCTGCTGCCGGGGGCCCGTGCCGGCTTCCGCCTGGGCGACGTCACCGCCGTGGACGCCATGATCGGCGACGGCCTGTGGTGCGCCTTCGACGGCGTGCACATGGGCGCCGGCACCCAGTCCTACGCCGACGCCGCCTCCATCTCCCGGGACCTCCAGGACGAGCTGGCGGCCAGGAGCCACGAGCGGGCCGCAGCCGCTTCCAAGGAGGGCCGCCTCAGCGGCGAGATCGTCGCCGTCGAGGTCCCGCAGCGGGGCGACCCGGTGGTGGTCGACGCCGACGAGGGCATCCGGCCCGACACCACCACCGCCTCCCTGGGCAAGCTCAAGCCTGCCTTCTCCAAGACCGGCACCATCACCGCCGGCAACGCCTCCCAGATCTCCGACGGCGCCGCCGCGGTGGTGGTGGCGAGCGAGGCCAGGGCCAGGGAGCTGGGCCTCACGGCCCGGGCCGAGCTGGCCGGCTTCGGGGTGGTGGCGGGTCCCGACCCGTCGCTGCTGACCCAGCCGTCACGGGCCATCACCAGGGCCCTGGAGCGGGCCGGCCTCGGGATCGACGACGTGGACCTGTTCGAGGTCAACGAGGCGTTCGCGGCGGTGAGCGCGGCCACCATGGCCGACCTCGAGGTCGACGACGACGTGGTGAACGTCAACGGGGGCGCCATCGCCCTCGGCCATCCCATCGGGATGTCGGGCGCCCGCCTGGTGCTGACCCTGGTGGAGGAGCTGCGCCGGCGGGGCGGGGGCCTCGGCGCCGCCGCGTTGTGCGGCGGTGGCGGCCAGGGGGCGGCGGCGCTGGTGCGGGTGCGGCCGTGAGCCTCACCACCAAGCTCGACGGGGGCTTCACGAGGCAGCTGCCCGAGCCCGACGCCACCCTCACCGACGAGTGGACCGACTCGCTGGAGGCCGTGATCGCCACCCATGGCGGCGGGGCGGCCCGCATGGTGCTGGCCCGGCTCCTGCACTGGGCCGACGAGCAGGACCTCCACTTCCCGCCGTCGCTCAGCACCCCCTACGTCAACAGCATCGCCCCCAGCGACGAGCCCGAGTGCCCGAGCGACATCGCCCTGGAGCGCCGCATCGAGGCCCTGGTGCGCTGGAACGCGGCGATCATGGTGTCGCGGGCCAACGCCCGGGAGGAGGGCATCGGCGGCCACCTGTCCACGCCGGCTTCCGCCACCTGCCTCTACGAGATGGGCTTCAACCACTTCTTCCGGGGCCGGGACGGCGGCCAGGGCGACCAGGTCTTCTTCCAGGGCCACGCCACGCCGGGCATCTACGCCAGGGCGTTCCTCGAGGGCCGCCTCACCGAGGACCAGCTGGACCGCTTCCGCCGGGAGATGGGCGGCGGTGGCCTGTCCAGCTACCCCCACCCCCGGCTGATGCCGGACTTCTGGGAGTTCCCCACCGTCTCCATGGGCCTCGGGCCCATCAACGCCATCTACCAGGCCCGGTTCAACCGCTACCTGGCCAACCGGGGCCTGGCCGACACCGGCGACGCCAAGGTGTGGTGCTTCATCGGCGACGGCGAGTGCGACGAGCCCGAGACGCTCGGCGCGCTGTCGATCGCGGCCAGGGAGGGCCTCGACAACCTGATCTTCGTCGTCAACTGCAACCTCCAGCGCCTCGACGGCCCGGTGCGCGGCAACGGCAAGATCGTCCAGGAGCTGGAGGCCGTCTTCCGGGGCGCCAGCTGGAACGTGGCCAAGGTCATCTGGGGCTCGCGCTGGGACGAGCTGCTGGCGAACGACGTCGAGGGGGCCCTGATGGAGAAGATGGACACCACCCTCGACGGCGAGTACCAGAAGTACGCGGTCGAGGGCCCGAAGTACGTGCGCGAGCGGTTCTTCGGCTCCGACCCCCGGCTGGCCCGCATGGTGGCCGGGCTGCGCGACGACGACCCGGTGTTCACCCTGCCCCGTGGCGGCCACGACCGGCGCAAGCTGTACGCCGCCTACGACGCGGCCGTGCGACACGAGGGCTCGCCCACCGTGGTGCTGGCCAAGACCCTGAAGGGCTCGCGCCTGGGCGTTGCCATCGAGTCCCGCAACGCGGCCCACCAGGTGAAGAAGATGAAGCGGGAGCAGCTGGCCGAGCTGCGGGACCGGCTCAACCTCAGCGACCTCGTCCCCGACTCGGCCCTCGAGCCCGACCACCCGCCCTTCTGCCGCCTGCCCGACGGGTCGCCCGAGCACGAGTACCTGCTGGAGCGCCGGCGGGCCCTGGGCGGTCCCATGCCGAAGCGGGTGGTCTCGTTCTCCCCGCCGGGCCAGCCCGCGTCGAGCGTCTTCGACCCGCTGCTGCAGGGATCGGGCGACCGCCCGGTGTCCACCACCATGGCCTTCGCCGGCCTGCTGCGCTCGCTGCTGAGGGACAAGACCGTGGGCCGGCGGGTCGTGCCCATCGTCCCCGACGAGGCCCGCACGTTCGGACTCGACCCGCTGTTCGGCGAGGTGAAGATCTACGCCCCGTCGGGCCAGCGCTACGAGCCGGTGGACGCCTCCATGCAGCTCGCCTACCGGGAGAGCCGGGACGGCCAGATCCTTCAGGAGGGCATCAACGAGGCCGGCGCCATGGCCTCGTTCACGGCCGCCGGCACCAGCTACGCCACGTGGGGCGAGCCCACCATCCCCTTCTACATCTTCTATTCCATGTTCGGGTTCCAGCGGGTGGGCGACCTCATCTGGGCCTTCGGCGACATCCGGGGCCGGGGCTTCCTGCTCGGGGCCACGGCCGGCCGCACCACGCTGAGCGGCGAGGGCCTGCAGCACCAGGACGGCCACAGCCTCCTGCTGGCCTCCACCGTGCCCAACCTGGCCGCCTACGACCCGGCCTTCGCCTACGAGGTGGCCACCATCGTCCGCGACGGCATGGCCCGCATGTACGGCGACGACCCCGACGACGTCTTCTACTACCTCACCCTCTACAACGAGAACTACCCGATGCCCCCCATGCCGGAGGGACCGGGCGTGCCCGGCTCCGACGCCACGGTGGAGGAGGGCATCCTGCGGGGCATCTACCGGTTCGCACCGCCCCCCGAGGGGCCGTCCCGCCAGGCCACCATCCTGTTCAGCGGCACCGGTCACGGCGCGGCCCAGGACGCGGCCCGGATGCTGGCCGAGGACCACGACGTGGCGGCCGGGCTGTGGAGCGCGACGTCCTACAAGGCCCTGCGGGAGGACGCCCTGCGCATTGTGCGCTGGAACAGGCTGCACCCCACCGAGGCGCCCCGGATCCCGCACGTCACCGAGGCCCTGCTCGACGCCGACGGGCCGTACGTCGCCGTCACCGACTACATGAAGGCGGTGCCGGACCAGGTGGCCCGATGGGTGCCGGGGTCGTTCACCACCCTCGGCACCGACGGCTACGGGCGCTCGGACTCGCGCCGGGCCCTCCGCCGCCACTTCGAGACCGACGCCGCCCACGTGGTGGTGGCGGTGCTGGCCGGCCTGGCCGAGTCGGGCGAGGCCGAGGCCGAGGAGGTGGCCGCGGCCATCTCCCGCTACGACATCGATCCCGAGGCCGTCGAGCCTCTGCTGGCGTGACGGGTGGCAGGACCGGGCCGGAGGGCCCGGGCACGGCGATGGCGCGCGTCGGCGTGGTGGGTTGCGGCCTCATGGGGTCGGGCATCGCGGAGATCAGCGCCCGGGCCGGCCTCGACGTGCTGGTGCGCGAGGTGGACGCCGACGCCCTGGCCGCGGGCCGCCACCGCCTCGAGGGCTCGCTCCGGCGGGGTGCCGAGCGGGGCAAGCTCACGCCGGAGGACGCCGAGGCGGCCCGGTCCCGGCTGGCCTACACCACCGACCTGGGCGACATGGCCGACCGCCAGCTCGTGGTCGAGGCGGTCACCGAGTCGGAGCCGGCCAAGCTCGACGTCTTCGCCGCCCTGGACAAGGTGGTGGCCGACGGGTCCGCCATCCTGGCGTCGAACACGTCGTCCATCCCCATCATGCGCCTCGGCATGGCCACCGGGCGGCCGGGCCAGGTGGTGGGGCTGCACTTCTTCAGCCCCGTGCCCGTGCTGAAGCTGGTGGAGCTGGTGCCGTCGCTGCTCACCACCGAAGCCACCATCACCACCATCACGGACTTCGCCGAGCACGTGCTCGACAAGCGGGTCATCGTCTCCAAGGACCGGGCCGGCTTCGTCGTCAACGCCCTGCTGATCCCGTACATCATCTCGGCCATCCGCATGCTGGAGTCCGGCTTCGCCACCGAGGCCGACATCGACTCCGGGATGGTGCTGGGCTGCAACCACCCCATGGGGCCGCTGGCCCTGGCCGACTTCATCGGGCTCGACACCACCATGGCCGCGGCCCGCTCGCTCTACGAGGAGTTCAAGGAGCCCCTGTACGCCCCGCCCCCGCTGCTGTCGCGGATGGTGGAGGCCGGGCTCCTCGGCCGCAAGACGGGACGGGGCTTCTACCCGTACCAGCCGGCGGCGTGACGCCGGCGGCCGGCTACTTCCGGCCCACGGCCACGATCGACGTGCCGAACGGCAGCGTCGACCGCTTCAGGACCATCTGCTCGGCCCGCGTGAGGACCAGGGCGGCCCGGTCGATCAGCACCGAGGTCCTGTCGAGGCCGAGCTGGGCGTCGGCGCTGGTGGCCAGCCGGCGCTGCACCCATACCGGCGGCACCAGCCAGCTGAACACGTGCGACGAGAAGACGACGTCGAAGCCGGCCTGCTGCAGATGGTCGCGAAGGAGGGGGCGGGTGTAGCGGCGGACGTGGCCGAGCAGCTCGTCGGCCCGGCTCCACAGCCACTGGTGGGCCGGCACCGCCACCACGACGATGCCGCCGGGATGGAGGGAGCGCCACACGTCGGCCAGCGTTGCGACCGGGTCGTCGAGGTGCTCGATGACGTCGAGGAGGGTCACCACGCCGGCGCTGCCCTCGGGAAGGGGCAGCTGGCCGGTGGAGCCCACGATGGCGGCCAGGGCGTGGCGCGTGCGGGCGATGCGCACCAGTGCCTCGGAGCCCTCCACCGCCACCATCCGGCCGGGGGGCCAGCCCAGGATGGCCGTCACCCCGCCGGCGCCGGCCCCCACGTCGACCAGGACCGGGGGCACCTCGGTCGGCTCCTTGAAGCGGCGGATGACGGCCGACACGTAGGCGCCCTTGCTGCGGAACCACCAGTGCCCGGTGTCCGATTCGATGAGGGTGGCGGCCTGGTGGTCGTCGAAGATCCCGCTCGGCATGCCGTCGACCCGCGAGGCGGCGGGCACGGCCCGGGCCGTGGCGAAGATCCGGGGGAGGGCGGCCACCATGGCTGCGCCGTCCCTCACCAGGCGGACCCGGGTGCGGTCGTCGTTGCTCCAGTCCACCGCCACCTCGCGCACGTTGACGCCCAGGCGGTGGGCGATGGCGATGATCTCGACGTCCCAGGCGAAGCCGGCCTCCCGGCTGTGGGGGAGCACCAGCTCCCACACCTTCCGGGACGCGACCTTGGCCCCGCACTGGGTGTCCGAGATGCCGGGCGCCAGGGTGAGCTGCACCAGGCGGTTGTAGGCCCGGCCCAGGTTCTCCCGCACCGGGCCCTGGGGGCGCACCAGGCGGGAGGCGGCCACGTCCCGGGACCCGATGGCGAGCACCCGCCCCGCCGACGCCGCGTCGAGCATGCCCTCGAGCTGGTGGAGGGGAGTGGACAGGTCGATGTCGCAGAAGCCGGCGAAGTCGGCGCCGGCCGCCTCCAGCCCGGCCCGCACCGCCGCCCCCTTGCCCAGGTGGGGGCGGCGCAGGACCTCGCCCGCCACCGTGGGGTGGGCGCTCAGGAAGTCCTCGGCCAGCGCCGCCGTCCCGTCGGTGCTGCCGTCGTCCACCAGGAGGAGCTCACTACCGGCCGGGAAGCGCTCGATGAACCGGGCCAGCTCCCCGGCGTGCTCGGCGAAGCGCTCGGCCTCGTTGTACATCGGGACGACCAGCGAGAAGCTGTGCTCCGGCACGTCCTTCATCGGACCGGGAGGCTAGCCGTCCTCCCCGCCGGCCTCCGGGCCGCCGAGCCGTCGGGTCAGGGCGTGGACGAGCGGGACGAGCCGGGAGGTGGGTGGCACCAGGGGGTCGGTGACGCCCTCGTCGACGGCGCCGGTGGCGCACACCGGGCCCACGCAGGCCGCCACCACGGGCCCGTTGAGGGCCCGGCGCAGATCGCCGGCCCTGCCCACCCCCTCGGCCAGGGTGAACAGGTTGTGCACGGCGGGCGCGGTGGTGAAGGTGACGGCGGCCAGGTCCCCGGCGCACGCCGCCTCGATCAGGGCCCGGGCCGGCCCGGGGTCGTCGGGGAGCGACGCCCGGTAGGCGTCGACCGCCACCACGGTGGCGCCGGCCTCCTGGAGCCGGGCGGTGGCGCCGGGCAGGGCAGTGCCGTGGAGCTGGAGCACGACCAGCGTGCCGGCCAGGGGCTGGGCCAGGACGGCGTCCACCAGCTCGTCGAAGCGCTCGTGGGGGGCCCGCCACCACTGGGCCAGGCCGAAGGCGCCGTTGGCCGACGCCGCCTTGGCCCCGCGGTTGGCCACCCGGGACGAGGCCAGGGCTCCCAGCAGGGCCTCCCGAAGGCCCCATCCGGCTGCCGCCTCCACCCACGTGCGCATGCCGTAGCCGGTGGACGCCAGCAGGTAGTGGGGCGGGTGGCGGATCAGCTCCAGGGTGGTGCGGCGCAGCTCCTCGTCGGCGCCCCGGGACGAGATGGCGAGGGTGGGGCCGTGGAGGGTGGCGGCGCCCCTGGTCCGGAACAGGCGGGCCTGCTCCTCGGCCCGGCGCTCGGCCGTGATCCCGATGGTGAGGCCGGCGAGGGCGCCGGTGTCGACCACGTCAGCCGTCCCCGCCCGGCGCGACGAGGGAGAACCAGAAGAACCCGTGGGCCGGCAGGGTCACGAGGTAGGGATCGTCGTCGACGACGGGGAAGCGGGCCCGCCCCAGCAGCTCCACCGGCTCCAGCCCCCGGAAGGCGCCCAGCTCCAGCCGGGCCGGCTCGGGGAACCGGTTGAGGTTGTTGACGCACAGCACGATGTCGTCGTGGAGGCAGCGGGCGTAGGCCAGCACGGCGTCGTTGCCGGCGTCGACGATCTCCAGCGCGCCGGCGCCGAGCACGTTGCTGTGGGCCCGGCGCACCTCCAGCATGCGCCGCATCCAGTGGAGGAACGAGCTGGTGTTGCGCATCTCGGCCTCGGCGTTGACGGCCTGGTACCCGTAGACGGGGTCCATGAGCGGCGGCAGGTACAGGCGGGCGAAGTCGGCCCGGCTGAACCCGGCGTTGCGGTCCGGGTTCCACTGCATCGGGGTGCGCACGCTGTCGCGGTCGCCGAGATAGATGTTGTCGCCCATGCCGAGCTCGTCGCCGTAGTAGAGGATCGGGCTGCCCGGCAGCGAGAACAGCAGGGCGTGGAGGAGCTCGGCCACGCTGCGGTCGTTCTCCACCAGCGGTGCCAGCCGGCGGCGGATGCCGAGGTTCAGCTTCATGCGCTCGTCGGTGGCGAACTCGCTGTACATGAAGGCCCGCTCGTCGTGGGTGACCATCTCGAGGGTGAGCTCGTCGTGGTTGCGGAGGAAGGTGGCCCACTGGCAGCCGGCCGGGATCTCGGGGGTGAGGGCCAGCACGTCGAGGATGGGCCGGCTCGAGCCCTGGCGGATGGCCATGAACATCCGCGGCATCAACGGGAAGTGGAAGCACATGTGGCACTCGTCGCCGTCGCCGAAGTAGTCCACCACCTCGGCCGGCCACTGGTTGGCCTCGGCCAGCAGCACCTTGCCCGGGAACTCGGCGTCCACCTCCTTGCGCACCCGCTTGAGGAACTGGTGGGTCTCGGGGAGGTTCTCCCCGTTGGTCCCGTCGCCCTCGAACAGGTAGGGCACGGCGTCGAGGCGGAGGCCGTCGAGGCCGATGTCCAGCCAGAACCGGACCACGTCCAGCACGGCCTGCTGGACCTCGGGGTTGTCGTAGTTGAGGTCGGGCTGGTGGGAGAAGAACCGGTGCCAGAAGTACTGCTCGCGCACGGGGTCCCACGTCCAGTTGGACTGCTCGCTGTCGACGAAGATGATCCGCGCCTCACGCCAGCGGTCGTCGGTGTCGCTCCACACGTACCAGTCGGCCTTGGGATTGGTGCGGCTCGATCGGGACTCCCGGAACCACGGGTGCTCGTCGCTGGTGTGGTTGATCACCAGGTCGGCGATGACGCGGATGTTGCGGCGGTGGGCCTGCTCCACCAACGCCTCGACGTCGCCCAGGTCCCCGTACTCGGGGAGGACGCTCACGAAGTCGGAGATGTCGTACCCGCCGTCGCGCAGGGGCGACTGGAAGAAGGGCAGGAGCCAGATGCAGTCGACGCCGAGCCACTCCAGGTAGTCCAGCTTCTCGATCAGGCCCCGCAGGTCCCCGGTGCCGTCGTTGTCGCCGTCGAAGAAGGCCCGGACGTAGACCTCGTAGAAGACGGCACGCTGGTACCAGCGCTCGTCGTGCTCGATCGCCGTCACCTCGCCCGCGTGGTCCGGCGCCTGGGCGTCGGAGCCGGCCGCGGGCGAGTCGGGGTCACCCCGCAGAAGCCTCACCACCGTCGACTCGCTCGGGAATACTCCCCGTATCCCTGCCCCCGCGGGGGCAGGACCACACTCGGAGGTGGCGGCATCGTGGTCGCGGCGACCGCGCTACGCGGGGGGTCGCCGGCCTCCGAACAGCGCGAACGGGCGGGACGGCACGCCGAGCGGCAGCGCCTCGGCCGCCTCCTCGATGGCAGCGCCGGCCCTGCGGTTGGTGACGAACGGCGGGAACAGGCCGAAGCGCTCCATGGCCGGTTCCACCAGGCCTGCCGCCTCCATGGCCGGCAGCACCACCCGGGGCCGCATGCGGAGCAGGCCCCGCTCCAGCTTCCACGACATCTCGGGCGTGGCCGTGATCTGCACGTAGTAGAGCGGGTTCCACGGGTTGGGCTCGAGGAAGGCGACCCGGCCCCCGGGCCGCACGAGGGAGACGGCCTTGCGGAGGCACGCCACCACGTCATGGACGTGGTGCAGCACCATGAACCCGATCACGGCGTCGAAGGTCCCGTCCATCTCGGGCGGGCACTCGAGCAGGTCGAAGCCGTGGAGGGGGATGTCCCTGCGGCCGGCCAGGGACCGCCGGAGCTGCTCGAGCAGTGCGGGGGACAGGTCGAGGCCCTCCACGTGGACGCCCAGGTCGTCGAGCAGCAGGGTGTAGCGGCCGAGCCCGCAGCCGACCTCGAGGACCCGGTCGCCCGGCTCGATCCCGGTGAAGCGCAGCATGCGGTCCACGTGCCGGCGCAGGTACCGCGAACCGGTGGGGCGCAGGGTCCGCTGGTCCGTGGTCTCGAAGTAGTGCCGCTGGAGCTCGTTGTGAAGGTCGACGTGCGGCTCGCCGACGGTGGTCATGGCCCGGTGTCCTTTCTGCGGAGTTGCACGGCCACGACGTTGCGCGCCGGCAGTGATCCTATTGTCTGGCCCGGATCGCGTGCTGCGGGCACGGCGGGCGGCCCCCCGGGCCGGCACCACGGAGGAGCGGGCTGGATGAAGTCGGAGCGGGCCGGAGCCGTCCTCGCGCTCGTCCTGGTGTGGCTCGCCTTCTTCTTCCCCGTCCTCACCGGCCAGGTCCGCTTCCCCGTCGACATCGCGGCGCCCGCCGCCGGCGGCTCCGGCGCGGTGGCGGAGAACAGCGAGCTGGGCGACGCCTACTACGCCATGTACCCGTGGCACGACTACCTGGGGGAGCGGCTGCGGGCCCGCGAGGTGCCCCTGTGGGACCCGCACCGCTTCGCCGGCACGCCGTTCGCGGCCGACATCGGGGTGGGCACCTGGTACCCGCCCAACTGGCTGTACGCCGGCGAGCACAGGCTGGTGGTGTTCACGGTGCTGGCCATGGCCTCGAGCCTGGCCGCCCTGTTCGTGACGTACTGGTTCCTGCGCGTCCACCGCCTGCACCCCTACGCCGCCGCGCTCGGGGCCGTCACCTGGGCCTTCTCCGCCTTCCTGGTGAAGTGGGCCACCAACGAGACGGTGGTGGCGTCGACCATCTGGATGGCGCTGCCGCTCGGCGGCCTGGAGGTGGCCCGCCAGGGCCGGACCCGGCGGGGGACCTGCATCGCCGCGCTCGGCCTGGTGCTGCCGGTGCTGGGGGGCCACGCCCAGATCGCCCTGTACGCGTGGTTCGCCGTGCTCGTGTGGGTGGCGGTGACGGTGGTGGCGGCCGGCGCCGGGGGCGGCGACGGGCGCCTGGCCCGCCGGGTGCTGCGGGCGGGGCTGCCGGCGGTGGCGGCCATGGCGCTGGCCCTCGGCATGGGCGCCGTGCAGCTGCTGCCGGCGGGGGAGCTGTCGTCCGAGATCGTGCGCCAGCGCACCACCTTCGACGTGGCCAGGGACACCTTCCTCCCGGCCCGGCACCTGCCCACCCTGCTCGTGCCCGACTACCTGGGATCGCCGGTCGACGGCAACTACGCCGGCCCCGGGGTCAACTACACCGACACCGCCATCTACACCGGCCTCCTCGCCGTGCCCCTGGCCGTGCTCGGGCTGCTGCACCGGCGCCGCTCCCTGGCCGTGTTCCTCGGGCTGCTTGGCGCCGTCAGCGCCATGGCGGCCACAGGCACGCCGCCGGCGCTGTACCGGTTCCTGCTCACCCTGCCCGGGTTCGACCGCACCCTGTCGGCGGAGCGGATGAGCGTGCTGTGCAACTTCGCCGTCGCCGGCCTGGCCGCGCTGGGCCTCGACCGGCTGCTGCAACGGGACCGGTCGGCCCGGCCGGCGCTGGCCGTGGTCGGCGCCGGCCTCGCCGCCGTCATCGCCATCGTGGCCTGGCTCACGCTGGGGCGGCCCTGGACGCCCCTGCCGTCCCGGTACGTGATGGAGCACGGGGTGCAGGCCCTGGCCGTGCTGGCGCTGGGCGGGGTGGTCTTCGCCGCCATGGCCGTGGCGCCGGCATGGACGGGCCGGCTGGCCCTCCTGGTCGTGGCCCTGGCCGGCGTCGACCTGTGGATGAGCGGCTGGCGCTTCAACCCGTTCCACGAGCCCGTCGCCGTGTACGCGGCCACCCCGGCCGTCGACGCCCTCCGGGGGGCGCCCGGAATCCGGTCCCGCTCGGCCGAGATCGGGCCGGCCGCGCACCTGCCCCCCAACGACGCCCTCGTGCACCGCTACTACGGCGTGGGCGGGTACGACCCCCTCATCCCCCGCCGGATCGTGGAGCTGGTCGGGCTGGCGGAGGACCAGCGCGACCGGGCGAGGGCCAACTTCTTCGGGCCCTTCGGGATCGACGCCCTCCGCTCGCCTGTGTTCGACCTGCTCGGCGTCGACCGGCTGGTGGGTCCCCCCGGCCTCGACCTCGGCCCGGACACCCCACCCGTCGTCACCGGCCCCGCCTCGGTGTACGCCCGGCGCGGGGCCTTCCCGCCCGCGTTCCTCGCCCCGTGCTGGGACGTGGTGGCGGATGCCGGCGTCCTGCCCAGGCTGGCGGGCATGACGTCGGAGCAGCTGCGGACCGTCGCGGTGGTGGCCGACTCCTCTGCTGCCCGCCGGGCCCTCGGCGCGCCGGCGGCCCCGGACTGCGCCGGCACGGCCCCGACCGCCGGCGCCACGGTCCAGCGCTACGAGGCCGAGCACGTCGTCATCCGCACGCGCGGCGAGGAGGCCGCCGTCCTCGTCCTCACCGACGCCTGGTTCCCGGGCTGGGAGGCGCTGGTCGACGGCGAGCCGGCGCCGGTCCTGCGGGTCGACCACGCCCTCCGGGGCGTCGCCCTCCCGGCCGGCGACCACCGGGTCGAGCTGCACTACCGGCCCAGGTCGCTCCGCGCCGGCGCCGCCGTGACGCTCCTCACCCTCGCCGGCATGGTGGCCGCCTCGGCCGTCGGCGTCGTCGCCCGCCTCCGCCGCCGCCGGCAGGCGGGCCCGCCGGCATTCCGGGAAGCCTGACGTCCGCATAGCGAACGTGAGCCTTCCCGGAACGTCAGTCGGTGGTGGCGCCGGGCGGGGGCGGGTGCGGGGAGCGCTGCTCGATGGCCTCCCAGAGGTCGGCCTCGAGGCGGTTGACCCGCTCGCCCTGGCGCTTGAGGGAGTCCCAGAGGCGGACGTTGGACTCCCGGAGGGTGAGGACGCCGTCGATGAGGCCGGCCTCCCGTGCCTGCTCCAGCAGCCGGGTGACGTCGGCCAGCTTGGACTCGACCTCGGCCAGCGCCTCCTGGAACTGCCGGTCGACGCCGCGCTGGTAGTCGGCGTAATGGGAGAGGACCCGCAGGACCGCCTTGCGCAGGGTCACCGAGGCCGTGCCGAAGCGGGCCGGCGACTCCGGCGCCGGCCCGTGCAGCGGCATCGAGACGGCCCGCTGCACCGCGCCGTGGAAGGGGCGGGGGGCCGGGGCCTCGGCAGCGGCGGTACGGGTCTCGGAGAAGAAGCGGGGAGGGTACGACGCGGCCCGGCGGGCGGCGGAGGTGGTGCCGCCCTCGGCGGTGCGCTCCAGCAGCACGAAGTCCTGGAAGCCGAGCGAGCCCTGGGGCACGTAGGCCCTGACGGCGAAGTACCGGCTCCAGTGCTCGAGCACGTACCAGGGGGCGTGGAAGGTGCTGTGGTAGGCGTCTGGGAACGGCCCCCCGGTGAACGAGTCGTGGGCGATGAAGGAGATGCCCCGATTGACGACCTCGTCGCGGATCGCCTCGGGATTCCCGCCGGCACCCCGCGACCCCTCCTCGAAGTCGGCCAGGGCCTTCTCGCCGTGGACGCTGAGGACGAGATGGCCGCCCGGCCTGGTGACCCGCTGCAGCTCCTCCAGCCACCGGTCCTGGTGCTCCTCGTCCAGGTGGGTGAAGACGCTGTGGTTGTAGACGAGGTCGAAGCTGGCGTCGGGGTAGTCGAGGGGCGGCAGAGGCTGGTTCACGCCGAGCGTGGCCCAGGGGAACGCCTCCTGGGCCCAGCGCACGGCCCTGGCGTCGATGTCGCTGCCGTACACCTCGGAGGTGGCGGACAGGTGCTCCAGCCACAGCAGGATGCGGCCGCAGCCGCAGCCGAAGTCGAAGATCCGCTCGTACGAGGCCATGTTCCGGCCGACGACGGCCAGCACGGCCTCTATGTCGCGTACCGACTGGCGGCCCGATTCGTAGAAGGCGGCCCGGTCGAGCCCGCCGGCGACCCGCGACACCAGCTCGTCGCCGGGCCAGGGCAGCTCGTCCCCGGCGCCGGCCGGCGACGGGGCCTCGACCTCCAGGTCCTGGTGCTCGGCGGTGGTGATGTCCGGGTCCTCCCGTCCGGTGGGCGTCGGGCCGCAGACTACGGCAGGACCCCGCCGGCCCGGGAATCCTGCCGGGCGGCTTGTGCCGGGCCCCCCGCCCCGAGCATGCTCGGGGCGTGCGGCGTCAACGCGTGCTCGTGGCCATCCTCGTCTACAACGGCAGCGGGTTCGTCCCCGCGTGCCTCCACTCGGCGGCGGGGGCCCGGGTCGGCCATCGGGACGTCGACGTGGTGGTGCTCGACGACTGCAGCCCGGAGCAGGGCTGGAGCGAGGAGCTGCGCTCGATCTGCGAGTCGCTCGACCTCGAGTACTACCGCTCGCCCCGCAACCTCGGCATCCCCCGGAACATGAACCTGGCCCTGTCGCTGGCCATGGCCCGGGAGTACGACCACGTCCTGCTCGTCAACTCCGACGTGGTCCTGCCCCTGAACCTGATCGGTGCCATGGTGCGCGTGGTGGAGCACAACCCGGGCGTGGGGTCGGTGACGGCCTGGTCCAACAACGCCTCGGCCTTCTCGCTCCCCAACGTCGACGCCACCGGGCTGCTCAAGCGCCAGGACATCGTGGACTGGATCTCGGCCGAGCTCGAGGACGAGTTCGGCTCCTTCGCCCTCGACGTCCCCACCGGGGTGGGCTTCTGCCTGCTCATCCCGGTCCCGGTGGCGGCCGACGTGGGGCTGTTCGATCCGGTGTACGGCCGCGGCTACTGCGAGGAGGTGGACTGGTGCCTGCGCAGCCGGTCCCTCGGGTACCGGGCCGTCCTGGCCCCGTCCACCTTCGTGTTCCACCTCGGGAGCGCCTCGACGTCGGTCGCCGGCATGCTGGCGGCCCGGGAGACCACCGTCGAGGAGCACGAGCGCATCATCGACCTGCGCTACCCGGACTACCGGGACGACCTGGCCTCCTTCGAGGAGTCGGCGGTGCTCCCGCCGCTGATCCACCGGGCCGTGCTCCGGATCGTCTTCCGCGCCATAGGCCGGCTGGGCTACGAGATCGAGGCGTCCTCGATGCCACCGGGCCCACCGGGCGAGCGGGTGCGCATCCTGGTCGAGCCCGACGGCCGGTCCCGGCTCATCCGGGTGCAGTTCTGCGGCTTCGAGATGCCGGTCACCGTGTCCGACGGCGAGCTGGTGCAGACCCTGCTCGACCTCACGGGTGGGGTGCCGCAGCAGGTCACGGTGTCCGACCGCGGTGCCCACGCCGACCAGCTCACCGCCGCGTGGTCGACCACGGTCCCGTTCGTGGACCGCTACCGCTACCCGCAGCGAGTCTGAGGGCCGGCCTCAGGCCTGGACGGCGAGCAGCTTCACGCCGGAGATCCCGAGCTGGGAGAGCGAGCGCCGGGAAAGCTCGGGCGGGATGTGCACGGCCTCGGACTGGATCTCCAGCTTGGCCACCCGCAGCTGGGCCGCCAGCATGGCCCGCTGAAGGTCGTCGAGGGTGACCCGGTTGAGGGTGGCGTAGACCTCGAGGAACTCGTCGATCTGCTCGGGGGAATGGGTGCCGGCGGCCCGGACCTGGCGCTCGATCTCCTCGTCGCTCAGGCGGAACTGCACGAAGGCGTCGGGGATGCACTGCCAGAGGTGGGCGCCGTGCTCCGAGGCGTACAGCGGCCAGATCTGCAGCATGAGGATGCCGCCCGGGCGGAGGATCCGCCGGATCTCCCGGAACACCGCCACCGGGTCCTCGACGTGCTCGAAGGCGGACCAGGTGAAGACGAAGTCGAACGAGTCGTCGTCGGCGGGGAGGGTGCGCGGGTCGCAGGTGCGGAACTCGAGGCAGTCGGGCAGGTCGGCCACGCCCTCCTCGCGGGCCCGCCGCTCCAGCCAGGTGACGTCGGTGGGGATGATGTCGAAGCCGACCATCGACGTCGGCTCGGCCTTGTGCGCCACCCCCAGGTCGATGATGCCGTCACCGCAGCCCACGTCGGCGATGTCGCGCCCGGTGAGGCTGATGCCGTCGCCGGCCAGGAAGTCGATGACCTGGTCGGCCGCGTCCTTGTAGTGCTCGGCGAACCAGGCCGACGTGTCGCGGTCGGCCGTGGAGAGGCCCACGCCCGGTGCCGGGCCCACATCGTCGGCTCCGGAGCCGCTCGCTCCCGACTGGTGCGTCATCCGGTCGGAGCGTAGCCGAGGCGCGCCGCCGTCCTGCCCGTCAGAGGGCGTTGCGAACGGCCCAGATCCGGCTGGCCAGCTTGAAGGCCTTGGACCGGCGCATCTGCTCGTGGGTGGTGCGCAGCTCGTCGTGCTCGCGGCGCAGGCCCTCCATCTCCTGGCGCAGGACCTTGAGCTCGTCGCCGGCCGCGATGAGGCGCTGGGTCAGGTCCATGACCCGCGCGTTGGCGACGTCGAAGTCACGCAGGGCCTGGGCGAGGGAGAGCCGGTCGAGCTCGTGCTCGATACCCGTGGCGGGAGGCGTGGCCCCCCGGACGGGTCGTGGTTCGGTTCCCGTGCTCATGTCTCGCTCCATTCTGCCCGAGGGCCGCCTCCTCGCGCCGGTCCCGCGAGTAGAGATCGGTAGACCTCCACCAGCTTTGCAGCCGTGACGTCCCAGGTGTAATCGGCGCCGAAGGCGAGGGCGGCCCGCACCTGCTCGGCGGCCAGGTCGGGGTCGACCAGCAGGCGTTCGGCCGCGTCGGCCATCGACCGGGCGCTCCAGTCCTCCGCCACCACCGGCAGGTCGCCCACGACCTCGCCCAGGGGGCCGAAGGGGACGAGGACGGTGGGGGTGTTGAAGCGCGCCGCCTCGTAGGGCACCAGTCCGAAGCCCTCGGCCGACGTGGGGTACAGCACCACGGCGGCGTGGTGGAGCAGCCAGTTCCGCTCCTCCGAGGTGACGTCGGGGATGGCGTAGACGTGGTCGCCCTCGGTGCCGGGACGTGCCTCGTGGGCCCGGGACGAGCCGAACGGCACGGCCGCGCCGGCCAGCACGAGGGAGAGGTCGAAGCCGCGCCGGCGCAGCTCGGCCACCACGTCGATGGCGATGTCCCGGTTCTTGTGGGCGTAGTTGGTGCCGAGGACGACGGCGAACTCGCCGGCCACGAAGTTGCGCAGGAGCAGCTCGCGGGGGAGGGCCTCGGACTCGTCGCCCCGGAGGTGGTCGGTGCCGTTCTCCACCACCGACACCCGTTCCGCCTCCACCGGCAGTCGCTCCAGGGCCAGGTGGGCCCGCACGTCGTGGGAGATGGCGATGATCCCGTCGACCGCGCCCGCCACCTGGCGCATGGCCTCGCGGTGGGCCAGCCACACGTCGGCCGAGGCGTGGTAGATGCCGACGTGGTACGAGGTCAGGTCCTGGATGGTGACCGCGGTGCGGGCCGGCACCTTGTACCAGGAGGGGTGCAGCGAGGTCACGGGCTGGAACGGGCGGTGGGCCACGTCGACCCGGCCGAACCCGCTGACGTCGCCGTCCGGCACGTAGCGGGCCTCGACCTTGGGGTCGGACAGCACCCCGGCCGCGTACCGCGGGATGTCGGTCGCAAGGGCCACGCAGACCTTCTCGACGTCGTGGCGTCGGGCCAGGGCCGCCACCAGCGACGTGGTCTGGACCTGGGTTCCCATCTCCTTCGGACCGAGGCAGGAGCCGTCGACGAGCACCCGCAGCCCCAGCACCTTGGCCCGGCTGGCGCCGAACACCGTGGCCAGGGCCGAGTGGTCGGAGAGCGACTGCTCGTCGCAGATGCGCTCGAAGAACGGGTGCTGGCCGAGCAGCCACCGGCGCTCCGGGTCGTCCAGCCACGAGTCCTGCACGGGGTTCAGGTCGAACGGGCGGGCCACGAACGTGGCCGGGTCCACCAGGTCCAGGAAGCCCTTGCGCCGGCCCCGCAGGCTGAAGTCGGCCAGGGCCAGGACGGGGCGGAGGTCCCCGACGTCGGAGAGCAGCCCCACCGCCGAGAGTGCGTAGGACGAGATGAGCACGGCCGGCCCGGTGGCGAACGGCACCGGGGCCGGCTGCTGGGCCGGTCCCATCTCACGCAGGAGCCGGGTGATGGACTCCTCGTCGTAGCTCTCGACCTGGTGCGAGGCGGCCGTGTTCCGGTGGGGGAAGCTGAGGAAGGCGGCGGCGTTGCAGAAGAACGACACGGTGGCGACCCGCAGGTCGTGCTCCACCATCGCCGCGGCCCGGTCCAGGACACCGCTGGGGAACACGGCCGTGTCGGTGACGGCCAGGACGTGGGACCGGTGCTCCGCCCAGACCTGGTTGACGAGGTCGGAGGCCGACTCCGCCAGGACGGCGCGGGCGCCGAAGTCCACCAGCGGGGCGATGGCGTCCAGGTCGGGCCCGCCGATCACCACCACCAGGTCGGGCTCGGCCCGGCGCAGCGAGGCGAGTGTCGCGGCGAACGCGTCCGGCCCGGCGCCGGCGAAGACGGCGGCGACGACCTGGCGGCGCGCCGTCATCGGGGCGCGGCCAGGAGCTTCACGCCCGAGACGGCGAGGAGGCTGAGGGGGAGATGGGCGATGTCCTCCGGGATGTGGAAGCACTCGGACAGCAGCTGGAGCTTCACGACGTCGAAGCCGGCGGCCAGGAGGGACCGGTGGAGGTCGTCGAGGGTCACCCGGTTGAGCTCGCGGAAGGCGCCGAGGAGGGCGTCGGTCCAGGCCGGCCCCTGGCCGGGGTTGGCGAGCACGTGGCGCTCCACCGCGGCCGGGTCCCAGAGGAGCTGGGCGAAGCCGTCGGGGAACCAGTCCCACAGATGGGACCCGTGCTTGGAGTGGTAGAAGGGCCAGAGCTGGATCATGAGCAGCCCGCCGGGGCGCAGGATCCGGTGCACTTCCTTCAGCACGGCCACCGGCCGCAGGACGTGCTCGAAGGCGGACCACGAAAAGACGTGGTCGAAGCTGCCGTCGGCGGCCGGCAGGGTGGTGTTCGTGCACTGCTCGAACCGCAGCTGGGGCGGCAGCTCGTCGGCCACGCCCCGGGCCCGGGCGCGGGCGCGCAGGGCGGCGGTGTCGACCTCGGCCACGTCGTAGCCCACCAGCAGGGCCGGCGCCGCCTTCTGGAACACCCCGAGGTCCATGACCCCGTCGCCGCAGCCGATGTCGGCCATGCGGGTGCCGGCCAGGTCGATCCCCTCGTCGCCGAAGAACTGCACCACCTCGGCCGCCGCCGTCGTGAAGCTCTCCTCCGGCCACTCCGGCGGCGCCGGCGGCGCGGCCTGCTCGGGCGTGACCTCGGGCTCGCTGCGCCTCAGGCGGTCCCGGAGTATGGACGGCCTCACCCGGGCGCCTCGCCGCGTCGCACGGCCGAACTCTACGTGGCGGCAGAAACGCCTCCCAATCCGGCCGGGACCGCGCGGGGTCAGTCAGGGGCGGTGAGCAGCCCGGCCCTGGTCGACAGCGACATGCCCCGGCGGAACTGGCGGATCACGTTGGCGTCGAGGCCGTTCGTGACATAGGCGAACGACAGACCGGACTCGGGGTCGGCCCATGCCACCTGGCCGCCGGCGCCGTTGTGGCCGAAGGCGCGGGCAGAGACCGACGAGCCGAAGCCCCGAAGGAAGCCGAGGCCGTCGCTGCCGGCCAGCACCAGGCCGAGGGCCCGGTTGGCGGGCATGTTGAACAGCGGATCGGCGAAGGAGTTCCGCACCGTGCCGGTGGCGTCGGCGAGGACGTCGGGTCGCCAGATCCCGTCCGGGTCGTGGAGGAGCCGCTGGTAGTACAGGGCCAGGTCTGCGGCCCGCATCACCCCGCCGGCGCCCGGCACGCCTACGGCCCGCACCTCGGGCAGGTTGAAGGCGAGCAGGTGGCTGTCGGTGACCTCGGTGGACGGGAGCCGGCGGACCCCGATGGCCGCCTCCAGCTCGTCGGGCGTGGCCGGCTCGCCGCGCGACTCGAGCGTGGCGATCCCGTCCTGGTCGCCGGGAGCGAGCCCGAGCACCCGGCGGGGCAGGCCGGCCGGGCCGGTGACGAGCTGCTCGACCACGTCGCGGTGGTCGTGCCCGTCGATCCGCTCCAGCAGCTCGGCCAGGACCCAGTGGGCCGACGTGGGGTGGTACTCGAAGGCGGTGCCGGGCTCCCACGCCAGCTTCCACTCCCCGAAGGCCCGGAGGCGGCCCTGGCGGGTCTCCCAGTCCGGGGGCATCAGCGTCTCGTTGGGGAAGCCCGACGTGTGGAGCAGCACCTGCTCCACCGTCACCACGTGCTTGCCCAGGGTCCCGAACTCGGGGACGTAGTCGGCCACCGGCCGGGACGGGTCCAGGTCGCCCCGGCCCACCAGCACCCATACGGCCGAGGCCACGATCGGCTTGGTGCAGGAGAACACCGAGTAGCGGGTGCTCGGGCCGGCGTCGCCGAAGGCCTCGAAGGCCACGACCTCGCCGGCCAGGCCCACCGCCACCTGGCACGAGGGCACGATGCCCTCGTCGACGTCCCGGCGGGCCCGGTCCAGCAAGGCGGCGAGCTTCCCGGCCGAGACGCCCATAGGGCGCAAGCTACCCCGATCGGTGACAAGCTCTTCACCCCGTGGGCCAGCTTCCCCGCCGCCCCTTGGTCGTGGCCGCCCTCGCCGTGCTGCTCGCCGGCGCGGGGGCGGTGGTTCCGGTGCGGATGGCGTGGAGCGCGCCCGAGCTCCGCTACCTCGAGCTGGCCGCCCCTTCCGCTCCCACCATGCCCGTGCCCTTCCGCCGCCTGGCCCTGCCCGTGGCGCGGACCCGCTCCGTGCCGTTCGCCGCCACCCACCTGGGCGTGCGCTGGACGGGCGCCGAGGACGCGGGGGTCGAGGTGCGGACCGCGCCGGCGACGGGCCGGTGGGGTCCGTGGCGGGCGGTGGAGGTGGCTCACGACCTCGGGAGCGAGGAGCGCCGGCGGGTGGTATCGGGCCTGCTCCGGGTGGACGGGGCCCGGCAGGTGCAGGTGCGGGCCGGCGGGGAGGCCCGGTCCCTCCGGGTGGCGGTCATCGACGCCGAGCACGGGCCCCGGCACCTGGTGCGGGACCGGCCGGCCGGCGCCGGCGCCCAGGCGGCGGAGCCGGCGGTGGTGCCGCGGTCGGCGTGGGGGGCGGACGAGTCGCTGCGCCGGGCCCCGCCCGCCTTCGCGCCGGTGGACCGGATGGTCGTGCACCACACCGTCACGCCCAACGACGATCCCGACCCGGCCGCCACCATGCGGGCCATGTACGCCTTCCACGTCCGCGGGAACGGCTGGGACGACATCGGGTACAACTTCGTGATCGACGGCGCCGGCCGTGTCTACGAGGGCCGCCACGCCCGGGTGTACGGGTCGGGGGAGACGCCCGACGGCGAGTCGGCCGCCGGCCACGGGGTGATCGGCGCACACGCCGAGGACCAGAACGCCGGCTCGGTGGGCGTGGCCCTGCTGGGCACGTTCACCGACCGGGCGCCCGCGCCGCCCGCCCTCGACGCGCTGCAGCGGGTGCTGGCCTGGAAGGCGGACCGCCACGGGATGGACCCGGCCGGCTCGGCCCGGTGGGCCGGAGGCAGGGTCGTGCCCACCATCGCCGGCCACCGCGACGTCGGCTCCACCTCGTGCCCCGGCGACCTGCTCTACGCCCGCCTGCCGGAGCTGCGCCGGACCGTCGCCGCCGCCGTGGCCGCGGCGCGCGTCGCGCGCACGCCCGGGTACTGGGCCGTCGGGCGGGACGGGCGGGTGCTGGGGTTCGGACGGGCCCCCGCCCTCCTGGCGCCGCTGGCCGCGCCCCTGGCGGCGCCCGCCGCCGCCATGGCGGCCACCCCGTCGGGGCAGGGGTACTGGGTCGCCACCGACGCCGGCCGGGTGCTTCCCTTCGGCGACGCCCTCCCGCTCGGCTCGCCCGAGCTGCTGGGCCTCCTCGGGCCGGCGGGCCGGCCGGTGGCGCTGGAGGCCACGCCCAGCGGCCTCGGCTACTGGGTGGCCGAGGAGGGCGGCCGGGTCCGCCCCTTCGGGGACGCACTCGACCACGGCGCGGCGCCGGGGCCGGTCGTCGACATGGCCCGGACCCCCACCGGCCGGGGCTACTGGCTGGCGGCGGCCGACGGCCGGGTGTCGGCCCATGGCGACGCGCCCGACCTCGGGTCGGCCGCGGGCCGGGCCCGGGCCCCGGTCGTGGCCATCGCCGCCACTCCCAGCGGGCGGGGCTACTGGCTGGCGGCGGCCGACGGGACGGTGCTCACGTTCGGCGACGCCCGCCGGGCCGGCGGCCCCGCCGGGCGGGGAGGGGCAGCCCGGGTGGTCGACCTCCGGCCCACGCCCTCGGGCCGCGGCTACTACGTGCTGGCGGCGGACGGCGGCCTGTTCGCGTTCGGCGACGCCGCCTTCCACGGCGCCCCCACCGCCCTGGCCCCGGGCGCGGTGGGCCTGGCGCTGGCCCGCTGACCCCCCGGCGTCACTCCTCGGGCTCCCGCTCCTTGCGGCGCAGCATGTACGTGGCCAGGCTCAGGCCCACGAGCACGGCCCCGAGCACGCCCACCTCGAGCATCGACTCGGGCACGTCGCGGCCCTTCTCCGCGAAGGCCGACACCACCACGATCTCCTTGATGGTGGCGATGATGCCCACCAGCAGGAAGGGCTCGGCCACCAGCCTGCGCTCCTCCAGGGTGGAGCGCACCGCGCTCAGCAGCTCGACCAGGATGAACACGATCAGGAGCGAGTCGAGGACCGACTGCATGGCCTTGGTGACGCCGTCGTCGCCCGTCCTGGTGAGCAGCCCGTAGATGGTGTCGGCCAGCACCACGCCGGCGCAGCCCACCAGGGTGATCGCCACCAGGGCGTAGATCAGGTCCTCGGCCCACCGCAGACCGCGGTTGGTGAGCTGGGTCAGCAGGGGCTCCGGCTCCGCTTCCGCCTCGGGCATGGCGAAGTGTAGAACGCCCCCCGGGGGCTACCGGAATATGGCGGAGCGGTAGTGGGCGAGCTCGGCGATGCTCTCCCGGATGTCGTCCAGCGCCCGGTGCGACCCCTGCTTCTTGGGGGCGGCGTCGTAGGCCTGCGGGTACCAGCGCCGGCACAGCTCCTTCACCGTGGACACGTCGATGGAGCGGTAGTGGAGCCAGGCCTCGATCTCGGGCAGGTGGGCGGCGAGGAAGCGGCGGTCCGTGCCGATCGAGTTGCCGCACAGCGGGACGGTGCGGCGCTCGGGCACGTGCGTCCTGATGAAGTCCAGGGTCTGGCGGCCCGCCTCCTCCAGCGTGAGCGTGGACGACTGGATGGCGGCCAGCAGGCCGCTGGCGGTGTGCATCTCCCTCACCACGTCGTCCATGGCGGCCAGCGCCGCGGGCGGGGTGGCGACCACCAGGTCCGGGCCCTCGGCCACCACCTCCAGCTCGTCGTCGGTGACCAGGGAGGCCACCTCGACGACGGTGCAGGTGGCGGGGTCCAGCCCGGTCATCTCGAGGTCCATCCAGACGAGCACCCGGTCGATCGTAGGGCCCGTAGTGTTGGGCCGTGCTGGAGCTGCCGGTCGTCCGCCTGGACCCGGAGCTGGCGTTGCCGGCGTACGCCCGGGCCGGCGACGCCGGGGCCGACCTGGTGGCCCGGGAGGACGCCGAGCTGGCGCCGGCCGGGGGCCGGGCCCTGGTGCCCACCGGGATCGCGGTCGCCATCCCCGACGGCTACGCCGGCTTCGTCCAGCCCCGCAGCGGCCTGGCCCTGCGCCACGGCGTCACCTGCCTCAACACGCCGGGGCTCATCGACGCCGGCTACCGGGACGAGATCAAGGTCCTGCTGGTGAACACCGACCCCACCGCGCCCTACCGGGTCCACCGGGGTGACCGCATCGCCCAGCTGGTGGTGCAGCGGGTGGAGCGGGTCGCGTTCTCGGCCGTCGACGACCTGGCGCCGAGCGAGCGGGGCGTGGGCGGGTTCGGCTCCACCGGGCGGGCGGGGTAGCCCTGCGGTGCCGGAGCTTCCCGAGGTCGAGTCGCTGGCCCGGTTCCTCACGGACAAGGCCGCCGGCCTGCGGATCGAGCGGGCCGAGCTGGCTGCCTTCGCCGCCCTCAAGACCTACGACCCGCCGCTCGAGGCGCTGGTGGGCCGGACGGTGGCCGGCTGCGGGCGGCGGGGCAAGTTCCTGCTGCTCGACACCGACGGCCTGTGGCTGGTCCTGCACCTGGCCCGGGGCGGCTGGCTGCGCTGGAGCGACGAGCTGCCGGCAGCCAGGGCCAGGCCCGGGAAGGGGCCGCTGGCGCTGCGGGTCGGGTTCGAGGGCGGCGCTGGATTCGACGTCACTGAGGCCGGCACCGAGAAGCGGCTGGCCGCCTACGTGGTCCGCTCGCCCGCCGACGTCGAGGGCGTGTCCCGTCTCGGTCCCGACCCCCTCGATCCCGCCTTCGACGCGCCGGCGCTGGGCGCGGCCCTGCGGTCCCACGGGGGCCAGCTCAAGGCCGCCCTCACCACCCAGACGGTGGTGGCCGGCGTCGGCAACGCCTACTCGGACGAGGCCCTGCACGTGGCCCGGCTGTCGCCGTTCAAGGGCGCGGCCAAGCTCACCGACGACGACGTGGCCCGCCTCCACGCCGCCGTGGTGGAGGTGCTCACCGACGCCATGACCCGCAGCGCCGGCCTCCCAGCCGCCGGCCTCAAGGGCGAGAAGAGGTCCGGCATGCGGGTCCACGGGCGCGCCGGCCAGGCCTGCCCCGCCTGCGGCGACACGGTCCGGGAGGTCTCGTTCGCCACCAAGTCGCTCCAGTACTGCCCCACCTGCCAGACCGGCGGGAAGCCGCTGGCCGACCGGCGCCTGTCCCGGCTGCTCAAGTAGGGGCCCCCGGACCCCACTGCTAAGCTCGCCGCCGCTGCGGACGTAGCTCAGCTGGTAGAGCACAACCTTGCCAAGGTTGGGGTCGCGGGTTCGAATCCCGTCGTCCGCTCCACAA
>JBQTJJ010000163.1:0-7246 GCA_052387235.1 Actinomycetota bacterium
CCACCGTGGTGGCCGGCGCCGGCCGCGCCGTCCCCGTCCATCTCCACGACGCCGACCGCCACATGCTGCTCGACCCGGTGGGCACGGGCGGCGTCCTGGGCCAGATGCTGGCCCAGCAGGGGCTCGACCTGCACCCGCCCGAGCTCGTCCACCACCTCGACGACGGCGAGCGGGTCAGCGGCGCCGGCATGACCTTCACCGCCGTCCACACGCCGGGCCACACCCGGGGCTCCACCTGCTTCCTGCTGGAGGTGGACGGTGAGGCGCCGATCCTGTTCTCGGGCGACCACCTGTTCAAGGGGTCGGTGGGCCGCACCGACCTCCCGGGCGGCTCCTCCGAGCAGCTGATGGCGTCGATGGCCGACAAGATCCTCCCGCTGGCCGACGAGGTGCGGGTCCTCCCCGGTCACGGCGCCACCACCACCGTCGGCGCCGAGCGCCGGACCAACCCGTTCCTGACCGGGGCGGCCACGCTCCCCTGACTCAGCCGGGGAGCGCCAGCCCCAGGCGGTCGGCGAGGAAGGCGGCGGTGTCGACCCCCAGCTCCACCGTGCGGCTCACCGAGCGGGCGCCGTGGCCCACCTTCTGCTCACGCCGGTAGAGCACGGGCGCCTCGTCGAACCCCGCCGAGGTGGCGCGCTGGAGGGCGGCGCACATCTTGCGGGCGTGGAGCGGGTCAACGCGCGTGTCGGAGTCGAACACGGTGAACAGCACGGCCGGGTAGCGGGTGCCGGGCACGACGTGGTGGTAGGGCGAGTAGGACAGGAGCCAGCCCAGCTCCACCGGGTCGCCGGCCGTGCCGTACTCGTCGCTCCACGTCCGGCCCAGCCCGAAGCGCTCGTAGCGCACCATGTCGAGCAGGGGCGCGCTGCACACCGCCGCCCCGAACAGCTCCGGGAACCGGGTGACGGCCGCCCCCACCAGCAGACCGCCGTTGCTGCCCCCGCTCACGCCCAGCCGGTCCGGCGTGGTGGTGCCGCTGCCCACCAGCCACCGGGCGGCGGCGGCGAAGTCGTCGAACACGCGCTGCTTGTGCGCGCGCATGCCGGCCCGGTGCCAGGCCTCGCCCTCCTCGCCGCCGCCCCGGAGGTTGGCGACCGCGTAGACGCCGCCCTGCTCCACCCAGGCCAGGATGCCGGCGCTGTAGGACGGCGTGAGGGACACGTTGAAGCCGCCGTAGCCGTACAGCACGGTGGGGCGGGGGCCGGCGTCGCCCTCCCGGGCCAGCACGAACATGCGCACGTCGGTGCCGTCGGGCGACCGGTAGGTGACCTGGCGGGCGACGATCCCGGCCACGTCCACCCGGCCGGGAGCGTCCTCCCACAGCTCCACCGAGCCGGCGGTGACGTCGAGGCGGTGCACCGACGGCGGGGCCACGAAGTCGGTGTAGCCGAACCACACCTCGGAGCCGCCGTCGAGGCGGCCGTACACGCCGGCGACGGACCCGAGCCCGGGCAGCCGGACCTGGGCGCGGACCTCGCCGGTGAGGCGGTCGTGGACCCGGACCCGGGCGATGGCGTGCAGGGTGGACGACGCCACGACGGCGTCGTCGGTGACCGCGTAGCCGTCGAGGACGGCCTCCGACTCCGGCACCAGGTCGAGCCAGGCGCCGGCGCCCAGCTCCCCCGCCGGGTCGGCGGTGGCGAGGCGGTTGCGGGGAGCGCCGGCGTTGGTGAGGAGGTACAGGCGGCCGTCGTGCGCGACGCGGGCGTCGGTCCAGGCGTCCACGTCCTGCTGCACCGTCCGCCGGGTGCCGGCGGCCAGGTCGAAGAGGTAGACGTCGTTGCGGGGAGCCGTCCCCTTGGAGGCGGCGACCGTGAGCCACCGGCCGTCGGCCGACACGTCGAGCGAGTAGTACTCGGTCTTGTCCCGGCCCTCGCCGAACACGAGGTGGTCGCCGGTGGGGTCGGCCCCGATCCGGTGGCGGTAGACGCGGCGGTGGAACTGCTCCTCGCCGGCCGGGACCTCCGACGGGGGCAGCCGGCGCACGTAGAACAGCTCCTCGCCGCCCGGCAGCCAGGCCACGTCGGCGTAGCGCGTGCGGTCGACGGGGCCGTCCACCACCTCGCCGGTGGCCACGTCCATCACCCGCAGCGACGCCTCCTCGTCGCCGCCCTCCGACAGCAGGTAGGCCAGCCGGCGACCCTCGTCCGACGGCGCCCACCCGTCGAGGGTGACACTGTCGTCGTCGCTCAGCGCGCTCGGGTCCACCAGCGTGCGCTCCGACCCGTCCGGCTCCCGCACCAGCAGCACGGCGTGCTCCTGGTCGGGCCGGCGCCGGGTGAAGAAGGCCCGCCCGCCCCGGTGCAGCGGCGGGCCCACCGTGCCGGTGGCGAGCAGCTGGTGGAGGCGCCGGCGCAGGTGGCCGCGCCCGGGCCGGGCGTCGAGGAAGGTGCGCACCAGCTCGTCCTGGGCCTTGGACCACTCCTCGGTCTCGGGCGAGGACGGGTCCTCGAGCCAGCGATAGGGATCGGCGACGGCCCGGCCGTGGAGGTGGTCGACCACGCCGAGGCGGGGGGCGGAGGGGTACGGCACGAGGGCCGACGCTACCGATCCCGAACGCGCTGCACGGCGGGTGCAGGCCGGTACGCTCATGGCGCTCGCCCGAGTGGCGGAATGGCAGACGCGGTGGCCTCAAAAGCCACTGCCCTTCGGGGCGTGTGGGTTCGAGTCCCACCTCGGGCACCCCGGGCGGGGAAGGACTAGTGGTGCCGGCGCTTCAGCATCGCCGCCACCTCGTGGGCGTCCACCCCCCCGGGCCGGGGCTGAGCGGCGCTCCGGTACATGTGCCCGATGGCGATGCAAAGGGGGATGGAGAACAGGACCCACGCTGCCAAGACGATTCGTGCCACATGTGGAGTGTGGGCGCGGATCGTGGCCCGCCACAATCACCCGATCGGCTCATATCCATCCGGCCCGCGTCCCCCGGGCCGGACTAGTCCGGCGACCTCATCGAAGCGGGCTCTGCGGGTGCACCTGGATGGGCGGCGGGTTGGGCACGACGACCTGGGACGGGACCGGGACCTCGTCCGGCTCGACCTTGGAGACCTGGCCGTAGATCAGGTAGGCCCCGGCCGCCAGCAGCCCCACGAAGACCAGGAACTTGAAGATGTCCCAGGCTACGACGCGGGCGGGCCGAGGGGAAGGCCGGCGTGGCGGAGCGGCCCGCACCGGCCAGACTGGTCCGGTGGACCGCGGCCCCGACCCCTACGCCGTGCTGGGCGTGGCCCCGTCGGCGTCGGACGACGAGGTGCGCGCCGCCTACCGGGCCCGGTCGATGCTGCTCCACCCCGACCTCCACCAGGGCCGGCCCGAGCCGGTGCGCGTGGAGGCGGAGCGGGCCATGGTGCAGCTCACCGAGGCCTATGAGGCCGTGCTGCACCGGCGGAAGTCGGCCGGGAGGGCCGGCGCCGGCTCGGCCCCGGCCGAGGGGACGGTGTTCCACCGCCTGGGCAGGATGGCGGCCAGGTCCCGCACCACCCGCACCGCGGCGGAGGCGGGCGACCAGGACGGCAGCTTCGCCTACCGCCTGGGCTGGCTGGTCGGCCGGCGCCGCTCCCGGTAGCGCCTGGCCCCGGCTACCCGCGGGCCAGGGCCTTCAGCAGCTTGGTGGCCGTGTCCTTGGGCGAGACCTTGTACCAGGACTCGGCCACCCGGCCCCGCTCGTCGACGAGGAAGGCCGACCGGACCACGCCCCAGTACCTGCGGCCGTACATGCTCTTCTCGCCCCACACGCCGTAGGCGTCGGCCACGGCGTGGTCCTCGTCCGACAGCAGCGGGAAGCCCAGGCCGTGCTTCTGGTCGAACCTGGCCTGGGCGGCCGGCGGGTCGGGGCTGATGCCGACGATGGCGGTGTCGCCCACGTCGCCGGCGATGTCGCGCAGCCCGCACGCCTGCTGGGTGCAGCCCCCGGTGCCGGCCTTCGGGTAGAAGTACACGAGCACCTTGCGGCCGGCGAAGTCCGACAGCCCCACCTCGGCGCCCGACTGGTCGACGAGGGTGAAGCCGGGGGCCGTGTCGCCGGGTTCCGGTGCCATGGCCCCAACCTATTGGAACCGCCTAGCGCCGCCGGCGCGCCCCGGCCGCCACCTTGAGCTTCGCCGGCGCCGGCGCCTCGGTCACCTCGTCGGCCGGGTTCCACGCCTTCAGGTCGGCCAGGCGGGGGTCGTTGGAGAAGACCTCCACGAAGGGCTGGCGGATCCCGATGCGCTTCTGGAGGCGCTCCACCTCCAGCTCCTGGTCCCACAGGACCAGGGTGACCACCACGCCCTCCTCGCCGGCGCGGGCGGTGCGCCCGGAGCGGTGGAGGTAGGCCTTGTGGTCCTCGGGCGGGTCGTAGTGGATGACCACGTCGATCGCCTCGACATGGATGCCGCGGGCGGCCACGTCGGTGGCGACGAGAACGGGGAGCTTGCCGGCGGTGAAGTCCTGCAGGGCCGCCTCCCGCTGCTGCTGGCGCAGGTCGCCGTGGATCACCCCCACCCGGAGGCCCTCCCGCTCCAGCTGGGAGGCCAGGCGGTCGGCCCCCCGCTTGGTGCGGGCGAACACGAGGGTGCGGGCCTGGGCCCGGGCCACCGCCGCCGCCACCTTGGGCTTGTCCATCTGGTGGACCTTGAGGAAGCGGTGCGACATCTCGTCCACGGTGGGCGACGTGGACGCCACCTCGTGGCGCACCGGGTCCCGGAGGTACGTGCGGACCACGTGGTCGACGTCGCCGTCCAGGGTGGCCGAGAACAGCAGCGTCTGGTGGTCGCCCCGGATGCGGCGGAGGAACCACTCGACCTGGGGCAGGAACCCCATGTCGGCCATGCGGTCGGCCTCGTCCAGGACCACGTGGCGGACGGCGGAGACGTCCACCGCGCCCCGCTCGCCCAGGTCGATGAGGCGGCCAGGGGTGGCGATGACGATGTCGGCGCCGGCGGTGACCTGCTTGACCTGGCGCTCCAGGCTGGCGCCGCCGTACACGGCGACCACCTTTCGGCCCTTGGCCGCCGCCAGCGGCGCCATGACCGCCGCCACCTGGACGGCCAGCTCCCGGGTGGGCACCAGCACCAGCGAGTCGGGCCGGCCCGGGGGTGACGTGCGGCTCCGCTCGATGAGGGCCAGCCCGAAGGCCAGGGTCTTGCCCGACCCGGTCTTGGCCTTTCCGCACACGTCACGGCCGGCCAGGGCGTCGACCAGGGTGAGGGCCTGTATCGGGAAGGGCTCGATGATGCCGCGCTCGGCCAGCGCGGCCACCAGCTCGTCGGACACGCCGAGCGCGGCGAAGGTCTCCTGCACAGCAGCTCCTGGTTCTCGGGTGGGCCCTTCCTCGCACCCGGAACATCGAGGAGCTGATGAGGTTGACCCGCGAACTGCGCCGTCTGCGCGGTCCGCACCCGAAAGCGTAGTGGTTCCGGTGTTGCCGGCGCGAGAACTGCTCAATCCGGGCGCTTCGATGCCGACGTATGAGGGGACAGGTGAGACGTCTGGACTCACCCGGAAAGGTCCCTCGATGCGTACGCCCTCACCGCCCCGTCCACCCGGCGCCCCGAAGCCGAAGGCACGCAACCTCCGCCTCCAGATCCTGGGCCTGGCCGCCCTCTTCGCCATCACCCTGGTCGTCCTCTTCAACCTGCCCGGCGGCAGCACCTCCAAGAAGAAGGAGACCCCCGAGGTCACCCTCAGCGGCGCCGTCCAGGCCATCAAGGAGGGCAAGGTCTCCAGGCTCCACCTCAACGACGGGTCCCGCCGGGCCACGCTGATCCTGGCCAACGGCACCCAGGTCCAGACCGCCTACCCCGTGGGGAGCGGGCCCGAGCTGACCAACCAGGCCATCGAGTCGAACGTCAAGGTCACCGCCTCCCCCAACAAGGCGGGCTCGCCGTGGATGGGCCTGCTCTTCAGCCTCCTCCCGGTGGCGCTGCTCATCGGCTTCTTCGTCTTCTTCATGGGCCCCAAGATGGGCATGAACGTGGGCAAGATGAGCAAGTCGCGCCGGGCCCCGGCCGACGTGCCCGAGACCCGCTTCACCGACGTGGCCGGCGCCGAGGAGGCGGTCTCGGAGCTCAAGGAGATCGTCGACTTCCTCTACGCGCCCGAGCGCTTCATCGCCGCCGGCGCCAAGATGCCCCGGGGCGTGCTGCTGGTGGGTCCCCCCGGCACCGGCAAGACCCTGCTGGCTCGGGCCGTGGCCGGCGAGGCCGGCGTGCCCTTCTTCGCCCTGTCCGGCTCCGACTTCGTGGAGACGTTCGTGGGCGTGGGCGCCTCCCGGGTCCGCCAGGTCTTCTCGGCCGCCCGCAAGCTGGGCCGGGCCATCATCTTCATCGACGAGATCGACGCGGTGGGCAAGGCCCGCTCGTCCCAGTCCAGCGGCAGCGGCAACGAGGAGCGGGAGAACACGCTCAACCAGCTCCTGGTCGAGATGGACGGCTTCAGCGAGTCCGGCATCATCGTCCTGGCCGCCACCAACCGGGCCGACGTCCTCGACGCCGCGCTCACCCGCCCCGGCCGCTTCGACCGGCGCATCACCGTCCCCGCCCCCGACCGGGCCGGCCGCACCAAGATCCTGGCCCTCTACGCCGCCGGCCGGCGCTTCGCGCCGGACGTCGACTTCGTCACCCTGGCCCGCCAGACCCCGGGCCTCACCGGTGCCGACCTGTCCTACCTCATGAACGAGGCGGCCCTCGAGGCGGCCCGCAGCGACGCGCAGTGGATCACCAACGAGCACCTGCACGCCGCCCTCGCCACCTCCGTCATGGGCCGGGCCCGCCTCTCCGCCGTCGTCACCGAGCGGGACCGGCGCATCACGGCCTGGCACGAGGCCGGCCATGCCGTGGCCGCCATCCTGCTCCCCCACGCCGACGACCCCGTCTCGGTCACCATCGTCCCCCGCGGGGCGGCCGGCGGCGTCACCTGGATGGGCGGCAACGACAACTCGTTCCTCACCCGCTCCGAGGCCGAGGCCCGCCTCGTGGTGGCCATGGCCGGCCGGGCCGCCGAGGAGTTCCACCTGGAGGGTGACTTCACCCAGGGTGCGGCCAGCGACTTCGCCTCGGCCACCAACCTGGCCCTGTCCATGGTCACCGAGTTCGGCATGAGCAACCTCGGCCCCACCAGCCGGGCCAGCTACGCCCAGCTGGGCAGCGGCCAGGCCGACCGCATCGGCGAGGCGGTCGACGCCATCCTCGACCAGGCCCTCACCACCGCCCGCCGGCTCATCGCCGACCACACCGACCTCCTGGAGGCCCTGGTGGCCGAGCTGCTT
>JBQTJJ010000164.1:0-4537 GCA_052387235.1 Actinomycetota bacterium
CTTACGCCGTGACGGGCTCCGCCACCACGTGGGTCACGGGCCGGGCCAGCACCTTCTCCACCCGGTGGGGCAGGTCCTGGTGCAGCCACCGCGACACCCCGGGCGGCAGCGTGAAGACGATGACCTCGTCGAACGGCGGCCGGTCCCGCACCGCGTCCCGCACGGCGTCGAGGGCCCGGGCGTCCCCCACCTCCCCGTCGGCGTCCGCACCCAGGGCGACCAGGTGCTCGAGCGCCGATTCCAGCCGCTGTCGGGCCAGCGCCCGGTCGTGGCCCTCGGTCCAGGTCATGTGATCGTGCGTGTGGGTGGCGGGCACGACCACGTGGAAGTGGCAGGGGCCTTCGGCCAGGCACGAGCGGATCTTCTTATCGAACGCATCGCTCGAGAGCGTCTGGTTCGAGATGACGAGGTAGCGGCGCATTGACCTCACCCCTTTCGTACCTGAGGCCAGGGTACGCCCGTCCGGGCCCCTCGTCTGGCCGGCGCCCGGTCGTGGGAAATCGCCCGAAGAGGCTCAAGTTGCTCTCACCGATGCGCCGATAGTCCTCTTGCAACACCCACGAAACGGCAAAGCCGGGGAAACCCGGTGACGCAAAGCCACGGGCCTGACGGAGCGCACCGCTCACAAGGCAGCCGGGCCGCCGAATGGGGGCACTGGGCCTCCTCGTGGACGAACGCGCCTGAGGAGGCACTGGGGATGAAGACGGTACGCAGGATGCTGGGGGCCGCACTGGTTGCGGTGACTGCGATGTCGATGGTGGCCGCCGAGCCGGTGAGCGCCTCGACCGGATCCGACGAGCTGGCCTTCGCCGCCAAGCTCAACGAGCTGCGTGTCTCGCAGGGCCTCCGGCCCCTCGAGTACCGCGGGGCACTGTTCGACATGGCCCGGGCCTGGTCCGGCCAGATGCTCGCCGCCGGCACCATCTCCCACAACCCGAGCCTGGCGGCTCAGGCCCCGGGGAACTGGGCCAAGCTCGGCGAGAACGTGGGCATGGGCTACGACGTCCAGGTCCTGCACAACGCCTTCGTGGCCAGCCCCCTCCACTACGCCAACATGATCGACCCGGCCTACGACGCCATGGGCGTGGGCGTCGTCCACGCCGCCGACGGCCAGATCTTCGTCACCGTCGCCTTCATGACGACGAAGGCGCCGGCGCCGGCCGCGGCGGCGGCCAAGGCCCGCCGCGTCTGCACCAAGAACCGCAAGGGCCGGACCACCTGCCGGGTGGTGCGCGTGCGCTGATCGCCCGCACGGCTGCTTCCCGTTCCACCAAGAGCGCGGCCTTCGGGCCGCGCTCTTGTCGTTGTGCCGAAAGTCCTTGGGAAGCAAGGGATTTCTGGCCTAATAACTTCATCACATTGGGCATGGATTGGGCATTCGTTGTTCAAGTCACACCGCCCACAGTCGACATCTCCTCCATGAACCGCACAATGCGACGCATCGTCACCATCGCCGCCGGCATCACCGCCGCCGGCATGGTCACCTCCGGCCCCGCCGCCGCCGCCGACTGCGGCTTCCTCGGTCTGGTCTGCCCGGCGCCGGCCCCCGCTCCGGCCCCCGCGCCGGCGCCCGCGCCCGCCGCCACTCCGGCCCCCGCCGCGGCCCCCGCCGCGGCCCCGGCCCCCGCGCCGCGGCCCGCAGCCATGACCGAGCTGCACGAGCTCAACGTGCGCCTCCTGCAGCTGATGAACCAGGAGCGGTCCGCCGCCGGCCTGGCGCCCCTGGCCTCCCGGCCCCAGATCGCCGCCTACGCCACCCGCCAGAGCATGGCCATGGCCGCCCGCCGCGACATCTGGCACAGCACCGACTACTTCTCCACCTCCACCCGCCGCGCCCTCGGGGCCTCGGCCCTGGGCGAGAACGTGGCCATGAACGGCTCGCTGGAGGACGCCCACCGCCGTCTCATGAACAGCCCCGGCCACCGTGCCAACGTCCTCAACGGCCGCTTCGACGCCGCCGGCGTGGCGGTGGTCAACGACGAGGCAGGCACGCTCTACGTGACGCAGAGCTTTGTGGACTCGGCCGGCTCGGCCAGCGTGGCGCCGGCCAAGTCCAAGGCCAAGAAGGGCAAGAAGGCCGCCAAGGCCCGGGCCCGCACCTCCACCCGCAAGGCCGCCCGCCGGTAACCACTCCCCCCCGTTCCGGTGGGTTCACCCGGCCCGGGAGATGGTGCCCCCCGCACCGTCTCCCGGGCCGGTGCGCGCCCGGCCCCCTGCCCACATGCCGTGGACCGGTCCCATCCGGTTGCCGGCCGGTTCGGTGGGCAGGGCCAGCGGGGGGCCGGCGGGCACGCCGGTGGGGGGGGCCACGAGGGCCGTGCCACCCTCGGCCTCGGCCTGTCGAGGGGGCCCGGAGGGTCGTCGACCTGGACGAACGCCGTCACGAAGTGCCCGCCGCCGGATCCGGTCCGGGCCCCGGGCCCACGTCGTCCTCGTCCACCTCGAGGTACCAGACGTCGCTGCAGTCCCTGCAGCGGTAGGTCACCACGTCGCCGGCCCGCCAGCCCAACTCGGGCTCCCCGGCCGGGCTGCGGTGGCACACGCCCCCGCAGTCGACGCACTCGATGGTCTCGGCCAGGCCCACGACCCAACAGTGGCACGCGCCCGCCGGCCGGAGGAAGCTCGCCCGATTCACCTGACCGACACGCAATTCCAACGCCGGCGTAACCCGCCCCACCTAGGGTCGACCGTATGGAACGACAGCTCCGATCCACCGATGACGAGGCCGTGACGGCAACCGCCGGGTACCTGGAGGCCTGCATCATGCTCGCGCTGGAGGAGCGGCCGGCCTACGGCTACGACCTGAAGCGGCAGCTGGACGACATGGGCCTGTCCGCCCTCGACCGGGGCCGCATCTACCGGGCCCTGCGGTCCATGGAGGCCGAGGGCCTGGTGCGGTCGGCGTGGGACACGGCCAGCCGGGGACCGGCCCGGCGGATCTACGACCTCGAGCCGCCCGGCGTCGAGCAGCTGGAGGCCCAGGTACTCGCCGTCCGCCGCCAGCGCCGCCAGCTCACCCGCTTCCTGGCCCGGTACGAGCGGGTACGGGCCTCCCGGTCCGAGGCGGTGGCGTGACGCCCTGCTAGCGCGGTCCGGCGTGCTCCAGGCGGCGGAGGATGGCGCCCACGAAGGCGTCGACGTCGTCGGGCTTGCGAGAGGTGATGAGGTTGCCGTCCTCCACCACCTCGCGGTCCACCCAGGCCGCGCCGGCGTTGGTGAGGTCGGTCCGCACCGACGGCCATGAGGTCACGGTGCGCCGGCGCACGGCGTCCGCCTCCACCAGGAGGCTGGGCCCGTGGCAGATGGCCGCCACCGGCCGGTCCCGCTCGACCAGGCCCTGGACGAGCTTCACCACGCCCGGGTCCGTGCGCAGCTTGTCCGGTGAGTAGCCGCCCGGGATCACCAGGGCGTCGAAGTCGGCGGCGTGCACCTCGTCGGGCGTGGCCTCGACGGCGAAGGACGACCTCCCCCGCTTGCCCGTGAGCCTTCGCCCCGCCTCGGAGCCCACCACCGTGACCTGGTGGCCGGCGCCGGTGATCCGGTCGTAGGGGACCTGGAACTCGGAGTCCTCGAAGTCGTCTGCCAGCACGAACGCGACCCTGGCCATCGGGCTGCCTCCTGTCTCGACGGGCTGGGACGGTTCTACCCCACGGCGGGCGCCGGTCCACATCCCGGCCCCTCCTACACTGCCCCATCGGCTCGTCACCGGCTCCGGGATCCGAGTTCGTCGTGCTCGTCGACGAGGGCGGGCGCGACCTCGGCCCGGCCGAGAAGGTGGCGGCGCACCGGGCGCCCGGTCAGCTGCACAGGGCGTTCTCCGTGTTCGTCTTCACCTCGGCCGGCCGCCTCCTCGTGCAGCGCCGGGCCACCGGCAAGTACCACTTCGCGGGGCGGTGGTCGAACTCGTGCTGCGGGCACCCCCGGCCCGGCGAGGCGGTGGCGGACGGTGGCGGCCGGCGCCTCTACGAGGAGCTCGGGATCAGGTGCGAGCTGGAGGAGGTGGGCTCGTTCCGCTATGCCGCCACCGACCCGGCCAGCGGTCTGGTGGAGCAGGAGCTGGACCACCTCCTGGTGGGCGTGAGCGACGACGACCCGGTGCCGGACCCGGCCGAGGTCGACGCCGTGCGGCTGGTGAGCCTGGAGGAGCTGGCCGAGGGCATCCGATCCGATCCGAGGGCCTACACCCCGTGGCTGGGCCAGGCCAGCGGCCTGGTGGCGGCCTGGCGCCGGCGGGCCTGACCGCTCGCCCTGCGCCGGCCGGCGCGCCCGGTCTGGGCGGTTCGCGCGCCGCGACAGGAGATGCGGCCGCGGTGTCGAACTCCCTCACGTGGCGCGGAACGGCGGGGGGGCTGAGCCTGCTCGTCGCTGGCGGTGGGCCAGCGGCCTCCTCCTGGGCCTGGCCCTGGCGCCCATGGTCGTGGGGGGGCCGGCCGCGGGGGGGGGGGGGGGCGCCGGCCCCACCCGCGCCGCCCCCCCGCCGCGCCCCACCGACCCGGGGGCGCCCCCGCCCCCCGCCCCCGGGCCCACCCCCCCCCCC
>JBQTJJ010000165.1:0-19776 GCA_052387235.1 Actinomycetota bacterium
GGCGTGCGGGTCACGTCGATCGCGGCCCGGGCCGACGTGGTGGTGCCGGCGCCGCGCTCGCGCCTGGCCGGCGCCGCCAACGTGGTCGTGGAGGTACCGGGCCTGAACGAGCACTCGACCCTGCCGGGTTCGGCCGCCGCCCACCGCGAGCTGGCGCTGGCGCTGGCCGGCATGGGACCCACGTGCCAGACCCTCGCCGCCGTCACCGCGGGAGTGGTGACGGGCGAGCTGATCGCCGCGGCCGAGGACGGCACCGGCGTGGCGCTGGCCGCGCTCGGGAGGTGAACGGAGGCCGGCCGGTTACTGTGACCGGCCAATGGACGCCGCCCAGCTCCGGCCGCTGGCCGTCGGCGAGATCCTCGATCTCGCCATCAAGATCTACCGGGAGCGGTTCGCCCACCTGGTGAAGGCGGTGGGGGTGGTGGTGGCGCCGGTGTCGGTCCTCGGCGCCCTGATCCAGCTCTCCCTGCCGGACTCGGAGAGCACCTTCGACGGGGAGGTCGACGAGCTGGGCCGGCCCGTGATCGAGTCGGGCGACGTGTGGGGACTGGCCGCCGGCCTGATCGCGCTCGGGCTGGTGTCGTACGTGGCGTCGCAGCTCGCCGCCGCCGCCAGCTTCAAGCTGGTGAGCGGCGCCTACCTCGACGAGGAGCCGGACTGGCGCCGCTCGCTCTCCTTCGCCACGGGCCGGCTGGGATCGCTGGTCTGGCTCACCATCGTGTTCGCCGTGCTCCTCCTCCTAGCCGTCCTGGCCTGCTTCCTCCCCGGCGTCTACTTCTACGTGGCGTGGACCGTCGCCGTCCCGGTGCTCCTGCTCGAGGACGTCCGGGGCCGCAAGGCCCTCAAGCGGTCGAGGGCGCTGGTGAAGGGCCGGTGGTGGCCCACCGCCGGCGTCCTGCTCGTGGCCTTCATCCTGAGCGGCATGGTCCAGTTCGTGTTCTCCGGGCTGCTGCTGGCGGTGGCCAGCGCCGGCAGCAACGACCTGGTCGACGCCACGGCCCAGGCCGTGGCCAACACCGCCGCCAGCGTGCTCACCACGCCGTTCACCGCGGCGGTGATCATGGTCGTCTACTTCGACCTGCGGGTGCGCAAGGAGGGCTTCGACCTCGAGCTGCTGGCCCAGCGGGTGGGCGTGGAGCCCGGGCCCGGCGCGTGGTCGGCCCCGGCGGGCGGTGCGGGGTGGCCCCCGGCCCCCGGCCCGCCCGGCCCGGAGGCGGGGCAGCCTCCCGACCGCCCGCCCTTCTGGCCGCCGCCTCCGGGCTGGCGACCGGGGCCGCCGGCGGGGAGCGCCGACCCCCTCGGGACGGAGGCGCCACCCTTGCCGCCCCCGCCGGCCTGGCACTCCGGGCCGCCGGCGGAGAGCTCCGACCCTCCCGGGACGGAGGAGCCACCGCCCCCACCGCCCCCACCGGCCTGGGGCCCAGGTGGGTGAGGCCCCTGCACCGGCCCGGGCCCGGCACCGTCGGTCGGGCCGGCCGGCGGCCGTCCTGGCCCTGACCGTGGTGGCTGCGATGGCGGTGTCGGTGGCGGCGCCGGCCGCGGCCGAGGACGTGACCACGTCCGAGCTGCAGCGGCTGGCCCGCCGGGCCGGGTCCGATCCGGCCGCACTGGAGCGGCTGCGCGCCGTCGACCGGGTGGACGGCCGTCCCCTCGACGTGGGTCGCGCGCTGGGCGACGCCGGCCCCGAGGAGCTGCGGGCCCGGCTCGACGCCCTCGGCGCCGGCGCCGCCCCGGCCGCCGGCCCCGACCCGACGGCAGTCCGGGACGAGGCCCGCCGCATCCTGGAGGGTCGTCGCTTCAACCGCTCGTCGGTGCCACGCCCGCTGCGGGGCGTGCTGCGCCGGCTGGGCGACCTGCTGCGCCCGGTGGGCGAGCCGCTCGGCCGGGCATGGGACCGGGTGACCGACGACGTCTGGGCCACGGGCGCGCTGGCCGCGGCCGTGGTGGGGCTGGCCGCGCTCGCCAGCGCCCGGCTGGCGCGCCGGCGGACGTCGGCGGGGGTGCACCGGAGCGGGCCGGGGGGGCGTCCGAACCGGGCCCTCGACCCCGAGCGGCTCGAGCGCGAGGCGCTGGCGGCCGAGCGGGCCGGCGACCTCGACCGGGCGCTGCGCCTGCGGTTCCGGGCCGGCGTGGTGCGCCTCGACCGGGCCGGCGTGGTGGTGGACCGCCCCGCCCTCACCACCGGGGAGCTCACCCGCCGCCTGGGTTCGTCCCGCCTGCGGGAGCTGGCCGACGCTTTCGAGGAGGTGGCGTACGGCGGCCGGCCGGCGACGGCCGGCGACGTCGACGACGCGCGCGCCGGCTGGCCCCGGGTGCTGGAGGAGGCGGCGGGCCGGTGAGGAGCCACACGGAACGGCGCGCCGGCTGGCCCCGCGTGCCGGAGGAGGCGGCGGGCCGGTTGAGGAGCCACACGGAAGGGCGCGCCTGCTGGCCCCGGGTGCTGGAGGAGGCGGCGGGCCCATGAGGACCTTCACCGACGGGCGGGCAGGCGCCGGCCCGAGCGGGATGGCGACGTGAGCGCCCCCACCGGCGCCCCGCCCACGGTCGGGCAGCGGTGGCGGGCCCTCAGCCCCGGCGTCCGGGTGGTGCTGGTCGCCGGCGCCGCCGTCCTGGCCGTGAACGCCGGCCTGGCCGCCATCGAGACCGTCACCGGCGGGGCCGAGCCCGGCGGGCCGCCCTCGTCCTCCTACGCCACCGCCCCCGAGGGCCTGGCCGCCTATGCCGACCTGCTGGCGGCGCGGGGCCACCCGGTGGGGAGGCTCCGCACCGGCCTGCACCGGGCCGACCTCGATCCGTCCGCGACCGTGGTGGTGGCCGACGCCGGCGGGCTCACCGCCGAGGAGACACGGGCCCTGGCCCGGTTCGTGACCGCCGGCGGCCGCCTCGTCGCCACCGGTCGCGCCGCCGGCACCATCGTCGCCGGTGTGGCCGGCCGCGGCCCCACCTGGTCGCCGGCGCCGGCCGGGCCGGGCCGGCCCCTGGTGCCGGTGGCCGAGGTGGCGGGCGTCGCCGAGGTGGTCACGGCCGGCGCCGGCACGTGGGAGCGGTCCGGTCCGCTGCTGCCCGTGCTGGCGGGGGCCGACGGCGTCCTGGCCTCGGTGGCGTCGGTGGGGGAGGGGAGGGTGGTGGCGCTGGCCGACCCGTCGCTCCTGCAGAACCGGCTGCTCGACGAGGCCGACAACGCCGCCTTCGGGCTGGCCGCGGCCGGCGAACCCGGGCGAGCGGTGCGCTTCGCCGAGGCCCAGCACGGCTACGGCGCCGGCCGGGGCTTCGCCGCCCTTCCCGCCCGCTGGCGGTGGAGCCTGGCCGCCGCCGCCGTGGCCGTCCTGGTGTGGATGTGGTCGCGCGGCCGCCGCCTCGGCCCGCCCGAGGACCTGGAGCGGCCCCTGCCGCCCCCCCGGCGCGCCTACGTCGACGCGGTGGCGGCCACCCTGTCGCGCACCGGGCGGCCGGGCGAGTCCCTGGCCCCGCTCCAGGCCGCGGCCCGCCGCCGGCTCGAGCAGCGGGCCGGCCTGCCGGCCGGCGCCGGCGACGACGCGCTGGCCCGGTCGGCAGGGCGCCTCGGCCTGGAAGAGGACGACGTGGCCGCCGTGCTGCGCCCGGTCACCAGCGACGACGAGGCCATGGCTGCGGCCCGGGCCCTGGCCCATCTGGAAGGACGGCCCGGATGACACGAGGGGACGACGGCGGCGCCCTGCGCCGCCTGCGGGACGGCGTCGGCACCGAGGTGGGCAAGGTGGTGGTGGGCCAGCACGACGCCGTCGAGGTCCTGCTGGCGGCCATTGCGGTGGGCGGCCACGTCCTGCTGGAGGGCGTGCCGGGCGTGGCCAAGACCCTGCTGGCCAACGCCGCCGCCCGCGCCCTCGGGCTCGAGTTCCGCCGCCTCCAGTTCACCCCCGACATGCTCCCGTCCGACATCACCGGCACCATGACCCTGCGGGCCCGCGAGCTCGTCTTCCGGCCCGGGCCCGTCTTCACCAACGTCCTCCTGGCCGACGAGATCAACCGCACCCCGCCCAAGACCCAGGCCGCCCTGCTGGAGGCCATGCAGGAGCGCCAGGTGAGCGTGGAGGGCGAGGCCCGGCCCCTGCCCGACCCCTTCCTCGTGGTCGCCACCCAGAACCCCATCGAGTACGAGGGCACCTACCCGCTGCCCGAGGCCCAGCTCGACCGCTTCCTGGTGAAGGTGGAGGTCGGCTACCCGTCCGAGGCCGACGAGGTGGCGATGCTGCGGCTGGACCGCCGCGGCGTGGACTCCGCCACCCTCGACGACGTGACTCCTGTCGCCGGCCCGGCCGAGCTGGCCTCGGCCCGGCGGGAGGTCGACGCCACCGTGGTGAGCGACGAGGTGGCGGCCTACGTGGCCACGCTGGTGCGGCGCACGCGGGAGCTGCCGAGCGTGGCCCTGGGCGCCAGCCCCCGCGCCGCCGTCCACCTGCTGGCCGCCTCCCGGGCCGCGGCCCGCCTGGCCGGGCGGGCCTTCGTCACGCCCGACGACGTCGTCCGCATGGCCCCGCCCGTTCTGCGCCATCGCCTGCTGCTGCGGCCCGAGGCCGAGCTCGACCGCTACCGGCCCGACGACGCCGTCGCCACCGCGGTGGCGTCGGTCCCCGTCCCCCGGTGACGGTGCTGGGATTCCGGGAAGCCTCACGTTCGCCAGGCGGACGTGCGGCTTCCCGGAACGCGAGCCGGTGAGCCCGTCGCCCCGGGCGGCGTGGGCGCTGGCCGGGCTGGCGGCCCTGGCCCTGCTCGTGCCGCCGGCCGCGGTGCTCCTGGCCGCCCTGGTCGTGGCCACGGCCACCGTGGTGGACGCCCGCTCGGTGCGCCGGCGCCCCACCGTGACCCGCGTGGTGCCGGCGGTGCTGGCCCGGGCCGTGCCCGTGCCGCTGGTGGTGGAGGCCGGAGCGCCCGGCGCCGGCCGGGTCCTCCTGCGCCAGCCGGCCACGCCGGACCTGGCCGTCGAGAACCCCGAGGGCGAGGGCCGGATCGACGCGGTGCTCCTCCCGCGGCGGCGGGGCCGCCACGTCCTGCCCCCGGTGGCGGTGCGGGCGGTGGGGCCGCTGGGCCTGGGCCGGTGGGACGGCACCGGCGCCGAGCCGGCCGAGGTCGCCGTCTACCCGGACCTGCCGGGCGCCCGCCGGCTGGCCATGGCCGTGCGCCAGGGCCGCTTCGCCACCGAGGGCCTCCGCAACCGGGGGCCCCTGGGCCTCGGCACCGAGTTCGAGCTGGTGCGCGACTACAGCCCGGACGACGACGTGCGCCAGGTCAACTGGCGGGCCACGGCCCGGCTGGACCGGCCCATGAGCAACCAGTACCGGGTCGACCAGGACCGCGAGGTGCTGTGCCTGGTGGACGCGGGCCGGCTCATGACCGCGCCCCTGCCCGGCCCGCCGCCCCTCACCCGCCTCGACGCCGCCCTCGACGCGGCCACGGCCGTGGCCATGGTGGCCGACGAGATGGGGGACCGGTGCGGCACCGTCGCCTTCGACGCCGCGGTGCGCCGGCGCCTCGCCCCTCGCCGGCGGGGCGGGCGGGCCGTGGTGGAGGCCCTGTTCGACCTGGAGCCGTCGACGGTGGACAGCGATTACGAGCTGGCCTTCCGCACCGTGAACAGGGGCAAGCGGGCCCTGGTGGTGGTGTTCACCGACCTGCTGGAGGAGGGCGCGGCACGACCCCTGGTGGAGGCGGTCCCGGTCCTGGCCCGGCGCCACGCCGTGGTGGTGGCCAGCGTGAGCGACCCCGACCTGGTGGGCCTGGTGCGCACCCCGCCGGCCTCGCCCCTCGACGCCTACGCCGCCTCGGTGGCGGTCGAGGTGCTCGACGCCCGCTCGGCCGTGGCCCACCAGCTCACCCGGGCCGGCGCCGAGGTGGTCGAGGCCCTGCCTCACCAGCTCCCGGCCGCCTGCGTCTCGGCCTACCTCCGCCTCAAGCAGCGCGCCCGCGCCTGAGGCCGGACCTTGTGCGGCAGGACCGAGCGCAGCGCGCTCGCATTCACCGCAGCACCGGCACCGCCCGCTCCGCCCGCCCGCGCCGCCACACCAGCAGCCAGAACGGCGCGCCCAGCCCGAGGCCCACCACCAGCGCCGGCGCCACGCCGAGGCCGGACGGCGTGACGAAGCCCTCCACCACCCCGGCCAGGACCAGCCAGGGCATGGTGCCGAGGGCCAGCTCGGCCGCGGCCCGGGCCTCGAGCGCGAGGGCCTGGCTCCGCCGGCGCCGCCCCGGCTCCACCAGGGCCCAGCCCATGCGCAGGCCGGCGGCGCCGGCCACCACGATGCAGGACAGCTCCAGCACGCCGTGGGGCACCACCAGCTCGAGGAAGGGGCCGGCGTGGCCGCCACCCACCGCCAGCCCGGTGACGACCCCGATGAACAGCCCGTTGAAGATCAGGGCGGCGGCGGTGAGCAGGCCGGCCGATATGCCGCCGGCGAAGGCCAGCAGCGACACCCGGATGTTGTTGACGAAGATCTGGCTCGACATGGCCGTGCTCTCGGCCGGCGTCAGCCCCAGGTCCGTCCCGCCGCCCCGGTCCGCCAACCCGCCCAGGGCGCCGGGCACCACGCCGGCCGCGGCGCCGGGATCGGCACCCGCCCACACCGCGCTGAGCGCCATCGGCGCGAAGAGGAGCAGGGCCGCCACCACCACCGGCACGGGCCGCTCCGCGATGCGTCGCCAGTAGCGGCGGGCCAGGAAGTCGACGACGGACTCGCGCCGGGCCTGGGTGGCGTAGACCAGGTGGCGGGCCCGCCCCACCAGGTCCTCCAGCCGGGGCACGGCCGGGTCGAGAGGGAAGCGCCGGCGGGCCAGGGCCAGGTCGGCCGCCGCCGCCCGGTACAGGGCGCCGAGCCGGCGCACGCCGGCGGGCCCGAGCTGCTCGGGACGCCCCCGGGCGGCGCGCACCAGCGAGGACAGCTCGGCCCACGCCGGCTCGCGCTCGCGGAGGAAGCGGTCGAGGTTCATGCGGTGGGCCCGGACGGGAGGCGGCGGGAGGCGACGGCGGTCTCCTAGGGTCGACGCGGTGCCGTACGAGGATCGCATCTCCATCGCCACCCCGGAGGGCGTGGACCTCGAGATGACCCTGGCCGGCCTCGGTTCCAGGGCCGTGGCCCGCATGGTGGACCAGGCCATCCAGCTGGCCGTGCTGCTGGCGGTGGGCCTCCTGGCCGCCCTGGCCGGCGCCACCACCGGCGTCACCGGTGACGGTGGCGGTGCCGTCGCGGCCGCCGTCGCCGTCGTGGTCGTCTTCGCCGTGCAGTTCGGCTACGACGTGCTGTTCGAGGTCCTGGCCTCCGGGCGCACGCCCGGCAAGCGCTGGAGCGGCCTGCGGGTCGTGCGGGTCGACGGGGCGCCGGTGGGCTTCGTCACCAGCGCGGTGCGCAACCTGCTCCGCCTCGTCGACTCCCTGCCCGGCATCTACGCCGTCGCCATGGTGGCCGTCCTGGCCAGCAGCAGGAACCAGCGCCTGGGCGACATGGCCGCCGCCACCGTGGTGGTGCGGGAGCGACGGGGCCCGAGGAAGGCAGGGGTGGCGCCGGCCGTCGCCGGCGCCGCCGGCTCCCACGACCCGACCTGGGACGTCTCGGCCGTCACGGCCGAGGAGCTGGCCACCATCCGTCGGTTCCTCGACCGGCGGGCCACGCTGGCGCCCCACGCCCGGGCCAGGCTGGCCGGGGACCTGGCCGCCCGCCTGGCACCCAAGGTCGTCGGCCCCCCGGCCGGGCTCCACCCGGAGCGGTTCCTCGAGGACGTGGCGGCGGCCAAGTCGGCCCGGCTGTGAGCCGCGGCGGGCCGTCCCGGCACGCCGGCAGGCGCTCTCGTAGGCTTCGGCGGTGCCTCTGCCGGCTGTCGCCCAGCGGACCCCGGTCCCGCTCGGCGACCTCCGCCTGGCGGGCGGGCTGCTGCTGGCCGCCGCCGCCGCCCTCCCCCTGGTGCCGGGCCGGCCCGGCCTGGCGTGCCCGCTGCGGACCCTCACCGGGATCCCGTGCCCGCTGTGCGGCATGACCCGCAGCGTCACCTCCACCGTGCGCCTGCACATCGGCGAGGCGGTCGCGGCCAACCCGGCCGGCGTGGCCGCGGTGGTCGTCGCCGTGGCCCTGCTCCTGTACCGGCGGGCCGGCCCGGTGGCCGTCCCGGCCTGGGCCGCGCCGGCTGCGCTCGGCCTGCTCTGGGCCTGGCAGCTGTGGCGGTTCCCCCTCACCTGATCCGACAGAAAGGGACGACCATGACGGACTTCAACCCGCCCGGCTCCGGTGGAGGCCCGAGCGGGCCCCGGGCCGGCTTCGGCGAACGCCTCGTCGCCGCCCTCATCGACGGCGTGGGCGTCGGCGTGGCCAGCGCCCTGCTGCGGGCCATCTTCGGCTTCGGGCTCGGCACCGTCCTCGGCATCGTCCTCGGCCTGGCCTACTACGCCTACCTCGAGGGCAGCCCGTCGGGCCAGACGGTGGGCAAGAAGGTGATGAACATCCGGGTCATCGACTTCGCCACCGGTGCGGCCATCGACCCCGGACGGGCCCTCATCCGGTACCTGGCCCGGTTCGTCTCCGGCCTCCCGTGCGGGCTCGGCTACTTCTGGATGCTCTGGGACGCCGAGAGGCAGACGTGGCACGACAAGCTCTCGGCCACGGTGGTCGTGCCCACCTCGGCCTACCCGGTGACGGCCTGGCCGGGGTGACCCCCGGGCACGCCCTGCTCAGGCCGACAGGTCGGTGGGCGGCTGCCCCGACAGGGGACCTGCCTCCCGGCGCATGAGGTAGCCGCCGTAGGCCACGGCCCCGCCGAGCAGGAGCCCGAACCAGGCCCCGAAGCCGAGGGCGTCGGTCTCGGCCACGAGCTTCAGCAGCAGCAGGCCGGCGACGGCGATGCCGGCGATCCACATGGCCTGGCCCAGCGGCACCGGCAGGTCGGGGAGCCTGGTGGTCGTGAACCGCGTCACCACCACCGCCGCCACCATGGCGATGGTCACGAGGAGGGCCAGGATGCCCCAGAAGCCGTTGGGCGACTCCACCGCGCTGCGGGTCACGCTCAGGATGCCCAGGTCGATGCTGTGCCAGGGCAGGAAGAGCAGGTCGACGAGCAGCGCGACGCCGGCCGCCCCCACCACCTTCTCGCCCTGGGTGAGCTTGTTCAGGTCCACCTTGTCCCCCTTGGGGTCGGTCGAATCCGGATGTGCCCGGACCCAGTGAACCATGCCAAATCCGGCGGGGGGCGGAGGCTCCCCGGGCGGTCCACGGGCCGTCTGCCCTAGTCTCCGGCCTCATGCGTGGCGGCGGTCGGGCGGGCCTGCTCCTGACGGGATGCGCCCTCGTCGCGGTCGTGCTCCCGCCGCCGGCGGCCGCGAAGGGCCGAAGGACGCCCGTTCCGGTGCGGGGATGGGTCGTCGACCGGGTCCGGATCGAGCGCCTCGACGGCGCCGGCGGCCACCTCACGGTCGGTGGCAGCGGCGACTTCCTGGGCGCGGTCGAGGTGGTCCCGGGCGCGGGCGGCGTGGCGGTGGTGAACGAGCTCCCGCTCGAGGAGTACCTGCAGGGCGTGGCCGAGGTCCCTGCCTCGTGGCCGGTGGAGGCCCTGCGGGCCCAGGCCATCGCGGCCCGCACCTTCGCCCTCCACGAGCTGCGCCGCGCCGGGCCCAGCGCCAGCCGGGCCGTGGGCGCCGACATCTGCGCGGTGGAGGCGTGCCAGGTCTACATCGGCCTGGCCAAGCAGCGCGCCGAGCACGGCCAGCGCTGGGTCGACGCCGTCGGTGCCACACGGGGCCAGGTCCTGCTCCACCGGGGCGAGCCCATCCTGGCCCAGTACTCCAGCTCGAACGGCGGCCGGTCGGTGGCCGGCGGCAGGCCGTACCTGCGTTCCGGTCCCGACCCCGACAGCGCCAGGGGCCCGTACAGCCGCTGGCGGGTCACCCTCGCCTACGACCAGCTGCGGCAGGCCTTCGACCTGCCCGGCCCCCTCACCAGCCTGCGCCGCGCGGGCGAGGCGGTGGCCCTCGACTGGGCCGTCCCCGGCGGCGCCGGCGGCCAGGCCGTCGTTGCGGTGGCCGACTTCCGGGCCCGCCTCAACGAGGTGGTGCCGGCCCAGGGAGGGTTGCCCCGCACGGTTCCCTCCACCCAGTTCTCGGTGCTGGCCGACGATCCGGCCGCCACCGCCGTGCTGGACGGCCGGGGCCACGGGCACGGCATCGGCATGAGCCAGTTCGGGGCGCTGGGCAAGGCGTCGAGGGGCATGCGGGCCGCCGACATCCTGGCCAGCTACTACGGCGGGCTGCGGCCCACCCCCCTGCCCGCCGACCTCGACCCGGGGACCGTCCGGGTGGCCCTCGACACCGGGCGGGCCGCGGTGAGCCTGGGCGCCTCGGGCCGCTTCCGGGTGCTCGACGGCGCCGGCATGCCGGTGGCCGTGGCCGCCTCCGGCACGTGGCGGGTGCTCCCGGCCGGCAAGGGCAGGGTGCGGGTGGTGGCCCCGCCCGACCAGGAGGCGGCGCCGGCGCTGGAGCGGGTGGCGGCCGACCCGCCCGGCCCGGTGCGGGCCGACCGGGGCCAGGCCCGCTTCCGGCTGTCGTCGCCGGCCGTCGTGCGGTTGCGGGTGGAGGGACCCGGCCTCGACGTCCCCGTCGAGACGGCCGCCGCCCTGGTGGAGCCGGGCGAGGCCACGGCCGAGCTGCCGGCGCTGCCCGGGCCGGGCCGGTACACGGTGTCGGTGGTGGCCGACGGCGGCGCCGGCCGCACCGCCACCGCCACCCTGCCGCTGCGGGTGCGCCCGACCGTGGCGGCCGCCGGCCGCACCAGCACCGCCGGCGTGGCGCCGGCGCCGTCCCTGCCCCGCTCGGCGGCCGTGGCCTGGGCCCTCCTGGCCTCGGTGGGGGCGCTCCTCGTGCGCCGGCTGTCGGGCCGGACCCTCCTCGGAACGCGGCCGTAGGGGGTTAGACTGGCGCCTGCGCCGGTCCCTCCGGGCCGGGCGCGAGCCCACCTCCGCCTGCGTGCCACCCACGGTCGCCGTTCCCACGGCGCGGCACGCCGGCTTCCGTCAACCGTTGGGAGGAGCGCAATGGCAGTCGTCACCATGAAGCAGCTGCTGGAGGCCGGCGTCCACTTCGGCCACCAGACCCGGCGCTGGAACCCGAAGATGAAGCGATTCATCTTCGGTGAGCGCAACGGCATCTACATCATCGACCTCAACCAGACCCTGCAGCGCATCGAGGTCGCGTACTCCTTCGTCCGCAACATGGTGGCCGGCGGCGGGAGCATCCTCTTCGTCGGCACCAAGAAGCAGACCCAGGACCCCGTGGCCCGCTACGCCGAGCAGTGCGGCATGCCGTACATCAACGAGCGGTGGCTGGGCGGCATGCTCACCAACTTCTCCACGATCAGCGGCCGGGTCAAGAAGATGACCGAGTACGAGCGCATGAAGGTGGCCGGCGACTTCGAGGCCATGCCGAAGAAGGAGGCGCTCATCCTCAGCCGGGAGCTGGAGAAGCTCCAGCGCAACCTGGGCGGCATCCGGGGCATGACCCGCCTGCCCGAGGCCGTCTTCGTGATCGACACTAAGAAGGAGCACATCGCCGTCACCGAGGCCAACAAGCTGGGCCTGCCCATCGTGGCCGTGGTGGACACCAACTGCGATCCCGACGTCATCGACTACGTCATCCCCGGCAACGACGACGCCATCCGGGCCGGCTCGCTGATGTGCCGGATCGTGGCCGACGCCGTCGAGGAGGGCCGGTTCATCGCCTCCCGCAAGGCGGTGCGCTCGGCTCCCGTGGGCGGGCCGGCGCCGGCGCCTCCCGACCCCGAGGAGGAGGCCCGCCGGGCCCAGCAGCAGGCCGAGGCCCGCCGCCTGGCCGCCCTGCAGGCCCAGGAGCGGGCCGCCCGCCTGGCCGCGGCCCGCGAGGCCGAGCCGGAGGCCCCCGCCACCGCGACCGCCACCGACGAGGCGCCGGCCCCCGACGCGGGCGAGGCCGCACCCGTCGGGACGACCCCAGCCGCGGAAGGAGAGGGCTAGATGGCCGACTTCGGCCCCAAGGACGTGCAGCGCCTCCGCCAGGCCACCGGCGCCGGGATGATGGACGCCAAGCACGCGCTGGTGGAGAACGGCGGCGACTTCGAGGCGGCCAGCAAGTGGCTGCGGGAGAAGGGCCTGGCCTCGTCGGCCAAGCGGGCCGACCGCGAGAGCAGCCAGGGCGCGGTGGCCATCGCCCGGGCCGGCTCGGCCGCCGCCATGGTCGAGCTCAGGTGCGAGACCGACTTCGTGGCCAAGTCGCCCGACTTCGTGAACCTGGCCAACGACCTGGTCCAGCTGGTCGCGGACGAGGGCGAGAAGGCCGTCGAGCAGAAGCGCGACGAGCTGGACGGGCTGAAGGTCACCCTCAAGGAGAACATCGAGCTGGGCCGGGTCGAGCGGGTGGAGGTGGCCGACGGCAACGTCCTCGACGCCTACCTGCACGTCCAGAACGGCCGGGGCGTCAACGGCGTCCTGGTCGAGCTGGCCGGCGGCACCCAGGAGCTGGCCCACGACATCGCCGTCCACGCCGCCTTCGGCAAGCCCGCCTACGTCACCCGCGACGAGGTCCCCGAGAACCTGGTGGCCGAGGAGCGGGCCACGCTGGAGGCCACGGCCCGCAACTCGGGCAAGCCCGAGGCGGCGCTGCCCAAGATCGTCGAGGGCATGCTCAACGGCTGGTACAAGGAGAGGGTCCTGCTGGACCAGCCCTTCGCCAAGGACGACAAGCAGTCGGTGGCCCAGGTCCTCGGGGACGCCCGGATCGTGCGCTTCGCCCAGGTGGTCGTCGGCGGGTGAACCCCCGCCGGCGGCGCGTGGTCCTCAAGCTGTCCGGCGAGGCCTTCGCCAGCTCCCTCTCCGACGAGACCATCGACGGGGCGGTGGTGGAGCGCCTGGCCGGTGAGATCGCCGCCGCCCGGGCCGAGCTCGACGTCCAGATCGCGGTGGTGTGCGGCGGCGGGAACATCTGGCGCGGCACCACGGGCGCCGGCGCCGGCATGGACCGCGCCACCGCCGACTACATGGGGATGCTGGCCACGGTCATCAACGCGCTGGCCCTGCAGGACGCGCTCGAGCGGCACGGCCAGCCCACCCGCGTGCTCTCGGCCATCCAGATGGCGGAGATCGCCGAGCCCTACATCCGCCGGCGGGCCATCCGCCACCTGGAGAAGGGCCGGGTCGTCGTCTTCGCCGCCGGCATGGGCAACCCGTTCTTCACCACCGACACGCCGGCCGCCCTGCGGGCGGTGGAGATCGAGGCCGACGTGCTCCTCAAGGGCACCCACGGCGGGGTGGACGGCGTGTACTCGGCCGACCCCAGGCTCGACAAGACGGCCACCCGGTTCGACGAGATCACCTTCAAGGAGGTGCTCGACCGGGACCTGCGGGTGATGGACCTCACCGCCATCACCTTCTGCAAGGACAACAACCTGCCCGTCCTCGTCTTCGACGTCATGACCCCGGGCAACGTGCGCAAAGCCATCGCGGGCGAGCCGATCGGTACGCTGGTCGGGTGACGGATGACGAGGAAACTCTCGTAGGTGCGGTGCTGGCCGAGGGCCGGGACAAGATGCACAAGGCCGTGCTGCACGCCCAGGGCGAGTTCAGCTCGGTGCGCACCGGGCGGGCGTCGCCGGCGCTGGTGGAGAAGCTGCGGGTGGACTACTACGGCACGCCGGTGCCCCTCCAGCAACTGGCCGGCTTCAGCGTCCCGGAGGCCCGGATGCTGATCATCACTCCCTACGACAAGGGCGCCATGAAGGCCATCGAGAAGGCGATCCAGCAGTCGGACCTCGGCATCAACCCCGGCAACGACGGCCAGGTCATCCGGCTGGTGTTCCCGCCCCTCACCGAGGAGCGGCGCAAGGAGATGGTGAAGGTCGTCAAGCACAAGGCGGAGGAGGCCCGGGTGGCCATCCGCGCCGTGCGCCGGGCGGCCCGGCACGACCTCGAGGCCCTCGAGCACGACGGCGACATCACCGCCGACGACCTGGAGCGGGCCGAGAAGGAGATGGAGAAGGTCACCCACGACCACGTGGCCGAGATCGACCGCATGCTGCACCACAAGGAGCAAGAGCTGCTCGAGGTGTGATCGCACGCCTGCAGGCGAAGCCAAGGGGAGGGTCCTGTTGGAGCACGACGACGAGCTGGAAGAGAAGGAAGAGCAGGCGACGGCCCAGGGCCGGCGCCGGCGGGCCGAGGGCGTGCGCATCATCGGCGCCGAGGAGGCGGCCCGGGCGCTGAAGGAGGGCCAGGCCGCGGGCCGGCGCCCCGACGACGCACCCCGCTTCGGCGACGTCCCCAAGCGCCCGTCCGGCCCCAAGCCGGCCCAGCGCTTCCCGCTGCCCCAGCAGGTCGACCCGGCCGAGGCCGTGGTCAGGCCTCCGGTGGTGAGCCCGGGCCCGCAGATGCCGCACTGGACCGAGCCCGCCAGCGGCGAGGTGCCCCGCATCTTCGAGGGCGACGACGACCCCGACGGCGAGGACCTCGATGCCTGGTCCGGGCTGTCCGGGCCCCGCTGGCGCGACCAGGACTCGGACTGGGAGGCCTCCGACTTCGACGACGTGGGGGCCCTCGCCGACGAGGAGGTCCGCCTCGGCGCCCTCGACGACACCCGCACCGAGCACTCCGACCTGTTCTCGTTCGACGAGCCCGAGCCGCTGCCGGCCGAACCCGAGCGGCAGGCGCCGGTCACCACGTCCATCCGCACCCGCCAGGCCTCCCCGCCGCCCGACGGGGCGCCGACGCGCCCGCCCGCTGGCGGGCGGGACATGGGCACGGCCGTCGCCATCGGCGCCGGCCTGGCCGCCGCCGCCCTCCTGGTGTTCAAGGCCGGCCCCAAGCCGGCGCTGGTGCTGGTCACCGCCATCGTCACCATGGCCGCGGCCGAGGCCTACGCCGTGCTGCGGCGGGCCGGCTACCGCCCCGCCACCCTGCTCGGCCTCATCGCCGTCGTCTCGCTGATGTTCGGCGTCTACAGCGACGGCGAGACGGCGATGCCGCTGATCATCGTCCTCACCGTCGTGTTCAGCTTCTTGTGGTACCTGTTCGGCGTCGTCCGGGCCCGCCCCACGGTGAACGTGGCGGTCACGTTGTTCGTGTTCGCGTGGGTGGGCGTGCTGGGGTCGTTCGCGGCGCTCCTGCTGGCCCTGCCGAACCGGGAGGGCGTCGCCTTCCTGCTCGGCGCCGTGATCGCCACCGCCGCCCACGACATCGGTGCCCTGTTCTTCGGCAAGCAGATGGGCAGCCGGCCCCTTGCCCCCGAGATCAGCCCCAACAAGACCATGGAGGGGCTGCTGGGCGGCATGGCGTCGGCCGTGTTCGCCAGCGTCGTCGTGGTGGGCGTCGTCCCCGGCATCCATCCCTGGACCTCGGGCAAGGCCCTCGCCCTCGGCCTGATGGTGGCGGTGGTGGCGCCTCTCGGGGACCTGTGCGAGTCCATGCTCAAGCGGGACCTCGGCGTCAAGGACATGGGCACGCTGCTGCCCGGCCACGGTGGCGTCCTCGACCGCTTCGACGCCCTGCTGTTCGTCCTGCCCGCGACCTACTACCTGGTCAAGCTGCTGGATCTGGCGTGAGGTCGCCTGGCGGTGCTGCGGCCGCCGGCTTCCGCCGGCGCACCGCTCCAACTCCCGGCGCCTGAGGTGACCACCGTCTCGTTGGTCGGGTCGACCGGTTCGATCGGCACCCAGGCCGTGGAGGTGGTGCGGGCCCATCCGGGCCGGTACGAGGTGGTGGCCATCGGGGCCCGGCGGTCGGTGGACCTGCTGGTGGCGCAGGCGGCCGAGCTGCGGCCGGCGGTGGTGGCGGTGGAGGATCCCGCCGCGGCCGGCGGCCTCGGGTCGCGGCTGCCGGCGGGCACGGAGCTGCGGGCGGGGGAGGGCGCGCTGGCGTCGATCGCCACGGAGGCCGAGGTCGTGCTCAACGGGGTGGTGGGCTTCGCCGGCCTGCCCGTCACCCTGGCCGCGCTCGACGCCGGCCGGCGCCTGGCCCTGGCCAACAAGGAGTCACTCATCGCCGCCGGTCCGGTGGTCCAGGTCGCCCGGGCCACGCCCGGCGCCGAGATCCTGCCCGTCGACTCCGAGCACTGCGCCATCCACCAGTGCCTGCGTGGCGGGCGGGCCGGCGAGGTCCGCCGGCTGCTGCTCACCGCCAGCGGGGGGCCCTTCCTGGGCCGCACCCTCCAGGACCTGGCCTCGGTGACGGTGGACGACGCCCTGGCCCACCCCACGTGGAGCATGGGGCCGAAGATCACGGTGGACTCCTCCACCCTGATGAACAAGGGCCTGGAGGTCATCGAGGCCCACGAGCTGTTCCGTATCCCCTACGACGCCATCGAGGTCGTCGTCCAGCCCCAGTCCATCGTGCACTCGATGGTGGAGTTCACGGACGGCTCCACGTTGGCCCAGCTCTCGCTCCCCGACATGCGCCTGCCCATCGCCTACGCCCTCGGCTACCCGGACCGGTCGCCCGTGCCCGTCGGGGCCATCGACTGGGCCGAGCTGGGCCGCCTGGACTTCGCCCTGCCCGACACCGCCACCTTCCGCTGCCTGGGCCTGGCCTACGAGGCCGGCCGCACGGGCGGCACGGCGCCGGCCACCCTGAACGCGGCCAACGAGGTGGCGGTGGAGGCCTTCCTCAACCGGGCCCTCGCATGGGCCGACATCCCGGCGGTGATCGAGGAGTCGCTGGCCGGCGACCCGGGAACGAAACCCGACACCGTGGGCGTTGTGCTGGAGGCGGATCGAGCAGCCCGCGAGCGCGCGCGCGCCGCGGTCGAACGGAGAGCGCAAGCGGCATGACGGACCTCAGGACGACGATCTCGGGTGGCACCCCCTCGCCGGCACCGGGTCGCGACGAGCAGCGCGGCGCCCTGGTGCGCCTGGGTCTCATCGTGGTGGGCGGCATCGTGGCCGCGGTCGCCACCGGCGTCACCAGCACCCTTCTCGTGGTGCTGGCCATCATCCTCATGATCATGCTGCACGAGCTGGGCCACTTCGCCACCGCCAAGTGGGCCGGCATGAAGGTCACCGAGTACTTCCTCGGCTTCGGGCCGCGGCTGTGGTCGGTGCGCAAGGGCGAGACCGAGTACGGCGTCAAGGCCATCCCGGCCGGCGGCTACGTGAAGATCATCGGGATGAGCAACCTCGACAAGGTCGACCCCGCCGACGAGGGCCGCACCTACCGGCAGAAGCCCTACTGGCGCCGGCTGTCGGTGGCGGTGGCCGGCTCCACCGTCCACTTCATCCTCGCCTTCGCCCTCCTGTTCTCCATCTTCACGGTGACGGGCGTGCAGGACTTCGACGATCCCCAGCTCGAGGTCGGCACCATCAGCCGGCTGGCATCGGGCCCGTCGCCGGCGCAGCAGGCCGGGTTCCGGGTGGGCGACCGCCTGGTGAGGATGGACGGTGAGCCCCTCCGCACCTGGGAGGACATCCCGCCGCACATCTGGGCCAACCCGGGTGAGGAGATCCGCTTCACGGTCGTCCGCGACGGTCGCACGCTTGAGCTCACCGCCACCCCCGTCGACCTGAGCAAGGTCCGGGTGGAGGGAGGCGGCCCCACCGTGACGTCGGAGCCGAAGGGCTTCGTGGGCATCGGCCCCACCTTCCCGGTCGAGAGGACCGGGCCGGTAGAGGGGCTGGGCCGGTCGGTCACCGGCCTGGGCCGGGCCACCGTCGACACGGTGAAGGCGCTGGGCGGGATCTTCTCGCCCCAGGGCGCCTCCTCCTACGGTCGCCAGCTGATCGGCGACCGGCCGCAGCCCGACGGCCAGGACCCACGGTTCCTGTCGCCGGTGGGCTTCGTGCGGGTGGCCTCCCAGGCCGCCGACACCGGGTGGCGCGAGGTGCTCACCCTCCTGCTGAGCATCAACATCTTCGTGGGCGTGTTCAACATGATCCCGCTGCTGCCGCTCGACGGCGGCCACGTCGCCATCGCCACCTACGAGAAGATCCGCTCCCGCAAGGGCCGGCGCTACTACGCCGACGTGGCCAAGGCCATGCCCATCTACTACATGGTCTTCCTGCTCATCGTCTTCCTCGGGATCTCGTCGCTGTACCTCGACATCGTGCGGCCGATCGCCAACCCGTTCGAGTGATTCGCCGGGGAAGCGGAGCTTCCCCGGCGAGTTCGACGGTGCGCCGCGGGCCGGCGGAGCCGGCCGGCGGCGCGCTGACGGCTCGTCCGGCCGGCAGCCGTCGGGGCCGCCTTCGGCGGCGGGTGCGGCCGCCGGCCCTGCGCCGTCCTCGCGGCGACTCCGTCGGCTTTCGCCTCTCGCCCGTTCGCCCTCGGCATTCGCTGCGCTCGCCCTACTCTGGCCCTGATGGCTGACCTCTTCGCTCGGCGGGTCACACGGCGGATCATGGTGGGGTCCGTGCCGGTGGGCGGGGGGGCGCCGGTCTCGGTGCAGTCGATGACGATCACGAAGACCGCGGACGTTGAAGGGACGCTGGCCCAGGTGTACGCCCTGGCCGGGGCGGGGGCCGACATCGTGCGGTGCACGTGCAACGACCAGGCGGCGGCCGAGGGGCTGGCCCGGATCGTGCCCCGGTCGCCGGTGCCGATCGTGGCCGACGTCCACAACGACTACCGCATGGGGCTGGCGGCGCTGGAGGCCGGCGTGCACTGCCTGCGGCTCAACCCGGGCAACATCCGCCGGCCCGACCGCATCCGCCTCATCGCCTCCGAGGCCCGCGACCGCGAGGTGCCCATCCGGATCGGGGTGAACGCCGGCTCCCTCGACAAGGACCTCTACGACAAGCACGGCGGGGCCACGGCCGAGGCCATGGTGGAGTCGGCCATGGTGGAGCTGGGCCTGTTCGAGGAGGTCGGCTTCGACGACGTGAAGATCTCGGTGAAGGCGTCGAACGTCCCGCTGATGGTGGCCGCCTACCGGCTGCTGGCCGACACCGTGGACCACCCGCTCCACCTGGGCGTCACCGAGGCCGGCCCTCCGCCGGCCGGGCTCGTCAAGGGCACGGCCGGGATCGCCACCCTGCTGGCCGAGGGCATCGGCGACACCATCCGGTACTCCCTCACCGCCGATCCGGTGGAGGAGGCGCGGGCCGGGCGCCAGCTGCTCGAGGCGCTCAACCTGCGGGAGCGCAAGGGCGTGGACCTCATCGCCTGCCCGTCGTGCGGGCGGGCCGAGATCGACGTGATCCAGGTGGCCAAGGACGCCCAGGCCGCCTTCGAGGCCGAGCAGCTGCCGGTGCAGGTCGCGGTGATGGGCTGCGTGGTGAACGGTCCGGGCGAGGCCAGGGAGGCCGACATCGGCATCGCCGCCGGCCGCCGGCGGGGCCACCTGTTCGTGAAGGGCAAGGTGGTGCGCGTGGTCCCCGAGGACGAGATGGTGGAGGCGCTGCTCGCCGAGGCCCGGCTGCTGGTGGAGCAGGGGGTGGAGGCCCGCCTGGCCGCCGCCGACGCCGGCGCCGCGGCCGAGGCCGAGCGCGACCGGGCCGAGCTCCTCGACCTGCAGGGCGACGACGCCAACGCCAGCGAGGTGGCGGTGGACCTCATCCGCAAATCGCTCGACGGGCGGTAGCCCCGGCCCTACAAAGGGTGGATGGACACCGAGTTGCGCGCCGTCACCGGCGCCGAGTTCGACGAGCTGCTGCGGGTGGACCAGGCCGCCTTCTCCTCCACGGAGCCGGACCCCGACCGCGCCGCCGACCTGCGGCGAGTGGCCGACCTCGACCGCACCCGGGCCGTGTTCGACGGCGGCCGGATGGTGGGCGCGTCGGCCGCCTTTTCCTTCGAGCTCACCGTGCCGGGTCCGGCCCT
>JBQTJJ010000166.1:0-16258 GCA_052387235.1 Actinomycetota bacterium
GCTCCGGGGCCCGCCTCATCGGCGACGGCGAGCCCCTGGCCCGGGCCCTGCTCAAGCTGGAGGCCGGCGCCCGCGCCATCCCCATGGACGTCCAGCCGGCCCAGGCCCAGAGCTACATCGTCAACCCCCTCACCGGCCGCAGGGTCCAGTTCGCCAACCTGTTCACCACCCACCCGCCCACCGGGGACCGGGTGGCCCGCCTGAGGGGCGGAGAGTGGCGGCGCTAGCGGTGTGAGCCACCCGGGCCGGCGGCGGGGCCGGCTTCCGGGAGGTGGGTCCGGGACCTCGGGGTGCGTACCCGGTCGGCCCCGGCCGCCGGTTCGGACGCGGGAGAGGGTCGGCCGCCTCGCCCTCGCCGGCGGGGCCGTGGCGGTCGCGGCCGTGACGCTCGGCGCGGCCGGCGCCGTGGCCCAGATCCCCCTCCCGCCCAGCACCACCTCGACCACGGCACCGCCCACCACCACCACCACCCAGCCCGCAGTGGAGCCGCCCACGACGACCACCACCACGGCGCCGCCGCCGGCACCCGAGCCCACCGCCCCTCCCGCCTCCAACCCGCCGGGCACCGGGGGCGACCCGCCGGCGTCCCAGCCCGGCTCCTCCACGGCGGCCGAGGGCCCGGCCCCGGCCACGCCGGGGACCGACCCCGCCGCCCCCGCCCCCGCCCCCGGCGCACCGGGGGCCCCGGGCCCCGCGGCCGGCGCCCCGGCCCGGCCCGCCGGCGGCCCGGCCGCACCGGGCCCGCCCCCGGCGCCCGGCGAGGTCCCGCCCGAGGCCCAGCGGGCGATGCAGTCGGTCCGCCGCTCCGGTCCCAACAGCACCAGACGCCTGCTGGCCGCGCTCGCGCCCCTGCTCGGCCTCGGCATGACCCAGGAGGAGGTCGTGGCCGCCGGCTTCGGCCGGTTCCCCGTGGGCGGCGTCGCCACCTTCACCCACGACTGGCTCTACCCCCGCTTCACGCCCGAGTTCCACCTGCACCAGGGCACCGACCTCTTCGCCGCCACCGGCGTCCCGGTCCGGGCGCCGGCCGACGGCGTGCTGAAGCTGGCCCAGGGCGGCGCCGGCGGGCTGGCGGCCTACGTGTACCAGCCGGACGGCACCTACTACTACATGGCCCACCTGCACTCGTTCGTGAAAGGCCAGCGCAACGGCCAGGCCGTCCGAGTCGGCGAGGTCGTGGGCTACGTGGGCGACTCGGGCAACGCCAAGGGCGGCGCCCCCCACGTCCACTTCGAGATCCACCCCGCGCCCACCCGGGCCGTCGTGAGCGGCACGGGCAGGAGCCGCACCGTCACCCATGTCACCCGGCCCGTGCCCGTCGGCACCGTCCTGCCCGCCGTCGACCCCAAGGCCACGCTCGACCAGTGGCTCGCGGAGGCGCTGGCGGCGGCGCCGCAGCTCGTCGCGGCCAGGCTGGCGGAGCGGGCCGCGGCCCCGGCCGTGGCCGGCGCGACCCTCGACCGGCTGGCCGCCCTGTCGGCGCGGGCCGCCCGCTCCCAACTGCTCTGGGCCTCCTCGGTCGGCCCCGCCGGCAACGTGCGCCTGGCCGAGGCCGAAGCCGTGCTCGCCGCCAGCGAGTTCGACTGGGCCGCTTCGGCCGAGCGCTATCAGGCCAGGCTGGCGGAGCAGGCGGCGGCCCTGGCGTGGTCGCAGGCCGTGCTGGCGCCGCTCACGCCCGACTCCCTCCTGCCGACCGCCGCCGACGAGTAGGTGCGTGGGCACTCCGCCCGTCGTTCTGGTAGCGGAACTCGGCCCCCTGGCATCACATTCCGCTACCAGAACGGACGGGAGGGGCCGGTCAGTCCCGGAAGTTGTCGAACTGGAGCGGGATCCCGAAGTCCTCGGCCTTGAGGGCCGCGATCACGGCCTGCAGGTCGTCCCGCTTCTTGGCCGACACCCGCAGCTGGTCCCCCTGGGTCTGGGAGGACACGCCCTTGGGGGCCTTCTCCTTGATGAACTTGTTGATCCTGCGGGCGTTGTCGGACGAGATCCCGGCGTTGAGGGTGATGGTCTGGCGCACCGAGCCCCTGGTGGCCTCCTCGACCTTGCCCCGCTCGAGGGCCTTGAGCGACACCTGCCGCTTCACCAGCTTCTCCTCCAGCACCTGGACCACGGCCCGGAGGCGGTCCTCGGTGGCGGAGGCGAGGCGCAGCTCGTGGCCCGAGAGCTCCACGCTCGAGCCCGTGTCCTTGAAGTCGAAGCGCGTGGCCAGCTCGCGGCTGGCCTGGTCGACCGCGTTCCTCACTTCCTGCATGTCGACCTCGGAAACCACGTCGAAGGTGGGCATCGGCGAAGGCTAACCTCCCGTCCCCACAGGGGTCGGTGCCCGAGCGGCCAAAGGGAGCAGACTGTAAATCTGCCGGCACAGCCTACGGAGGTTCGAATCCTCCCCGGCCCACCACCACGCGCCCGCCGCACCGCCGGGGCCGATCCGGCGGCCGGGCGCGAGGCGGGCGCCTCACGCCCGCCGTCGGGCTCCCGTGCGCAGATGGTCACACGGGGGAGACGACGGGGAAACGGGCCGGTGATCGGGCCTCTCTAGCTTCGAGGCATGGACAGACGGGATTTCCTGCGGGCCGGGGGCGCCGCACTCATCGCACCGGGGTTGGCCGGCCTGCTCGCGGCGTGCGGCGACGGCGACGACGACACGGGGGTCGCGTCGGCCGGCGCCGGGACCACCGCATCGACCACGAAGACCTCGGTGGCGCCGAGGAAGGTGAAGCTCGGCTTCATCGCCCTCACCGACTGCGCGTCGATCGTCATGGCCAAGGAGCTGGGCTACTTCGCCGAGCGCGACCTGGACGTGTCGGTGGAGAAGCAGGCGTCGTGGCCGGCCACGCGCGACAACCTGCTCAACGGCGGGATCGACGGCGCCCACTGCCTGTTCAGCATGCCGTTCTCGCTGGCCACCGGCATCGGTGGCCAGGGCACCGCCCTCAAGATCGCCATGACCATCAACAACAACGGCCAGGCCATCACGCTGCACAAGGACTTCGCCTCGGTGGGCTACGGCGACCTCGAGAAGGCCAAGGCGGCCCTCGAATCCAAGGAGCCCACGCTGGCCATGACCTTCCCGGGCGGCACCCATGACACGTGGCTGCGGTACTGGCTCAAGGCCACCGGCGCCGACGCCTCGAAGGTCAAGATCATCCCCATCCCGCCGCCCCAGATGGTGGCCAACATGAAGGTCGGCGCCATGGACGGGTACTGCGTGGGCGAGCCCTGGGGCGCGGTTGCCGTCAAGGACGGCATCGGCTTCACCCATCTCACCACCCAGGACCTCTGGGAGTTCCATCCCGAGAAGGCCCTGGTCGTCAGCGAGAAGTTCGCCACGGAGCAGCCCGGGGTCCTGGAGGACCTGATGGCCGCCATCCTCAAGGCCAGCAAGTGGCTCGACGAGCTCGACAACCGCCCCAAGGCGGCCGAGACCGTCGGCGCCGCCGCCTATGTGAACGCCCCGGCCCACGAGATCGAGACCCGCCTGCTCGGGAAGTACGACCTGGGCGCCGGCCTCCCCGCCAAGACCTACGACGGCGACCAGATGGTCTTCTTCCGGGACGGCAGGGTGAACAGCCCCCGGCGGGCCCACGCCATCTGGTTCCTGGCCCAGTACCAGCGCCTGGGCCTGCTGAAGGAGGCCCCTCCCTACCAGCAGCTCGCGGACTCCATCATCCTCCGCGACGTCTACGAGAAGGTGGCGAAGGCGGAGGGCATCGACGTTCCCGACGACGACATGGCGCCGTTCGACGTGCAGCTCGACAAGGTGACCTTCGATCCCGCCAAACCCGAAGAGGAGGCGAAGCGCCCGTGACCATGACAGGTGAAGCACTCGGGGTGGACGAGCCCCAGGTGCTCCCAGACCCGGCTCCCGCCCTCCCGGCCAACCGCCCACCTGGCGCCGGGCGGGGCGGGGGCCCGGACCGCCTGGCCGCCCTGGGATGGGTGGTCGTGGGCCTCGGCGTCCTGGGAGTGCTCTGGCAGCTGGCGTCGACGGCGAGCCCGGACCTGCCGGCGCCGGCCGATGGCCTGCGGGAGCTGTGGCGGCTGGTCTCAGACCCCTTCTACGACAACGGTCCCAACGACAAGGGCATCGGCCGCCAGCTGCTCGTCTCGCTCGAGCGGGTGGGCAAGGGGTTCGCCCTGGCGGCCGCGGTCGGCATCCCGCTGGGCCTGCTCATGGGCGCCAGCCGGCGGGCGTGGCAGGCGGCCAACCCGGTCGTGCAGCTGCTGCGCCCCGTCTCGCCGCTGGCGTGGTTCCCGATCTGGCTGGTGGTCATGAAGGACCCGGGCAAAGCGTCGGTCTTCGTGATCTTCGTCACCGCCCTGTGGCCCACCGTGATCAACACCGCGGCCGGCGCGGCCGCCATCCCGAGGGACCACCGCAACGTGGCCCTGGTGTTCTGCTTCGGCCGCATGGCCTACCTCCGCCACGTGCTGCTGCCCAACGCCCTTCCCCAGGTCGTCACCGGGCTGCGCCAGTCCATGGGCATCGCCTGGATGGTGATCGTGGCGGTGGAGATGCTCTCCAGCGGGGGCGCCGGCATCGGCTTCTTCGTGTGGGACTCGTACAACGCCAACAACCTGGCGGCGGTGATGGCCGCCATCCTGCTGATCGGCGCCGTCGGGCTGGTGCTCGACATGGTGTTCCTCCGGCTCGGCCGCCGGGTCGCACTCGAGGAGGTACAGCCGTGAGCCTGGTCATAGACGGACTGCGGAAGGGGTTCCGGCGGGGGAAGGGACCGTGGCAGGAGGTGCTGCGCGGCATCGACCTCACCGTGGCCCAGGGCGAGTTCGTCTCCCTGATCGGCCATTCGGGCTGCGGCAAGTCCACGCTGCTCAACGTCGTCGCCGGCCTGGCGAGGGCCGACGGCGGCCGGGTGAGCCTTGACGGGAGGCCCATCGTTGGCCCCGGCCCCGACCGGGCCATGGTGTTCCAGAACTACTCGCTCCTGCCCCGGCTCAGCCTGCTGGCCAACGTCCGGGAGGCGGCCCGGGCGGCGAGGCCGGACCGTCCCAAGGAGCGCACCGACGAGATCGTGGAGCGCTACCTCACCGCCGTCGGCCTGTGGGAGCACCGCGACAAGCGGCCGGCCCAGGTCTCGGGCGGCATGCAGCAGCGCACGGCCGTGGCCCGGGCCTTCGCCGTGAGCCCCCGCCTCCTGCTGCTGGACGAGCCGTTCGGCGCCCTGGACGCCCTCACCCGGGCCCGGCTCCAGGAGCAGCTGGTGGAGCTGTGGACCCACGAGTCCGAGACGGAGACGGTGCTGATGGTGACGCACGGCATCGACGAGGCCGTGCTCCTGGCCGACCGCATCGTGGTGATGGCCAACCCGCCGCAGCCGTCGGTGGTGGAGGTGCTGGAGGTGCCCATCGCCCGGCCCCGGGACCGCGTCTCGATCGTCGACGAGCCCGGCTTCAAGACCATCCAGGAACGGCTCATGGCGCTGCTCACGGCCCAGGTGGCGGAGGCGGCCTGACCCCGGATTCGCCGGACTTGAAGTTAGGGGGGCCTAACTCCATCATGTAAGCGTGCCGAAGAGCATCCGACGCAACCTGGTCCTGGCCGTGGTGGTCGCCGCCCTCCTGCCCGTGGCGGCGTGCGGTGGGGGCGGCAGCGGCTCGGGCGACGGCATCACCGTGTACTCGGGCCGCAACGAGAACCTGATCCGCCCCCTCCTCGACCGCTTCGCCCGCTCCACCGGCATCAGCATCCACGTCAAGTACGCCGACACGTCGGAGCTGCTCCCCACCATCCTGGAGGAGGGGAGCAACACCCGGGCCGACGTGTTCTTCAGCCAGGACGCCGGCGCCCTCGGTGAGCTGAGCGCGAAGGGCCTGCTCCGGCAGCTCCCGGAGGACGTGCTGAAGGAGGTGGACGACCGCTTCCGTGACACTGGCGGCACCTGGGTCGGGGTCACGGCCCGGGCCCGCGTCATCGCCTACAACACCGACAAGCTCACGCCCGACCAGCTCCCCCGGAGCGTCCTCGAGGTCACCGACCCCAAGTGGAAGGGCCGGGTGGGCTACCCGCCCACCAACGCGTCGTTCGTGGCCTTCGTGACCTCGCTCCGAGAGACGGTGGGCGAGGAGCGGACCCGCCAGTTCCTCGAAGGGCTCCAGGCCAACGGCGCCAAGCGCTACGACAACAACGTGCTCACGCTCGACGCGGTGGCGTCGGGCGAGGTCGATCTCGGGCTGGTGAACCACTACTACCTGTACAACGAGTTCAAGGAGCGCCCCGACGCCCGCGTGGCCAACTTCTACCCGGGCCAGGAGCCGGGAGGGGAGGGGACGTTCGTCAACGTGGCCGGCGCCGGCATCCTGGCCGGCTCGAAGCGCGTCCCCGAGGCCGAGCGCTTCGTGCGCTTCCTCCTCGGCGCCGAGGCGCAGACGTACTTCCGGGAGGAGACGGCCGAGTACCCGCTGGCGGCCGGCGTCGAGCCCATCGAGGAGCTGACGCCGCTCGACCAGCTGCGCACCATCGACGTGCCCCTCACCAGGCTCGGCCGCGACCTGGAGGGCACGGTGACGCTGCTGAAGGAGGTCGGTCTCACCTGACCGGCTCCCGGACGGCGCGGACGCCGGCGCTGCTGGCGGGCGCCGGGGCGGTGGTGGCGCTCGGGATGATCCTCCCCCTGGCCCACCTGCTGGTGCGGGCCAGCGAGGCCGACCACCCTCTGGAGCTGCTGGCGTCGGAGCGGGTCCTGCGCTTCCTCTCGGGCACGGTGCGCCTGGCCCTCGCCGTCACGATCCTGACCCTGGTGCTCGGGGTGGGGCTGGCCTGGCTCGTCGAGCGCACGGACCTCCCCGGCCGCCGGCTGCTCGGCCTGGCCGCCGCCCTGCCGCTGGTGGTGCCCACGTACGTGGGGGCGCTGGCGCTGCGGGCCGCCTTCGGGCCCCGGGGCCTGATCGTGGAGGTGCCGGGCCTGGTGGGCTTCTGGGGCGCCACGCTCGCCCTGGCCCTGTCCACCTACCCCTACGTCTACCTCCTGGCCCGGGCCACGTTGTCGCGCTCCGACCCGGCCCTGGAGGAGGCGGCCCGCGCCATGGGCGACCGGGCCCCGGCCGTGTTCCGCAGGGTGATCCTGCCCCAGCTCCGGCCGGCCGCCGCCGCCGGCGGCCTGCTCTCGTTCCTCTACGTCCTGTCCGACTTCGGGGCGGTGTCGATCCTGCAGTACGACACGCTCACCCGCGGCATCTTCCTCGAGTACCGCTCCCTCACCGCCGACCGGGCGCCGGCCGCGCTGCTCGGGGTGGTGCTGGTGGCGCTCACGCTGGCCGCCATCGGCGCCGAGCGCGTCCTGCGGGGCCGGCCGGTGACCAGCCGGGCCGTGGCGGGCACCGCCCCGCCCCGCCCCGTCCCTCTCGGCCGTTGGCGTCTTCCCGCCGCCGGGGCGGTCCTGTCGGTGGTGGCGGCCGGCGTCGCCCTGCCGGTCGGCGTCGTCGTGTACTGGGCCTCGGTGGGATCGAGCCGGGGCCAGGCCGGCGCCCTGCTGGTGCGGGCCGCGTCCACATCGGTGGGGCTGTCGGCCGCGGCCGCGCTGGCCGCGCTGGTCCTGGCCCTGCCGGTGGCCGTCCTCGGCGTGCGCCACCGCTCCAGGTTCAGCCGGGCCGTGGAGACGTGTGCCTACGCCGGCTACGCCCTCCCCGGCCTCGTGATCGGCCTGGCCCTGGTGTTCTTCGCCAGCCGCTACACCCCGCTCGTGTACCAGACGGTCTCGCTGGTGGTGGTGGCCTACGTGATCCGCTTCCTGCCCGAGGCCCTGGGCGCCGTGCGCTCCTCGCTGGCCAGGGTGGACCCGGCCCTGGAGGAGGCGGGCCGCTCCCTGGGGCGCCGGCCCCTGGCCGTGGCCGCCAGCGTCACCCTTCCCCTGGTCCGCCCCGGCCTCCTCGCCGGCGGCGCCCTCGTCTTCCTCACCGCCATGAAGGAGCTGCCCGCCACCCTGCTCCTGCGCCCGGCCGGCACCGAGACGCTGGCGGTGCGGGTCTGGACCGGGGCGTCCGAGGGCCTCTACGCCCAGGCGGCTCCGGCCGCCCTGCTGGTGGTGGCCGTGTCGGCGCTGGCCCTGTGGCCGCTCCGGCCTGGGAAGATGGGGAGGTGACGGGCAACACCTACGACCAGGAGGCGCCGGCCGAGGCCCGGCCGGCCCCGGCCGGCCCGGCGCCGGCCGGCGGCGCCCCGGGTGCGGTCGAGCTGGTCGACGTCCGCAAGTCCTTCGGACCGGTGGAGGCGGTGCGGGGCGTGAGCCTCAGCCTGCCCGCCGGCGCCATCACCACCCTCCTCGGCCCGAGCGGCTGCGGCAAGACCACCACCCTCCGCCTGGTGGCCGGCTTCGAACGACCCGACGCCGGCCAGGTGCGCATCGCGGGGCGGACGGTGGCCGGCGCCGGCGCGTGGGTCCCCCCGGAGCAGCGCCGCGTCGGCATGGTGTTCCAGCAGCTGGCGCTGTTCCCGCACCTGGACGTGGCCGGCAACGTCGGCTACGGCCTGGCCGGATGGAAGCGCGACCGCCGGCGGGCCCGGGTGGCCGAGCTGCTCGACCTGGTCGGCCTGGCCGGCTACGACCGGCGCCGGCCCGACGAGCTCTCGGGCGGCCAGGCCCAGCGGGTGGCGGTGGCCCGGGCCCTCGCGCCCCACCCCGAGGTGGTCGTGCTGGACGAGCCCTTCTCCAGCCTCGACGTCACCCTGCGGGCCGAGCTGCGGGCCGAGGTCCGCCGCATCCTGCGGGCCGAGTCGGCCACCGCCCTCCTGGTCACCCACGACCAGGACGAGGCGCTGGCCATGGGCGACCAGGTGGCGGTGATGCTCGACGGTCGGGTGGCCCAGGTCGGCCCGCCCGAGGTCGTCTACCGCGGCCCGGCGATCGTCGCCGTCGCCACCTTCCTGGGCGACGCCAACATCTTCTCCGGGGACCTGCGGGCCGGGCTGCTGGACACGGTGATCGGCCCGGTCCCGGTGGCGGGCCCCGACGGTCCCGCCACCTTGCTGGTCCGTCCCGAGGACCTCGAGCTGGACGAGGTGGACGACGGCGCCGGCGTGGTGGTCGACGTCGAGTACTACGGGCACGACCAGCTGGTGGTCGTCGACCTGGACGGCGGCGCCCGGGTCAGGGCCCGCCTGCACGCCCACCGCCGCCTGGCCCCGGGCACCAGGGTGCGGGCCCGTGCCCGCAGCGCCTACCGCCTCCCCTGACGCCTCCGGTCGCGGGACCGGCCCCAGGGCGACCGGTACCGCCACCGGTTCCGGGATCAGTGGCGGGGCGGCGCCGGCGAGCCGGGCTGCAGCAGCCGCTGCATGAGGGCCACATCGAGCCAGCGCCCGAACTTGCGGCCCACCTCCCGCTCGATGCCCACCAGCTCGAAGCCGCAGGCCTGGTGCAGGGCGATCGACGTCTCGTGGCCCCCCACGATGCGGGCCATCACCGCGTGGAAGCCGTGCAGGCCGGCCAGGCGCACCAGCTCGGCCAGCAGGGCGCGGCCCACGCCCCGGCCCCGCCAGTCCCGGTCCACGTAGACCGAGTCCTCGACCGTCGTGGAGTAGGCGGGCCGGTCGCGGTACGGCGACAGCGAGCCGAAGCCCACCACCGCTCCATCCACCGTGGCCACCACGGCCGGGTGGGCGCCGGCGTGGGCCGCCAGCCACGCCCGCTGGTCGTCGAGGCTGCGCGGCACCAGGTCGAAGGTGACGGTGGACCCGGTGACCTCCAGGTTGTAGATGGTGCGCACCGCCTCGGCGTCGTCCAGGCCGGCCAGGCGGACGGTGACGGGGGAGGCGGCGGGCACAGCGAACTATCATGGCCGGTCGCAGCCGGAAGGCTGCGGTCCGGGACCCGTTCCCGGGTGTCGATCGCCCTCTTAGCTCAGTCGGCAGAGCACAGCCATGGTAAGGCTGGTGTCGTGGGTTCGATTCCCACAGAGGGCTCGCCGGCCGCCTCGGCCGGGTTGCCAGACCTGGCGGCGTAGCTCAGTTGGTCAGAGCACACGGCTCATAATCGTGTGGTCGTCGGTTCGAGTCCGACCGCCGCTACTCCCAGTCGGCCGGCCTCCGGCCGGTCCGACACCCCGAAGGCTCAGTCGCCGCTCCGCCGGCGTCGGCGACCAAGTCGGGTGGTGTCCTCGTCGCCGGCCGCAGGCCGGTGACTGGCTAGACTGCCGTCATGGCCCGGAACGAGAAGCGCATCAAGATCACGCTGGCGTGTGAGGTGTGCAAGCGGCGCAACTACATCACGACGAAGAACAAGACCAACGATCGTGAGCGCATCGAGATGAACAAGTACTGCCGCTGGGACCGCCGCCACACGGCGCACAAGGAGACGCGGTAACCGCGCCGGGGGCGCCCACCACCGTCCGTAACCTTTCTCCCACGAAGCGAGTCGAACGAGCCGATGGCGCTGGACATGGCCGAGCTGGTCACCGCCGCCAAGGCCGGTGACAAGGCGGCGTTCACCGAACTGGTGAAGGCCACCTACGCGGAGTCCTACACCCTCGCCTTCCGGCTCACCGGCAACGCGGAGGATGCGCAGGACGTGGTACAGGAAGCCTACGAGCGGGCCTTCAAGGGCCTGAAGCGGTACCGGGGTGACGCCAAGTTCACCACCTGGATGTACCGGATCACCGCCAACTGCGCCAAGAACCACCTGGTCAAAGGATCGAAGTCCCGGCACGAGGCCATCGACGAGACCACCGAGGTGTCGGACGAGCGCCCCGGGCCCGAGGCCCGCCTCGGCACGGCCGACGAGCGCCGCGTCCTCAACGCCGCCCTGCAGAGCCTGCCCGCCGACATGCGGGCCGTCGTGGTCCTGCGGGACGTCTACGACCTTCCCCACGAGGCCATCGCGGCCGAGCTCGGCATCAGCGAGGGGGCGGCCAAGGTGCGCCTGCACCGGGCCCGCCGCAAGCTCCGCGAGCGGCTGTTCCCGCTCCGGGGCGAGGACAGCGAGGAGGAGAGCGCTCGTGCAGTGTGACGCCGTGGCCGACCGCCTGCCCCAGATCGTCGACGGCGGCGAGCGGGCCGCACCCGAGGTCCTGGCCCACGTCGAGTCGTGCCTGCGCTGCCAGGCCGAGCTGGTCCAGTACCGCAAGCTGCTGCGGGCCCTTCGCCAGCTGCGTACCGACATCCTCGAGCCCGCCCCCGGCACCCTCACCGCCATCCTCGCCGGCCTCGAGGCGGTCGGGGAGCGCGGCGCCATGCGCTCGCTGCTCACGGGCCGGAGGGGCGCCTACATCGGCGGCCTGGCTGCCGCCACCGCCGCCGCCGGCGCTGCGGGGGCGATCGTCCTCGCCAGCCGCGGCCGGCGCAAGATGCGCCTGGCCGGCTGACCGGCGTCCGGCCGCCCAATGGTGGCCGGAGGGGGCGGTGCTATCCTCACCCGGTGACGAAGCCCCCTAGGGCAGTAGCTCAACTGGCAGAGCACCGGTCTCCAAAACCGGCGGTTGGGGGTTCGAGTCCCTCCTGCCCTGCTCGCCTACGCCCGCGTCCGAGGTCGCAATGAACCGACAGATGAAGCGCATGATGCAGCGGCAGGGGCAGGTCGGCGCCGATGGCACGCCCGAGTCCGCTCGCCGCGCGCCGCAGCCGCGCCGGGCCCCGGCGCCGACCAAGGAGCGCACCAGCCCGGTCCAGTTCCTGCGCGAGGTCCGCGGCGAGCTGCGCAAGGTGGCATGGCCCACCCGTCCCGAGGTCATCAACTACTCCACCATCGTCCTGGTCACGCTGGTCCTGCTGATCTCGCTGATCTTCGTGCTCGACCTGGCGTTCGCCAAGAGCATCCTCTTCCTCTTCAAGACGTGACCGACATGGCAGACACCGACGATCCCACCACCCCGACCCCCGGCCCCGAGCCCGAGCTGTCGGCCGACGACATGGCCATCATCGACGCCGCCATCGCCGGCAGCGAGCTGGTGGCCGAGCCCGGAGCCGCCGCCGACGAGGTCGCCGTCGCCGACGAGGTCGTCGTCGCCGACGAGGTCGTCGTCGCCGAGGACCTGCTCGGCGAGGCCGGCGAGGGTGACGACGAGGACCTCGAGCCGGCGGTGGAGAGCCCCTTCGACCGCCCGGGGCAGTGGTTCGTGGTCCACACCTACGCCGGCTACGAGAACAAGGTGAAGTCCAACCTGGAGAGCCGGATCTCCTCCATGAACATGGAGGACCGGATCTACGAGGTCGTCATCCCCGTAGAGGACGTCATGGAGTTCAAGGGCGGCAAGAAGGTCGTCGTACAGAAGAAGGTCTTCCCCGGCTACCTCCTCGTCCGCTGCGAGCTGGACGACGACTCGTGGTACGTGGTCCGCAACACGCCCGGCGTCACCGGGTTCGTGGGCCACGGGTCCAAGCCCGTGCCCCTCGCCCGCAAGGACGTGGAGACCTTCCTGGGCGTCAAGGCCGAGGGCCCGGAGTCGGCCAAGAAGACCAGGCCCCGCCTGGAGTACGAGGTGGGCGAGAGCGTCCGGGTGCGCGAGGGTCCCTTCGCCGATTTCTCGGGCCAGATCGCCGAGATCAACGAGGACCAGCTCAAGCTCAAGGTGCTCGTCAACATCTTCGGGCGGGAAACTCCCGTAGAGCTCGAGTTCAGCCAGGTCGCCAAGCTCTAGCTGGCGCCGGAACACAAGGAAGAAGGAACGCCCATGGCGAAGAAGCGCGTCGCCGCCATCGTGAAGATCCAGTTGCCCGCCGGCGCCGCCACGCCCGCGCCTCCGGTGGGCACCGCCCTCGGCCCGCACGGCGTGTCCACGCCGGAGTTCTGCAAGCAGTACAACGCCGCCACCGAGAACCAGCGGGGGAGCGTCATCCCGGTCGAGATCACCGTCTTCGAGGACCGGTCGTTCACCTTCGTCCTCAAGACGCCGCCCACCCCGGTGCTGCTGCGCCAGGCCGCCGGCATCGACAAGGGCTCCACCACCCCGGGCAAGGCGGGGGCCGGCACCGTCACCGATGCCCAGCTCACCGAGATCGCCCAGACCAAGATGCCGGACCTCAACGCCAACGACATCGAGGCGGCCAAGAAGCAGGTGGCCGGCACGGCCCGGTCCATGGGACTCACCGTCAAGAGGTAGATGTACCCACGCCTGGGACGGGACCACCTCACCCTCCCGGCACCGCACACGACAAGGAGGGAGGCAGCCATGCCGAAAAGAGGAAAGCGCTTCGAGGACGCGGCCCGCCGCTTCGACCGTCAGCACCTGCACGGTGCGGGCGAGGCGGTCGACGTGCTCAAGAGCCTGGCCGGCGCCAGGTTCGATGAGACGGTGGAGCTGGCGGTGCGCCTCGGCGTCGACCCCCGGCGCGCGGATCAGATCGTGCGGGGCACCGTCGCCCTGCCGGCCGGCACCGGCAAGGACGTGCGGGTGGTGGTCTTCGCCGCCGGCGCCGCGGCCCAGGAGGCAAGGGACGCCGGAGCCGACGCCGTCGGTGCCGACGACCTCGTCCAGCGGGTCCAGGAGGGCTTCTTGGACTTCGACGTGGCCATCGCCACCCAGGACCTCATGGCCCAGGTGGCCCGGCTGGGCCGGGTGCTCGGCCCCCGGGGCCTGATGCCCAACCCCAAGACGGGCACCGTCACCGCCGACGTGGGGAAGGCCGTCACCGAGTTCAAGGGCGGCCGGGTCGAGTACCGCACCGACAAGTTCGGCAACGTGCACGTCCCGATCGGCAAGGTGTCGTTCTCCCGGCAGGCCCTGCTGCAGAACGCCCGGGCAGTGATCGAGGAGCTCATGCGGGCCAAGCCGGCGGCGGCCAAGGGCCGCTACGTCCGCTCGGTCACCCTGGCGTCCACCATGGGCCCCGGCGTCAAGATCGACCCCAACCGGGCTCGTGCCACTGACGACGAGGTCGCCGAGGCTGCCGCCTCGTAGTACCGTCGTCGGGAAGTCAACCCGTCGCCGCAGACCTCTGGTGCGCCCCTGGGCGCGTAAAGGGCGAGAGCCCGCCTGACGAGGCGAACCTCCTGGAGCCAGGGCGTTCGGCGCGTGTGCGTGTGCCGGGTGCCCTTTTCTTTGTTGCTCGTTCGAGGAGGTGGAGCGGTTGGACAACCCGAGACCGGAGAAGGTCGCCGTCGTCGAGGAGGTGCGTGCGCGCCTCGACGGTGCCGCTGCTGCCATCCTCACCGAGTACCGCGGCCTGTCCGTGAAGGACATGGCCACCCTGCGGCGCTCGCTGACGGCGGCCGGCGGTACCTACAAGGTGTACAAGAACACCCTCGTCGGCTTCGCCGTGCGCGACCTCGGCCTGGCCGAGCTCGACGACATGCTGAAGGGCCCCACGGCCATCGCCTTCGTGCAGGGCGATGCGGTCGACGTGGCCAGGACCCTGCGTGACTTCGCCCGGACCCACCCCAACCTGGTGGTCAAGGGTGGGCTCCTCGGCACGCGGGTGCTGTCGTCGGCCGACGCCGCCGCCCTGGCCGAGGTCGCTCCCCGCGAGGTCCTCCTGGCCCGCTTCGCCGGCGCCCTCGCCGCACCCATGGTGCAGTTCGCCGGCCTCCTGCAGGCCCTGCCCCGCAACCTGGCCTACGGGCTCAAGGCCCTGATCGACCAGCGGGTCGCCGGCGGCGAGGCCGCCCCGGCGCCGCCGGCCGCCGCAACCGAGCCCGAGCCCGAGACGCCGGCCGCCGCCGTAACCGAGCCCGAGCCCGAGACGCCGGCCGCCGCCGCAACCGAGCCCGAACCCGAGACCCCGGCCGCCGCAACCGAGCCCGAGCCCGAGACGCCGGCCGCCGCCGCAACCGAGCCCGAGCCCGAGCCCGAGACGCCGGCCGCCGCCGCAACCGAGCCCGAGCCCGAGCCCGAGACGCCGGCCGCCGCCGCAACCGAGCCCGAGCCCGAGACGCCGGCCGTCGCCGCAACCGAGCCCGAGCCCGAGCCCGAGACGCCGGCCGCCGCCGCAACCGAGCCCGAACCCGAGACGCCGGCCGCCGCCGCCGAGCCCGAGCCCGAGACGCCGGCGCCCGACGCGGCGCCGGCCGAGAGCGCAGCCGGCACCGAGCCGGCGGCCGCAGCCCCCATTACCCCCGAACCGGCCGAAGGCGACCCCGAGGACCCCCCGGCCGACCCCTCCGCCACCACCGAACCTGCATAGGAGACAGACACCATGGCCACCAAGGAAGAGATCCTCGACGCCATCGCCGGCATGACCGTGCTCGAGCTGAGCGAGCTCCTCAAGGAGTTCGAGGAGAAGTTCGGCGTCACCGCCGCCGCGCCCGTCGCCGTGGCCGCCCCCGCCGCCGGCGGCGGCGAGGCCGCCCCGGCCGAGGAGGAGAAGGACGAGTTCGACGTCATCCTCACCGGCGCCGGCGAAAAGAAGATCCAGGTCATCAAGGAGGTGCGCGCCCTCACCAGCCTCGGCCTCAAGGAGGCCAAGGACCTGGTGGACGGTGCTCCCAAGCCGGTGCTGGAGCGGGCCTCCAAGGAGGACGCCGAGAAGGCCAAGGCCCTGCTCGAGGCGGCCGGCGCCAGCGTCGAGGTCAAGTAGCGCCGCAGCCGGCGGGCCCGGTCCGGCGCCGATGCGGCGGGCCGGCCCCGTCATGGCATTCCGGGAAGCCCTACGTCCGCTGGGCGAACGCAGGGCTTCCCGGAACGCCGCCGACCCGGGAACCCTTGACGAAAAGGGGCGTTCGTCTTACGCTTCTCTCACCCGCCGGCGGTGGGATTGTGTTTTGCCCTGCCCGCGCGTACAATGAGCGGTTGCCGTGCTCGCCCGCTCGCGCCCTGGAGAAGCAACCCTTTGCTCCAGCGCGCCCGGTCACCCTTCGTCCTCTGAGGAGTAGACCTTGCCGTCTCGTTCTCCCGCCCGGGAACGCCTGTCCTTCGCCAACCTCGACGAGGTCCTGCCGCTTCCGGACCTGATCGCCATCCAGCGGGACTCGTTCCGCTGGTTCCTCGACACCGCGCTGGCGGAGACCTTCCGTGACATCAGCCCCATCGAGGACTTCACCGGTCAGCTCCGCCTCGAGCTGGAGTTCGACCCCACCGACCGCGACCTGCGGCCGCCGCCCAAGTTCACGGTGGAGGAGTGCAAGGAGAAGGACATGACCTTCTCCGCGCCCATCTTCGTGCGGGCCCGCTTCATGAACGCCACCACCGGCGAGATCAAGGAGCAGACCGTCTTCATGGGGGACTTCCCCATGATGACGGACAAGGGCACGTTCGTGATCAACGGCACGGAGCGGGTGGTGGTGTCCCAGCTGGTCCGCAGCCCCGGCGTCATCTTCCAGCCCGGCCGGGACGTGAAGACCGTCGTCACCGGCACCATCCACCCCTACCG
>JBQTJJ010000167.1:0-29292 GCA_052387235.1 Actinomycetota bacterium
CGCTTGGAGGTCGGACCCTCGTGGGGGTCAGGACGCGTAGGTCGCCGTTGACGTCCGCGCAGATGGCGAGGACGAACGTACTGCATCGGCCGGCGACGAGTTCTTTGGTCGACGACGGAATCGTGGCGCGTAACTCGGCGCGTAACTGCGCACCAACCGGTAGACAGGATGGCATTCGGTAGACTCGGGGCGAGACAGAACAGCAGGTGAGAGCACTGGACGCCACGGGAGAGACGGAATCGGCCGGACTCTTAATCCGCAGGTTCTGGGTTCGAATCCCAGGGGGCGCACGCGCGAATCTCGACCAGCCAGCGACCGAGCGAACCTCCGCCAGCTCCGTCAGCCGGCGGGCTCTATGACGATCGAGGCGGGATCGTAGGCGAATATCCACAGACCCTCGCCGACCCCGATGGGCTGCGCCCGGCGGTACTCCGATAGGACATAGCCGCCGGCACCCGTGTTCAAGGAGCGATCCCAGCGAGCGGCGAAGTCGTGGCCGGTGACGACAGCCGGCGCCGTGGAGGGGTTGCCCACGATCGAAGCATGGTAGGCACCCAAGCCGAAACGAACACTCGCCGACGGGGTCGCCCGGAGCTGGACCACGGATGGGCAGGCGAACCAGGCCCAGTACCCGTGCCCTGCGGCCGGCGTTCCCGACATTGCGCTCCTCACCGAATAGCTTCCGCCGGCGCCGAGGTCGAACCAGCCGTAGAGCGGAGACCAGGCAGGCACCGTCGTCCCTTCCGGTAGGCCGACGAGGGAGTAGCCAGGCGGGTAGAGGAGCGAGCGAGCACCGGCGGCGACCTCCTCTCCGCAGGACGTGTCGGTCGGTCCCAGACCGTGGGTCGTGGCGACGACGCTCTCCGATACCGGGCCTGCACCGATGTCGTTCCGAGCCTGGACGGCATAGTGATAGGCGGTACCGGGGGCAAGGTCGACGACCTCCATGGTGAGCATGTCTCCCGTCCTCGTCGGAGTGAAACGGCATGCGTCCCGACATAGCGGCACCGCCGCCGCGAATGAGCTGGCATCGGTGATGGGGGCTGTCGACTGCTTGACGACATACGCAGCTGCCGGCGGCGACGCGTCCGGGAACGTGCCGTCTGAGTACACGGCGGCAAAGTTCAGCCGTACCGCACGATCGGACAGGGCGGTCGCAGCCAGGTCTGTCACCCGGCCCGGTAGGCCCGAGACGTCGTAGGTGAAGGCTGCGCTCAGCTCAGCCGGTTCGTGGCCGGAGGTCCCCCGGCGGGACGTGACGGCCACCTCGACGGGCCCGGCAGGATGAGGGGGAGCTATGGCGACGATACGAGTGTCCGACTCGACCCGGTAGCCGATCGCAGCGGCGTCGCCGAAGCGCACGTCCTCGGCGCCGCGGAGGTTGGCACCCGTCAGTACCACCTCGGTCCCGCCCGCGCTGGGCCCGTGCGCGGGGCTGGTGCCAGCGACGGCCGGGGCCGGGAGGTACAGCTCCGAGGACGCCAGCTCTACCGGCCTCCCGCCGCTCATCGCACCGGCGCCCCCGACGGCCAGGACCGAACCGCAGGGCCCGGCCGGCGTGGCCATCCGGCAGGCAGGGCCGTCCAGGAGCGTCGCCGAGTGCGCCCCCCGGGCAGTGGTCATCGCACCGGTGTCGATCCAGCGGCCCGCGGCTGGGCGGTACACCTCGGCGGTGTCGAGCGCCTCCGGGTCGGCGCCGAAGGCGAAACCGCTCCCCGCAACCAGCACGGTGCCGTCCGGGAGGCTCGTCGCGGTGTGACCGGCCCGGCCGACACGCAGGGGTGACGCGGGCCTCCATTGCATCGAGGCCGGATTGAGGAGCTCGGCACCGGCCAGAGGCTGCTGGCTCAGGGCTGACGACGCGCCCATGCCTCCGGCAACCAGTACGGCGCCGCAGCTCGGTGTGCAATTGGGTCCCTCGATCAGCGTGGCGCTGTGAGCAAAGCGCGCGACGGCGAGGTCGCCCGCCGGGGACCAGGAGCCCGCCACGGGGTCGTAGACCTCGGTCGAGAGGAGCGGAAGCTCTTCGCACCCGAAGTCGGCCGCGGGGTCCTGGCAGCTGCTCGTATCCGTGTGCCCGTAGCCGCCAGTGACCATGACCCTTCCATCGGGCAGCAGCGTGGCGCTGTGCAGCGCACGGATGGCGGACAGCGACCCCGTTGACGACCAGGTGCCAGCGGTAGGGTCGTAGAGTTCGGCAGAGCGCGTCAGCGTCGTAGGGTCGACGCGGTCCACCCCGTTAACAGCACCCCCGACCACCAGGACCTTGCCGCAGTACCCAGGTGGCGCTGCACCCTCGCAGGCGGGCCCGTCCAACAATGTCGCGGTATGGAGCCTGCGGAAGCTGCGCGGTGCGCCGGTCGGCGCGAAGGCCTCGCGGCGTGGGTCGTACACCTCGGCGGTGCCGGCGCCGACCATCAAGATGCGGCCGTCTCGCAGTGCCGTCGCCGTATGGTCGCTCCTTGCGTGCCCCATCGAGCCGGTGGGGAGCCACTTGCCCGTCTCCGGGTCGTACAGCTGGGCCGTGCTGAGAGCGCTGGTGGTCCCGACGTCGTCTCTCGCCTCCCCGCCGGCCACCAGGACTCGGCCGCAGAACTCGGCGGGCAAGCCGGAGCGGCACGCGGGCCCGTCGAGCAGCGTGGCGGTGTGAAGGAATCGACCGGTACACGACGGCCCCGGCGCGGTGCAGTCCCGCAACGATCCTGTGCCCGACCAGCTGCCCGGACCGAAGGTGAAGACCCCCTCGGCCGTGACGGGCCCCGTGGTCACCCGCACCGGGACCTGACCCTGGGCATGGGGAGGAGTGGTCACCACGAGCACCGTGTCCGCCGCGAGCAGCACGGGCACTGCGACGTCACCGAACACCACGCTCGTCGGACCGGCCAGGAAGCCCGTGCCCCGAATGCGCACTTCGGTGCCGCCGAAGGTGGGCCCCGCCGGTGGCGTCAGCATCTCGACGGACAGCGGGCGGCGAAGCGTGGCGGTATAGAACAGCTCGGCCGAGCGCAGCGACACCAGCCCTTCGTCTCCGCCCTTGCCTCCGGCGACCAGGACCGTTCCGTCGGGAAGGGCGGTGGCGGTGTGGGCGAAGCGTCCCTCGACGAGGTCGACCGATGGGGTCCACTTGCCCGTGCCAGGGTCGTAGAGCTCCGCCGAGGGCATCGACGGCCCATCGCCGCCGGCTACGAGCACGGACCCGCACAACGGCGCACAGGCACCGGCCTCGAGCAGAGTGGCCGTGTGCTGGGCCCGCGACGCCAGCGGGCGCCCGGTGACCCGCCAGGTGTCGCTGTGCTCGTCGTAGATCTCGGCCACCGTCCCGCCGACCACGAGCACCGTTCCGTCGCCGAGACGGGTCGCGGAATGGCTGGTCCGCGCGGGGTCCACCATGGCGCCGGTGGCGGTCCAGGCTCCGGTGGCGGGGTCGAAGACCTCGGCACCCGGCGTCGGGACCGACCCGACTGCCCCTTCCGTAGGGCTCGTGCCCCTGCCCACGGCGAGGATCCTGCCGGACGTCAGCCGGGCCGCCGTGGCACCCACCCGGGCGGTGGCCATCGGCGCCGTGGCCCGCCAGGCGCCCCGGGACGTCGATCCCGGCGCGGTCAGGGACGGGTCGAAGATCTCGGCTGTGGCAAGGTCGGTCCCGGACCCGCCGGGCCCCACCTCCTGAGAGCGCCCCCCGGCGACAAGCACCCTGCCGTCCTCCAACAGCACGGCGGTGGCGCCGGACCTGGCTGCCCCCATCGCTGCCGCCGGCGACCACTGGTCCGTCTTGGGGTCGTAGAGCTCGGCTGTCGTGGTTGCGGGCAGGCCCCCCAGTACCAGTACCTGGCCGCACGGGTAGCCGGCGGGCGGGACGGAGGCGTGGCACGCCGGGGGGTCGAGAAGCGTGGCCGCGTGCACGCGGCGGCCTGTGGCCATTGATGCAGCCGGGCTCCAGCCACCGCCGGCCGGGTCGTAGAGCTCGGCGTCGTTGCGGGAGCGCTGGTCGCCGGCGGCGTCGATACCGTCGAATCCGCCCGCCACCAGCACCCGCCCGTCCGCGAGGCGGGTGGCGGTGTGCTGCTCCCGGGTTGTGCCGTCCACCTGGGACGGCGTCGTCCCGAGCGCCCCGGTGGCCACCCAGGTCCCATGGAGAAAGCTGAATCGGACGCCACGGGACGTTCCCAGAGCCGTGGTCACCTTCAGCTCGACCGTCCCGCCACCGTTCGGAGGGCTCACTGCGGTGATCTGCTCATCGGAGTCGACCCGGAACGCCACGCTGGGCCCGCTGCCGAAGCGCACGGCGGTGGTGCCACTGAAGCCTCTGCCTGTGATGACGACCTCGGTCCCCCCGTAGGTGGGGCCGCTGTCCGGAGCCAACGACGCGATGGCCGGTGCGCCCGACGTCACCACCCCGGCGCCGGCGGCCTCCAGCCTGCGCACCCGCCGGTTGCCTGTGTCCGCCAGGAACGCATCACCCGTCGCGTCAATGGCCACTCCTGCCGGGCCGTTCACCTGAGACTGCGGGCCCGCCCCCCCGTCGCCTGCGAACCCGGGGGTCCCGTCGCCGGCGACGGTGGTGATGATGCCGGTGGCTGCATCGACCCGCCGAAGGCGATGGTCACCGCAGTCCGAGACGAAGAGGTGGCCGCCACCATCGAGCGCAAGGGAGCACGGACTGGTCAACCGGGCTTCACCGGCCGGACCTCCGTCGCCCACGCCGCTGACCGGTGTACCGCCGCCGGCCAGCGTGGTGATGGTGCCGGCGGTGGCGTCGACCCGGCGGACCCGGCCATGGCCGGTGTCGGCGATGAGCAGGTCGCCGGCGGTGTCGACAACCATCGCGCCGGGGTTTGCCAGTGAGGCTCCAAGAGCGGGCGCCCCATCGCCGATGCCGTCCCCGGGCGCCCCGCCGCCGGCATATCCCGTCAGATTTCCAGACGCATCGAGCTTGCAGACGCGGCCGGCGCCCGTGTCGGAGATGAAGAGGTTTCCTGCTCCGTCCACCGCCACGCCGGCCGGGGAGTCGAGGTCGAACAACTCGGCCGGGCGTTCCTCCTCGGCGCATGGGTTGCCACCCTTGTTCCCCCGCCCGACGACGGTGGAGATGTTCCCCGTCGCATCCACGAGGCGTACACGGTGGTTCCCGGTGTCGGCGATGTAGGTGCCGCGCTGTGGGTCCTGAGCGATGGCAGTGGGGCCTCGCAGGGCCGCAGACGTGGCCGGACAGGTTGTAGCGCCCGCAGTGCAGTCGCCGGAGAAGGCGGCAGTGCCGGTGCCAGCCACCGAGCTCACGGCGCCGGTCGAGTCGAACTGACGGATCATGTTGTTGGCGGCATCGGCGACGAGAAGGGTGTTCGCCGGCGTCACCGCCAGTCCCCGCGGATCGAGACGCCCGCTCCCGGCCACTGTGGCCACCACGCTGGGGGTGCCTGTTACCCGGCGGACCCGGCTGTTTCCCGAGTCGGCGACGAAGACGTCGGTTCCGGGGCCGGGCGCCACCCCGGTGGGCTGGGTGAACCGCGCCGCGTTTGCCAGACCGCCATCGCCTCGAAAGCCGGGGGCTCCGTCTCCGGCGACGGTGCTGACGATCTCGTCGGATGCACCGGAAACGATCCCGTCGGTACCCGGTGCCACTCTCCGCACACGGTGCGCACCGGTCTCTCCGATCACCAAGCCGCCCAGGCGGTCGACGGCGACGTTGCTCGGGTTTTTCATCCGCACGGCGGTGGCCGGCTTACCGTCACCGCCGTCGAGGACGGCACCGCCAGCGACCGTGGTGATCGTGCCCTCGCTGTCCACGCGCCGGACCCGGTTGTCGGCACGGTCGGCGATGAACAGATTGCCGGCGTGGTCGATGGCCACGCCTGCCGGGTCGGCCAACAGGGCGAGCGTCGCCGGTCCACCGTCTCCCATGCCCCCGACGGGGGCGAAGATCGCACCACCGGCGACCGTGCGGATGGCTCCCGAGGTGTCGATGCGACGGACGCGCTTATTGCCGGTGTCGGCCACGTAGACGTTCCCGGCCCCATCCGCCGCCACCCCCAGCGGGCGATCGAGGAGCGCATCGGTGGCGGGACAGGTCACCACCATCTGGTCACAATCGCCCGCGTAGCCGGGCACGCCGGTGCCCGCCACCGCGGTGATCGTCCCATCCCCGGCCACTCGTCGCACACGGTTGTTCGCCGTGTCGGCGATCAGCACGACGCCGACGGCATCGACGGCAACTCCGTTCGGCTCCGCCAGGCGGGCCGCGACCGCCGGCCCGCCGTCGCCCGAGGAACCGGCCGCGCCCGACCCCGCGATCACGCGCTCCAGGCCGGTGACCGTGTCGATTACGCGAAGGACGTGGAACAAGGGGTCGGCGACGTACAGGGAAGCGCCTCGGAGGGCGAGGCCGGACGCGCCCTGGAGGATGCCGAGCGCGGCGCGCTCCGCGAGGTCAGGCCCGCCGGCATAGGTGGAGATGTCGCCTGCCGCGGCCGGGGTCGGTGCTGCGCCGAGGAGCGATGCGATCAGCACCACCGCCGCCAGCACCGGGAGCCGCTGTCTGCGCAGTCGGACGGTCATCACGCCCGAATCACCCGGTGACAGTGTCCCGCGGCGAGTGGCGACCGGGGCCGGTGACCGAGTCGATCGGCAACCGCAGCGGGCGAGCGGCGTCCCAGTAGTGCTCGAACATGGGGACCATCGCCGTTGCGAAAGCACCGTCGTCCACGAGGACGTTGGGGGGGAAGGGCCGCGCCCGCAAAACCGCCTCGCCGGTGCCGAAGAGCACCGCCCTCCGGTCGACGATCGCCAGCTTGATCGGCACGTCGTCGCCCGCCCGCGCCTGCAGGCCCTGGCGCAGGTAGTTCTCGGCCTCTTTCCGGATACCGCTGTGATCCAGAACCGATGCCAGGTACACCACCCGGACGGTGATCCCCCTGGCCAGCAGAGGTTTCACCACGTCGCCGGGCTCGTCGCTGGGAATGCCGTACGGCGGACGGTTGAAGACCAGGACCTCGGATCGGGCCGATGCCAGCAGCCTCTCGTAGGCACCTTCGATCCTTCCTGCGCCTCGGAGGAACTGAATGGACGAATCTGCCGTGACGTCGCGGTCACCGGCAATGTCCTCGAGAAGCTGGCGGGTCGGATCGAGGCTCGCCTCCACCGCCTTGAGTCGGGCCTCGTGTGCCGACCACAGCCGTCGCAGCACGTCGTCCGGTCCGGGTGTCGCCCAGACCCCCGAGCGACCCGGAAGCAGCTCGACCAGCCCCCGTGCACTCAGTTCTTCGAGAACCGGATAGACACCGGTGCGGTGCACCTCGGCGAGCCGGGCGAGCTCCGTGGCTGTCGCCGACCCGCTGCTCACCAGTGCGGCGAGGACTCGCGATTCGTTCGGGGTCAGGCCGAATGCCTGAAGGCGTTCGGCTGCTTCCTTGAGGCGTGCGGCCGGGGACTGGACAGGGTCGGTGCCGGAGGCGGGTCCTGACGTCAGCCGGCTCATCGGCGTCGTCCGACGTCCTGGCCCAGTCCGGCGTGGCCCACAGATCGTTTGGACCGAGCTCGAAAGCCGCAGTCGCCGCTCGTTGCCGGTGGCGGAGCCGTGGTGCATCCGGCCGTGAGGACGGCAGCGACGACGCAGACGACTCGCACGACCATTGTCCGCCTCGATCCAAGCAGAGGAGCTCCCGGGCTCGCTGCCGATGCCCGGCAACTGCCGGGTGGAGACGTGGATCTCCCCCGCGACCGTCTGGTGCGTCCTCTGGTGGCTTCGCTTGTGGGCACAGGCAACTCTCAGGGTCGAACGCACCGTGGCCCGGGTTGAGAACCGGTGGTGGTGGTCAATGCGATTTGTCGTCCGTATGACGATGACACTTCACATTCGGACCGTCAACAGCGCCCTGCTCGTCCTGCTCCTCCCTCACTCACGTGGCACATCGTCGCGCCCGGGGTCCGCGCAGGGCACCGCATCGTTCTGGTAGCCGTACCGACACGGAAAACGGGTCGCTCCGGCTACCAGAAGGGCGGGACGGGCAAAGGACCAAAGTCCCTCGCTTTGCGGGCGTTCGCCTCAGGGCTAACGGGGCTCCTCTTGGCGATCATCGCAGGTGACGACCCATCGGGCCTCTGACCCGATGCGATGACCATCGAAAGAAGGAGTCAACCATGAAGCGCAGAACTCTTGACGTTCTGTTCAGCGCGGGTGGGCTTGTGCTCGCCCTCCTGCTGGTGGTGCTGGGCCTGGTGATGACCAGCAACGCCAACTTCGCCAAGGACTACACCAGCGACCAGCTGCGCCAGCAGAAGATCACCTTCAAGGCCGCGGACCTGCTGACCGAGGAGGAGGCGCAGTCGGCGTGCGTCGTGGCCAATGCCGGCAAGCTCCTCACCACGGGTAAGCAGGCCGAGTGCTACGCGAATGAGTTCATCGGTCTGCACGTCAGGAACACCGAGGGTGCGAACGGCATGACCTACGCCGAGCTCGGCGGGCCGGCACGCGAGGCGCAGACAAGGGCGACCGAGGCGGCCAAGAACGGGGATCCGAACGCCGACGAGCTGAAAGCGGAGGCCGATGCCATGTCCAGGGCACGCGAGACCCTGTTCAAGGGTGAGACGCTGCGTGGCCTGCTGCTGACGTCGTACGGGTTCAGCGAGTTCGGGACCAAGGCCGACGAGGTGGCCACCGTCTCCTACGCCGTCTCCGCGCTGCTGTTCCTGCTGTCCATCGCCGGCTTCGTGCACGCCTTCAGGGCACCTCGGACCAAGGGCGTCGCCATCCCCGAGCCCTCCCGGTTCGAGACGGTGGACGACCTGAGCCGGGTTTGACTCATTCCCCAGATCGGGCCGGCCGCCGTGTCGCCCGAGTTGCGGCGAGGTGCGCACCGCGGGCCACCCACGGCGATCCCGACGGTCGCTCGGCGCGCAATCGGGCGCATACGGATCGGGTCCGGTACACCGTGGTACACGGTGTACCGGGCCCATACGTCAACGGCGCCCGAAAACCGACCCGGCGGATCCGGTGAGCCCGCCCTCGCCGGCGAGGCGGGCCAGGAGCACCTCCAGGTCCTGCGGTGGGGCGAGGTGGTTGCCCTGTGCTGCGGTGCATCCCAGGTCGCGAACGCCTCGGAGCTGCTCCGCGCTCTCCACGCCCTCGGCGATGATGGCCAACCGCAGGGCCGTCCCGGCGGCCACGAGAGCGGTCGCGGTCGGGCTGTGGTGGCTCACCGTGCGGACCACGGCGCGGTCGAGCTTGAGATAGCTCACGGGCAGCCGGCCGAGAGCGGTGAGCGAGGCCGCCGTGTTGCCCCAGCCGTCGATACCCAGGCACACCCCGATGTCCGCCAGGGCGATGAGGGCTCTCTGCGTCGACCCGGTGGCGACCACCACCGCCGCCTCCGGAAGATCGAGGCAGAGCCCCTCGGGCGCCAGACCAGCCTCGTCGAGCGTCGCCCGTACGGTGGAGACGAGCGTCGCCCGCGCCATCTCGCGGGCGCCCAGGTTCACCGTCACGGGTAGCTGCCAGCCCCTCTCCCGCCACCCAGCGGCCTCTCGGCACGCCTGTCCCAGCACCCACGCTCCGAGGGGAATGATCAGGCCGGTGTCTTCGGCCACGTCGATGAACTGATCGGCGACGAGCACGCCCCGTTCGGGATCTTCGTAGCGGAGGAGAGCCTCGACGCCGCACGTGTCGCCCGCTGGCATGGTGATGATCGGCTGGTACGCGAGACCGAGTCGGCCTACCTCCAGCGCCTCCCGCAGGCCCCGCTCCAGGCGCACCCGTTCGCCCGCCCTGGCCCGCAAAGTGTCATCGAACACGTGGTAGCGGGCTTTGCCGGCCTTCTTCGCCCTGTACATCGCGGCGTCGGCGTTTCCGAGCAGCCCCTCGGGGCCGGCTGTGCCGCCTGCGTCGACCGCCAAGCCGACGCTTGCCGTCACCGCAACCTCACGGCCGTCGACGGCGAAGGGTTCCGAGACCGCCGCCTCGACCCGCCTCGCGATCTCGGTCGGCTCCGCCTCGTCGAGTCCCTCGCACACCACCACGAACTCGTCCCCGCCCATACGGCACACGGTGTCGGCCGGGCGCACCGCCGCCTGGAGCCGCTGGGCGACGGTGACCAGCACCTGGTCGCCGGCGTCGTGCCCGAGGCTGTCGTTGATGCACTTGAAGTTGTCGAGATCCACGAACATCACGGTCACCGTTCCCGGCTGCCGCCGGGTGCGGGCCAGGGCCAGGCGGAGTCGGTCCAGCATCAGCGAGCGGTTGGGAAGACCCGTGAGGTGGTCGTGCAAGGCCTGGCGGGTGAGCGCCTCCTCGGCCTGCCTGCGGGCGGAGATGTCCTCGATCTGCCCGATGAGGTGGACGATGCGGCCGCCGTCGTCCCGCACCGCCGAGACATTGAGCATCGCCCAAACCGGGTGGCCGTCGGCGTGGACGTACCGCTTCTCCACCCGGTAGGAGGCCAGCCCGCCGGCGAGGACCCGCCCGAACGGCTCCTGGCTCGCCTCGACGTCATCCGGGTACGTCAGCTCACCCACCGTCATGCCCCGCAGGGCGTCCTCGCTGTAGCCGAGCATCTCGCAGTAGGACTGGTTGGCCCGAAGGATGCGGCCCTCATGGTCGACCAGGCACATCCCGATGGGCGCGTCGTCGAAGGCCCGCCGGAAGCGCTCCTCGGCCTCACGGAGCGCAACCTCGGCCTGGCGGCGCTCGCTGATGTCGTGCACGAAGGCGTTGAACTGGACGTCGCGCCCCACCCGCACCGGCCACACGGCGAGCTCCATGGGCACCTCGTGGCCGTCGCGGTGCAGGGCCTCGAGCTCGACCCGGCGGCCGAGCACGGTCGATTCGCCCGAGGCCAGATAGCGGGCCAGCCCCTCGCCGTGGGCAGCCCGATAGCGCGGCGGGATGATGGTCTCGGTCAGCCGACGCCCGATGGCCTCTTCTCGCGGCCAGCCGAACAACGCCTCCGCGGCGGCGTTCCAGGCAAGGATGGTCCCGTCGCGGTCGATACCCACGAAGGCGTCCCCGGCCGTCTCGACCACCAGGCGCATGCGCTCCTCACTGTCCTGCAGGGCGGCCGCGGTGGCGGCACGCTCCACTACCCGGCCCATCTGGGTGCCGACCTGGCCCATGACCTCGACCACGGAGCGGTCCGGCTCCCCCGCAGTCGCCGAGAAGAACTCGAGCACTCCGACGACGCGCTCGCCGGCCAGGACGGGGAACGCATAGCCGGCACAGAGACCGGCCTCGACCGTCCAGTCCAGGCGCGGGAAGTTCTCGTCATCTTTCAGCCTCGGGATCCACGCGGGCGCACCGGTGGCCAGCACCCGCCCGGGAAGGCCCTTGCCGCGAGTAAGGCGGAGGGCCTCGGTCACCCGCCGGAAGGCGTCGAAGCGTTCGGGATCGGCGAGGTGCCAGATCGCGGACGACACGAGCTCCTCCGGCGGACCGAGCACCACCGTGTAGAAGTGACCGACCGGCCAGCGGAAGTAGGTGCACACCTCGTCGAGGCACACCTGCATCGCCTGTTCCACTGATGACGCCTCATTGGCCGCGGTGGCCGTCGTGTGGAGAAGGGAGAGGAGCGCCCGTGTCTCGCCGAGCGTGACCCCGTGCGCGGCGCGCCGGGGTCGCTGCGGTCCCGCACTGCGTTGGGGGTCGTCCATCTCAGTCCCCCTTGCTCGGCTACATGATCCGGCGCGCCAGCCGAGGGACACCCCGAAAGCGCCGCCGCGGAAGCAACGATCCGCGAATGTAGCTGCGCAGGCGCCGGCCAGACGCCGGGTTGTCCCCGAGCACCTTGGTTGGCCCCCCACACCTCGCCACCCTCCACCTCGTCGGCGACCAATCGGGCCGGCCGACGCTGGCACCTCCGAAACACAGGGTTCACATTGGCGTAAGCCCTCGGTAACGGCCGTCTGGAAGACTGCGGCGTCCACACCCCGCAAGGAAACGGAGCAGACGATCGTGACCATCAAGGCCGAGTACATCTGGATCGACGGCACGGAGCCCACCCCGCTCCTGCGCTCGAAGACCAAGATCGTCGACAACACGGTCAATCTGCCCATCTGGGGCTTCGACGGCTCGAGCACCAACCAGGCCACGGGCGACAAGTCGGACTGCGTGCTGCGACCGGTGTGCTCGATCCCCGACCCGATCCGGGGCGGGGCCGACGTGCTGGTGATGTGCGAGGTGCTGGACACCGACATGGACCCGCACCCCTCCAACACCCGGGCCGCCCTGGCCGAGGTGGTGGAGAAGTACGCCGAGCACGAGCCGTGGTTCGGCATCGAGCAGGAGTACACGATGTTCAAGGGCAGCCGGCCCCTCGGCTTCCCCGACAGCGGCGGCTACCCCGGGGCCCAGGGCCCGTACTACTGCGGCGTCGGCGCCGACGACATCTACGGCCGGCCCGTGGTGGAGGCCCACCTCGATGCCTGCCTGAAGGCCGGGATCGAGCTGTCCGGCATCAACGCCGAGGTCATGCCCGGGCAGTGGGAGTTCCAGGTGGGCCCCCTCGGGCCGCTCGAGGTCTCGGACAAGCTCTGGCTGGCCCGCTGGCTGCTCCACCGCGTCGGCGAGGACTTCGGCGTCTCCATCACCCTCGACCCCAAGCCGGTCCGGGGCGACTGGAACGGCGCCGGCGCCCACACCAACTTCTCCACCCGCTCCATGCGGTCGTCGTACGACCAGGTCATCAAGGCGGCCGAGGCCCTGGGCAAGAACGCCGACCACCACGTGGCCAACTACGGCGACCGCATCGAGTCCCGGCTCACCGGGGAGCACGAGACGGCCCACTACACCGAGTTCAGCTACGGCGTGTCGGACCGGGGTGCGTCGGTGCGCATCCCGTGGCAGGTGGCGCAGGACGGCAAGGGCTACCTGGAGGACCGGCGCCCCAACGCCAACTGCGACCCGTACACGGTGACGCGTCTCATCGTGGAGACCTGCTGCGGCGCCCTCGACGCGTAGTCGCCAACGGCCCCGATGCACCGCCCCCCTCCCCCCCCAGGGGGCGGTGCATCGGGGGGCCGGCCTCGGTCAGCCCGACGAGGTCAGGCCCACCGGGCAGCTGACGCCCGTGCCCCCCAGGCCGCAGTAGCCGTTGGGGTGCTTGGCCAGGTACTGCTGGTGGTAGTCCTCGGCGTAGTAGAAGGGCCCGGCAGGGGCGATCTCGGTGGTGATGGTGCCATAGCCCCTGGCCGACAGCACCTCCTGGTACCGCTCCCGCGAGCGCGCCGCCGCCTCGGCCTGGGCGGGCGTCGAGGTGTAGACGGCTGACCGGTACTGGGTCCCCACGTCGTTGCCCTGGCGCATCCCCTGGGTCGGGTCGTGGCTCTCCCAGAACACCCGCAGCAGCTGGTCGTAGCTGATCCGCGCCGGGTCGAAGACCACCAGCACGGCCTCGGTGTGGCCGGTGCGGCCGCTGCACACCTCCTCGTAGGTGGGGTTGGGGGTGAAGCCGCCGGCGTAGCCGGCACCCGTGGTGTAGACGCCGTCCAGCTGCCAGAACACCCGCTCGGCGCCCCAGAAGCAGCCCAGCCCGAACACCGCCCGCTCGAGGTGCTCCGGGAACGGCGGCGTGAGGGGTGCACCGCTCACGGCGTGGGGCCGGGGCTCGACGATCGGGTCGGGCCGGCCCGGCAGGGCGGTCCCCTCCGTGGTCATCTCGGTCGTGTGCCTGCCGAACATCGTCACCATCCTTGGCTCGCGGCCGGGCGGCCTGCGATCCGCCCGTCCAGTATGTCGGGCCACATCGCCCTAGTCCCCGGCCGCGCCCTCCCGTTACACGCCGCCGTCAGCCGGCGAGGAGGGCGTCGAACCGGGCCCGGAGCTCGTCGCTCCGGAGGTCGCCGAACTCGGTGGTGACCTCGCCGTCGGCGCCGTTCACGAACATCCACGTGGGCTGGCCCCGGACCCCGAGGTCGGCCCAGAGCCCGCCGTCGGCGTCGTTGGTGTGGGGCACGAAGCCCAGGCCGTGGCGCTCGACGAACATGCGCATGGCGCCGAGGGAGTCGCGCCCGGCCATGCCGATCAGCTGCACCTTGCCCTCGTACTGCCGCGCCACCTGCGCGACCCCGGGCGCGACCCGGTTGCAGCTGCTTCACCACGGTGCCCAGAACCACAGGGCCACGTCCCTGCCGGCGTAGTCGGCGCCGGCGATCTGGGCCCCGTCGACGCCTGCGACCGTGAAGTCGAGGACGTCAGGGACCTCGGCCGGCGCGGCGGCGGGGCCGGCGGTGGTGTCGGCCGCGCTGGGCGCGGTGGCGGCCACATCGGCGGGCGCCGGGCCGTCGCCGGCGCCGCCGGCGCAACCCGCGGCCCCCAGCGCGAACGCCAGTGCGAGGGAGGCGGTGCGCAGCGGGCTCACGCAACCACGCTACGGCGCGCCAGGTCGCTGGTGCGGTCGGCCCGACGTCCTCAATAGGACGGGGGTACCGGCCGATAGTCCGAGCAGAGCATCGGGCAGCGTGAAGGGAGGCAACGATGCCTTCGACGATCGGATGGTTCGCCGTGGCCGTGGCCACCGGCGCGCTCGTGGGGCTGGCGCTCGGGCACTGGGCCGCGGTGACGGGCTGGCTGGGCCGGTGCCTGAAGGACCCCGCCGTGCCGCCGGCCGCGTCACGAGAGCATCCGGCCGGGACCCGGTCCGGGAGGACGCGGTGACGACGCTCGCCTTCGTGCTCGCCGGCACCGGGGTGTCGATGATGGCCGCCGCGGCCGGCATGGTGGTGGGCCGGCGGGTCGAGCTCCGCCGCCTGGTGCGGGCCATGACGGCCGAGGCCCAGGCCTGGCTGGACGAGCGGGCCTCGGCCTGACGACGTTCCGGGAAGCCTGACTGCCGCCTGGCGAACGTAGGCCTTCCCGGAATCCGGGGCGCCGGTACGATCCGGCCGATGGGCAGCGGGGACGACGACGACGACGCGCTCCCGCCGGCGCCGGCTCCCTCGCCCTGGCGCCTGGCCATCCCGGCCGGCATCTTCCTCGCCTCGCGGCTGGTCACGCTGGCGGTGGCCCATGCCGCCCGCCTGCTCGACCCCCAGCCCCTGCTGTCGGTGCTGACCCGGTGGGACGGCGCCCACTACCTGTCCATCGCCGCCTCCGGGTACCCGGAGGCGGGGCCGGCCGGCGCCGGCGTGCCGGGCCAGACGGTGCACGCCTTCTTCCCGGGCTACCCGCTGCTGATCCGGGCCGTGCGGGACGCGACCGGGCTGGCGCCGGAGACGGCGGCCGTCGCCGCCACCATCGCGACGGCGACGGCGGCGGCAGTGCTGGTGTGGCTGCTGGCCCGGGACCTGGCCGGCGAGGCGGTGGCCACCCGGGCCGTGCTGCTCCTGTCGTTCTTCCCCGGTGCCTTCGTGCTGGGCCTGGCCTACTCCGAGGGCGCCTTCCTGCTCCTGGCCGCCGGCTGCCTGCTGGCCCTGCACCGGCGCTGGTGGGTGGTGGCCGGCGCCGGCGCCGCACTGGCCGGCGCCACCCGGCCCACCGGGCTGATCCTGGTCGTGTGCTGCGCCTGGGCCGCGGTGGCGGCGGTACGGGAGGGCCGGGGATGGCGGCCCCTCGTCGCCCCGGCCCTGGCGCCCCTCGGCTTCCTGGCCTGGAGCCTGTTCCTGGAGCGGCGGACCGGGAGCGCCCTGGTCTGGAAGCGCAGCCACGAGCAGGGCTGGGGCCAGGGGTTCGACTTCGGGGCCAACACGGCCCGCTCCGTCGGCGACTTCCTGACCTCGCCCACCGCCAGCCTCAACGTGGCCGTGTGCGTGCTCACCATGGCGGTGGTGGCGGCAGGGCTGGTGGTGCTGTGGCGGTGGCGGCCGCCGGCCACCCTCGCCATCTACACCGCCGGCATCCTCCTCCCGGCCGTGGCCTCGGCCACGCTGACGTCGACCCCCCGCTTCGCCCTCACCGCCTTCCCGCTGCACATCGCCGCGGCCCGGGCCCTGCCCGCCACCGGCTACGCCGTGGTGCTGGCCTCGTCGGCCGCCCTCATGGCCCTGCTCATGGCGGTGGCGTCGCTCTCGCTCCTCCTGCCGCCCTAGGGAGGGCCGCCACCCGCCCGAGCAGCTCCTCGTAGCGGTCCAGCACGACGTCCCACGCGAAGTTGGCCGCCACGTAGCTGCGTCCGGCCCGCCCCAGGGCCGGGGCCAGGTCGGGATCCGAGGCGATGAGGTCGACGGCGGCCTCGAACTCGGCGTAGCCCCGGTACGGGATGGCGCCGCCGCTGCGGCGGGCGTGGCCGTCCAGCACCGCGCAGCGGCCCTGCACCAGCGCCGCCTTCCTCTGGGCCCACCCCTCGGCCAGCACCATGGAGAAGCTCTCGAAGTACGACGGCTGCACGATGGCCAGCGCGCCGTCCACCGCGCCCCGCTTGACCCGCTCCTCCACGAAGCCGGTGAGGACGACGTCGGGGTGGGCGGGCGGGGGCTCCACCGGCTCCCCCACCACCACCAGCTTCAGCGGCCCGGGATGGCGCTCCTTGTAGGCCACGAAGAACCGGAACAGCTCGTCGGAACCCTTGGCCGGGTCGACCCGGCCCACCACGGCCAGGTACGGCGTGTCGCCCAGGTCGTGCTCGCGCCGGAAGGCGGGACCGTCGCCCACCACGCCGAGGTCGAACCCGATGCCGATCACCGACGAGGGCTGGCCCACGTGGAAGCGGCCCCGCACCAGCCGCTCCTCCTCGGCGGTGGAGAAGGCGAAGGCGTCGGGCAGGCGGAACACGGCGTCGAACAGGGGGAGCGTGAGGGGCGGCTCCTGGTGGGCGGTGGGGTGCAGCACGGTGGGCACGCGGCCGGCGACCCGGGCCAGCCCGTAGCGGGTGGTGGCGTAGAGGTAGGTGAAGAAGATCACGGCGTCGAACGACGGGGCGTGGTCGTCGAGCCACGGGCCCAGCCCGGGCACGTCGGGGCCCTGGGCCCGCATCCACTCCTCCTGGACGTGCAGGGCCACCGGCTTGCGGCCGGTGGTGACCCGCCCGTTCAGGGGGCCGAACAGGCGCAGGTCGCGGGTGCGCCCGACGGGAAGGCGGTGCACCGTGACCCAGTCCACCTCGGACGGGCCCGGCTCGTACTCGTTGGCCCAGTCCAGGTAGCTGCGGGCGCAGGTGGTGACGACCTCGACCTCGTGACCCCGTTGGGCCAGCCTGGTGGCGAACTGGCGGCAGTGGCGCTCGGCCCCGCCCGCCACCTCGCGCCCGTAGCGCTGCACCACGTAGAGGAGCCGCACGGTCAGGCCACGCCGGCCAGGTGCTCGAGGAAGGTGGCGGTGGAGCGGCCGGCGTCGAAGTCGGCCAGCCGGGCCCGGCCCCGCGCCGCCAGGGCCGAGCGCAGGCCGGCGTCGTCCAGCAGGGCGGCCATGGCCTCGGCCAGCAGCGCCGGGTCGTCGCCGGCCGGGAGGACGAGGGCGGCCCCGCCCGCCGTCTCGGGGATGGCGCCGGCGGCCCGGGCCAGCACCGGCACGTCGAAGGCCATGGCCTCCAGCACCGGCACGCAGAAGCCCTCGTGCTCGCTGGCCGTGACGAACACGTCGGCCCGGCGGTAGAAGGCGGCCAGGGCGGCAGCGCTCACCGGGCCCGCCAGCCAGGCGCCGGGGAGGCTGAGCTCGTGGACCAGGTGCTGCACCGCGGCCCGGTAGCGGGGCAGCCGGCCCGGGCCCACCAGGACCAGGTTGGCGCCGGGCAGCAGGTACGTGGTGAGGACCTGGAAGGCCTGCACCAGCAGGTCGGGTCGCTTGTGGGGCAGCACCTGGCCCACGAACAGCAGCACCGGGCCGTCGACGCGCGCCGCCAGGTGGTGGGCGGTGGCCGGGTCGGGCTCCACCCGGGTGAGGGCGCCGGCGTCAACCACCAGCGGCGCCACCCGCACGTCGGTGTAGCCCATCCCTTCGAGGTCGGCGGCGTTGTAGGCGGAGTCGGCCAGGGCCAGGGCCACCCGGGGCCGCAGCGCGGCCAGCTGGCGCCGGCCGTCGTCGAGCAGGTCGGCGAAGGCGGGCTCGTAGGGGCGGAACGACGAGGACGGCGAGATGTTGTGGTACACGAGGACCAGCCGCTCGGGCCGCTCGGCCAGGAAGGCGGCCACCTCGGGCTCGCCGATGGAGGCGTGCACGATCAGCAGGTCGTCGGCCGAGCCGGCGCGGGCCGGGGCCCGCCGGCCGTACTCGGCCAGGGGCACGACCTCACCGGCGAGGGACGGCTCGTAGTAACGGGCGAAGATCTCGGACTGGCCGAGGGTGCGCAGGGCCGGCCGCAGGGCCAGCGCCTCGTCGGTGATGGCGTCGCCGGCCGACGCCGACACCAGGACCTGGTGGACCCGCCGCCCGCTCACGGGCCCGGCGCGGCGGCCGCCTCCAGCTGCTCGACCCGCCGGGCCAGGTCGGCCACCGCCGCCTCGGCCGCAACCGCCCGCCGCTCCGACGCGGCCAGGCGCTCGAGCACGGCGTCGAGCTGGCCCACCAGGTCGGCGTGGACGTGGCCCTCGGGGTCCTCCAGCGCCTCGACGACGCCGGCCAGCACGTCCCCCACACCGTCGGCGTACAGCTGCACCTGGTCGAGGATGCCCTGCGTCTGGCGGGCCACCGCCTTGCTCACGGCCCGGTGGAGGACCTCGCCGCCCGGGGTCCGGGACTGGGCGTGGATGCGGTCGGCGCCGAAGCGGGAACGCTCGTCCAGGGCCGTGAGCCGGGCCCGGACGTCGGTGAAGTCGGGGCTGGCCCGGTGGGCCACGATGCGCCGGAAGTGCTCCTCCAGGTCGCGCTCGAGCCCCGCCGGGTACGCCCCCGACCGCCGGCGTTCGGCCACCGTCGCCTGCAACCGGGCCAGCACCTCGTCGAGGTCGAGTGACGGCGCCGGCTGGTCGGCCATGGCGGCGATGCTACGAGACGGCCGTTCGCCCGCGTGGCACCCCCTTGCGCGCTCGTGACCGGTTCGTCGGCCCCGGGCCGGCGCCGGCGGCCGGCCGCTAGGTTGACGGCGCCGATGACCACGACGCTCGACGCGCCGACCCGGCCGGACGTCCCGCTTCCCGTCCCCCGCCGGCGGGCCGATCGGGCCCTGCCGGCGGCGCTCTTCGCCGCCTCCCTCGCCCTGTACGCGTGGGCCGCGGCCGCGTGGCCCACCGAGTGGGACTCGGTCAGCCTGGTGTTCGGCGCCGAGAGGTTCGACGTCACTCAGGCCAGCCCCCACGCCCCCGGCTACTGGCTCTACATCGCGGCCGGGCGCCTCATCCGGGCCCTCACGCCGCTGGGAACGGCCCACAGCCTGCTCGCCGCCTCCGCGCTGGCGGCCGCGGCCACGGTGGCGCTCGCCTACGCGGTGGGCCGCGACCTCGGCGGCCGGTGGCTCGGCGCGGCGGCGGCGGGGGTGCTGCTCACCTCCCCGTTCATGGCGTTCTACGGGGCCTCCATCAGCAGCTACCCCTTCGACGCCCTGGCCAGCCTGGTGCTGCTCCGGCTGGCGTGGCGCTCCCGGCCCGGCTCGTGGCACGCGGCGGGCGCGGCCGGCGCCCTCGCGCTGGCCGCCGGCACCCGCCAGTCGTCGATCGTGCTGCTGGCGCCGGTGGCGGTGGTGGCGCTGGTCCGGGGCGCGCGCCGGGCGCCGGCGCCGGCCCGGGTGCTGGCCGGGGCGGCGGCGGCCGGCGCCGCCGGCCTGGCGACGTGGCTGGTGCCCATGGCCCTGGAGCAGCCGGGCGGGCTGGGCGTGGTCAGGGAGCAGGGGGCGCAGATCTGGCGCCAGGCGGTGGAGGTCAGCTCGCCGCTCTACGGCGCCCCCGGCGAGGGCGTCCGCTACAACGTCGGCCAGGCCACCGGCTACACCCTCGCCGCCGTCGCCGCGCTGCTCCCGGTGGTGCTGGCGGCGGCGGCACTGGCGTGGCGGGGCCACCACCACCGGCGCACCGCCGTCCACCTGGCCCCGCCGCCGGCGCCGGCCCGGACCGGCCTGCGCCCGCCGGCGCTGCTCGCGGCCGCCGCCCTGCCGCCGTTCGCCTTCGTCACCGTGCTGCACTTCGGCAAGGCCGGCTACGTGCTCTCCTACCTGCCGGCGCTGGTGCTGCTGCTCCTGTGGCCGGCGTCGCGCCTGGTGGGGCGGCCCCGGCTGGCCCTGGGCGGGCTGGTGGCGCTGGCGTGCGCCCTGCAGCTGCTGCGCTTCACCGGGGCGCCCGGCATCCTCCCCGACGGGATGGTGGACGGCGGGGGCCCCTGGTTCACCAAGTCCGGCTTCGGCGCCCCCTACCGCCTCACCGCCGCCGCCATCCGCGCCACCGACCGGGACACGGAGCGCTACCTCGCCCTGGAGCGGGCCTTCGACCCCGCCGGCTACGAGCTGGTGTACGTGCACATGAACGGCGGCCACCGCTTCCGCCACGCCATGCTCACCTTCCCCGACCACGGGCTCCACTACCTGCAGGTGGGGTTCCACGAGTGGTCGGCCACGGGCCGGCGCTGGAACCACGAGCGTGACCACGTCCTGGAGCTGGCGCCGGGGCGCCAGGCCGTGCTGGTGGTCGACGAGCCGCAGGCCGGCGTGGCCGACCTGCTCGGCCGGGACGTGGCCCGCGCCGTCCGGCTCGACACCGGGCCCACCGTCTACGTGGTGCCGCCCGGCGTCACCGTCTACGGCGTCGAGATCGTGGCCCGGCCGGCGCCGGCGGCCCCCGGGTAGATTCCCGGACCATGGCTCCCAAGGCGCTGTGGCCGGTGGTGTCGGCCGTGCGGGGAGGCCTGCGGACGACGGCCCGCAACCGGCCGCGCCTGCGCCGGGCCATGGCCGTGGCCGCCAGGGAGCTGGCCCGCGCCCTCGACGACGACGTCTACGGCGCCTCGTACTTCGGCTCCGGCCGCGACCCGCTCGACCGCATGGGCCTGTCGGGCTACGAGCGCTACGACCGCGACACCAGCAACGCCAACGTGGCCGCCTACCTGGTGTGGCGCTGGTTCGACGTCCGCCGCACCCTCGACGTGGGCTGCGCCACCGGCTTCGTGGTGGAGGCGCTGCGGGAGGTGGGCATCGACGCCTCGGGCGTGGACGTGAGCCAGTTCGCGGTGGAGCGGGCGGCCCAGGGGGCGCGGGGCCACATCGGCTACGGCGACCTGACCCGCCGGCTCCCCGTCCCCGACGGCCGCTACGACCTGGTCACCGTGCTGGAGACCCTGGAGCACCTCCCGCCGGCGGTGGTGCCCAGCGCCCTGGCCGAGCTGCGCCGCATCACCTCCGGCTACGTGGTGGCCACCATCCCGTCCTTCGGGCCCAACCGCACCGGGCCGGGCGGGTGGTTCACGGTCAAGGTGCGCGACGAGCGGGTCCCCCACTACGAATCCCTCGGCCCCGGCTACCAGGGCCCGGTCCCCTACGACGACCTGTACCGCGACGCCCGGGGCGAGCCCATCGAGGGCCACCTCACCATCGCCTCGTTCTCGTGGTGGACCGACCGCTTCGCCGACGCCGGCTTCGTCCGCTGCGACCGGGCCGAGCGGGCCATGCACCCCCACCTGGCCCGCTTCGGCCTCACCAAGTACTGGAACCTCTACGTGTTCCGCCTCCCCGACGCCCCCGAGCCGGGCGACGACGTCCGCACGCCGGCCGAGATCGCCACCTGGGAGGCCAACTGGGGCCTCGCCGATCACCCCCGTCCCGAGTAAATAGCTCGCCATTTTGGCGAGCTATTTACTCGGGAGTGCGGGTGTTCACAGGGTGTAGCGGGCGGTGATGCCGCGGACGCCCCCCCGGTAACCGGGGATGGCGGTGGCGACGTCGCTCAGGAAGGGGGCGTCGCCGAAGGCGAAGACGCGGCCGGCGTCGTTGGCCACCAGGTAGCCGGCGCCGGAGCGGGTGGCCTGGATGCCCTTGGCGGGCCCGGCGGCGCCGATGGCGGGCAGCGAGCCCAGGTACCGGGCGTCGCCGAAGGCGAAGATGCCGCCGTCGGCGGCCAGCAGCCAGTAGCCGTTGCCGGTGGGCGTGGACGCCATGGCGACGACGGGCTGGTTGAGCCTGACGGCGCCGGTGGAACCCCAGAACTGGGCGTCGCCGAAGGCGAAGATGCCGCCGTCCGACGCCACCAGCCAGTAGCCGTTGCCCGACGGCGTGCGGGCCATGCCCACCACCGGCTGGTTCAGCTTGAGGGCGCCGGTGGAGCCGGAGAACCTGGCGTCGCCGAAGGCGAAGATGCCGCCGTCGCGCGCCACCAGCCAGTAGCCGGCCCCCGTCGGCGACGACGCCATGGTGACGACGGGCTGGTTCAGCCTGATGGCACCGGTGGAGCCCCAGAAGCGGGCGTCGCCGAAGCTGAAGATGCCGCCGTCGGCCGCCACCAGCCAGTAACCCTCGCCGGCCGGCGTGCCGGCCATGCCGAGGATGGGCTGGTTGAGCTTCCTGCCGCCCATGGAGCCCCAGAACCTGGCCGCCCCGAACGAGAAGATGCCGCCGTCGGCGGCCACCAGCCAGTACCCGGCCACGCCGCCGCTGGCGTTGTTCGTCACCGTGAACCAGTCCGACTTGAGGCCGAACTTGGCCCGGAAGTCGGGGCCCGTCATGGTCTGGCGCCCCGCCGTGCCCACCAGCACCAGCTCCAGGACCCGCCCGCCCATGTCGCCCAGGCCGTTGCGGCGCACCACGTCGACCGACTGGAGCAGGCCGATGTTCGGGAAGGCGGCCTCGATGGCGGCCACCGCCACGGCGCCGGTCCAGTCGCGGTTGGGGTTCTGGGCGACGGCGTCGCCGTCGTCGACGACGGCCGGGAAGGTGCCGCCGGCGCTGTGGCCGCCGGTGGACGACGAGAACTCGGTGGAGGCCACGTTGGACGTGCCGGCGAAGACCCGGACCTGGCCCGCCGTCTCGGCGATGGCGGCGTTGGTGGGCGCGGCCTCGAGGTCGCGGTAGCCGGCCGCGTCCTGGATGGCGAAGCCGCTGTAGACCTGGCACGCCTCGGTGTCGCACGTCTTGGCGTACGGGTACCGCCCCTGGGCCTGGGCGTAGGAGCGGGCGGCCACGGCCTGGGCCCGCAGGGCGTGCATCCCCTGGCCGTTCCCCAGGGCGCCCCATGCGCTCGGGCTCTCCCGGGGCACCACGCCCCGGAGGTAGGACTCCATCGGCAGATGGTTCACGGTCTTGGACCCGCCGCTGTCCACCACCTGGAAGTTGCCCCGGTACCAGCGGGTGGTGGCGCCCTCGCACAGCTGGAGCATGGTGTTGCGGGCGTCGGTCTGGGGAATGCCCGAGCCGAGCGTGATGGGCCCGGGCGCCGTGGCGATGACCTCCCACGGCCCGTTGCAGGTGAGGGCCCGCGACACCTCGAAGGTGTTCGGTGCCACCAGGCGGGTCTTCAGGGCACCGAAGGTGAGGCCGGGGTGGGTGCTGGTGGTGGCGCCGTTCTGCTCCTGCGCCACCACCGTCTCCAGGTTGTCCAGGCGCACGATGCGCACCGACATGGGGACGTCGCCGATCGCAGAGAGCGTGGTACCGCCGTAGTAGTGGTCGAGGATGCGGGTGTAGGGCCAGCCGGCCAGGGCGTAGCCGAGGGCGCCGTACTGGCCCATGCCCCGCCCGTGGCCGTAGCCGTGGCCCTTGAGCTCGACGTTGGCGGCGGGGTAGGCGCCGGCCGGGCGGGCCGGGGCCACGGCGGTCACCGCGCCGGCGGCCATGGCGGCGGCCAGGAGGGCCGCGGTCCGGCGGCGGGCCGGGCGGGGACGCGACCTTCCAGGGTCTCGAACCGGCGGGTGCATGGCGGGCACGCTAGCGGCCCGGAAGGGGCGCCCGGCCCGCGGGGTCAGGCCGGGACGTCGAGCAGGGCCAGATCGGCGGCCCCGGTGGCTCCGGACAGGCCCGGCTTCGATCCGAAGAAGGGGGCGTCGCCGAAGCTGAAGACGCCGCCGTCGGCGCCGAGGACGTAGTAGCCCTTCGCCGCCCACGTGTGCCGGAGGGCGACGCTGCCGGCGTAGGACGCCAGGCGCAGGCCGGGCACGCTGCCGAGGAACGGGGTGTTGAAGGCGAACACACCCCCGTCGCGCGCGATGAGCCAGTAGCCCGACCCGCCGGCCGCCGGCTCCATGGCCACGATGGGCGAGTTGAGGGCGAGGGCACCGGTGGAGCCGGCGAACCGGGCGTCGCCGAAGGCGAAGATGCCGCCGTCGGAGGCGACCAGCCAGTAGCCGAGGCCGGTGGGCGTGGGCGCCATGCCCACCACCGGCTTGTTCAACCTGATGGCGCCGGTGGAGCCGAAGAAGGCGGCGTCGCCGAAGGCGAAGATGCCGCCGTCGGAGGCGACCAGCCAGTAGCCCCTTCCGGTGGGCGTGGGCGCCATGCCCACCACCGGCTGGTTCAGCCTGATGGCGCCGGTGGAGCCGTAGAAGGCGGCGTCGCCGAAGGCGAAGATGCCGCCGTCGCCCCCGAGCAGCCAGTAGCCGCGTTGGGCCGGCGTGACGGCCATGCCCCTGATGGGCTGGGTGAGGCGGGCGGCCCGGGCGTCCCCGTGGGACGCCGCCGCGCCGAAGGCGTGCACGGCGCCGTCCCGGCCGGCGATCCAGTACCCCCGCGGCGGCCGGGCCGGGGCGCCCGTGGCGACCTGGCGGCGGATGGTGGGCAGGAGGGCGTAGAGGAGGTCCCCCGGGCAGTCGGTGGCCCGGACGTCGCGGTGGCCGGAGATGTTGGGGAACACCCGGTTGGCGGTGCCGCCGGCGCCGCTGTAGGTGGACGAGCCCTCCGGGTCGATCTGGTGCCGGCCCGCCTTCCATGCCAGCCACCCGTTCAGGCCCGCCACGGCGGCCGGCGTGGGCGGGACCGAGGTGAAGTCGCCCAGCAGGGCGATGCCGGCCGACCCGGTGTTGGTGCCCTCGGCGTGGGCACCGACCACGCCGTGGCGGGCCAGGTCCTCGCCGGTGGGCACCTCGCCCTCGGCGTAGGCCCGGGCCCGCCGGCCCTCGTAGACCCTGCCCTGGGCGTCGACCAGGAAGTTGTAGCCGATGTCGTCCCAGCCCCGGACCCGGGTGTGGAACGTGTAGATGGCCCGGATGGTGGCAGCCGGGTCGGGATCGTCGTTGGTGGTGACGGTGTGGTGCACGATCAGCTTGGTGATCGGGGCGAACAGGGGCGTGCCCTTCCGCAGCGACTCGTCGGCGCCCCACTGGGTCCGGGTCACCACCGCCGGCTGGGGTGCCGCCGGGGAGTCGCCCTCGGCCGCGGCCGCCGCCCCAGGGCCGGCCCGCACCAGGCGCCTCGGCCCGTGCTCGGTGTCGAGGGCCGTCACCTTCACGGACCGGGCCGGTCCCCCCACCACCCGGGTCTGGGCCCTCGAGCCCCCGGGGGCCCGCAGCAGCCCGCTGTAGACGATGCCGCGCTCCTCGTCGTCGAGGTCGTGGGCGACCGGGGCGTCCTCCCAGTCCAGCCAGTCCCCGTCGACCTCCCACCGGACCTGGACCCGGGCCTCGTCGCTCCCCTGCCAGCTCAGGCCCAGGTGCGAGGCCGGGAACGCGATGTCCTGCCCGCCGGGCGCCGAAGTGTCGTCCAGCACCTCCATGCGGGTGGCGGGCGCGCTCCATGCCATCGGCACCGGCGCGCACGTACCGGCCAGCACGACGGCCAGTGCGAACAGGAAACGGGCTCTCATGGGGGCATCTCCGCCGCTCCCGAGGAAGGCATCCGCCGCGGGGCCGGCGATGCACTTATCGTCAGATTCAACCAGACTGTTCAGTGGTACCGGCGACTACCCGGATTGAAATACCCCCGAACCGGGCACCCTACGCTGGGCACTTCACCCGCAGCCACCGAGCCACCACGAGGAGTCCCTGTGCGCGCAAGGCCGGTCCATCGTCTCGCTGCAATCGTCCTCACCCCGCTGGCGGTGGCCGCCGGCCTCGTGGCCGGGGCGTCGCCGGCCGGCGCCGCGCCCACCCAGCGGTGGGCGGTGGAGCTGCCGGCCGCGGTGCGGGAGTCGTCCCCCCTCGTCGCCGACCTCGACGGCGGCGGCGTCGACATGGCCTTCGGCGCCCACGACGGCAAGGTGTACGCCCTCCACGGCGGCGACGGCACCCCCGTCCCCGGCTGGCCGAGGGGCACCTCGAACGCCATCAACTCGTCGCCGGCCGCGGCCGACGTCGACGGCGACAACCGGCCCGAGCTCTTCGTCGGCAGCGGCGTCGGCAGCCATGGTCAGTGCTCGGGCGGCGCCCTCTACTCGTTCGACCACGACGGCACCCAGCGCTTCCGGGTCCAGGGCAGCGACCAGGACTGCGCCAACCAGGCCGTGCACTCCACCCCGGCGCTGGGCGACATCAACCGCGACAACACGGCCGACGCCACCGCCGGCACCCTCGGGCTCACCATGCCCTCGGTGTCCCACACCGGCGCCATGAACCCGGGCTGGCCCTACTACACCGATGACACGGTCTTCTCCTCCCCCGCCCTCACCGACGTGAACGGCGACGGCCAGACCGACGTGGTCGTGGGCGGCGACTCCACCCCCGGCGCTCCCATCGACCACCGGGGCGGCCTGGTGCGGGCCGTCGGCGGCGGCGGGAACACCATCTGGGAGTTCCGCATCAACGAGATCGTGCGCTCGTCCCCGAGCGTGGGCGACATCGACGGCGACGGGAAGGCCGAGATCGTGTTCGGCGCCGGCGACTACTGGGCGCGCCAGCCCGGCGGCGCCACCGACTCCACCAAGGTCTACGCCCTGCACCTCAACGGCACCCTCAAGTGGGTGCGCGACACCGGCGGCTACACCATGGCGTCGCCCACCCTCGCCGACTTCGACGGCAACGGGGTCCTCGACGTTGCCATCGGCACCTTCGAGGGCGCCAACCCGGGGCAGGTGTTCGTGCTGCGGGGCAGCAACGGCACCGACATGACCGGCTTCCCCCGGGCCTCGGGCGGCGGCGTCGTGCTGGGCTCCATCACCACCGCCGACCTCAACAGCGACGGCGGCCAGGACCTGGTGGTTCCCACCGGCGGCGGCATCTTCGCCTTCAACGGCAAGACCGGGGCCCAGCTGTTCGGGCTGGCCCAGGGGAACACCGCCTTCCAGAACTCGCCCAGCGTCACCGACGTGGACGGCAACGGGCTGGTGGACATCCTGGCCGTGGGCACCCGCGCCAACGGCGTGGGGGTGGCCTACCGCTGGGAGATGGGGACGGCCGACAACGCCAAGCTCGGCGCCCTGGGCTGGCACACCTTCCGAAAGGACGAGCGCCGCACCGGCTCGTGGACCGACCCGCCCCTCACCCAGGCACCGCAGAACCTCTGCCCCCAGCAGGGGCAGGGCGGCTACTGGATGGTGGCCAGCGACGGCGGCATCTTCGCCTTCTGCGACGCCAGGTTCTTCGGCTCCACCGGCGGGACGAAACTCAACCAGCCCATCGTGAACATGGCGGCCACGCCGTCCGGCAACGGCTACTGGCTGGTCGCGTCGGACGGCGGGATCTTCGCCTTCGGCGACGCCGTGTTCCGAGGCTCCACCGGGGCGATCAGGCTCAACCGGCCCATCGTCGGCATGGCCCGCACGCCGTCGGGCAACGGCTACTGGCTGGTGGCCAGCGACGGCGGGATCTTCGCCTTCGGCGACGCCGTGTTCCGCGGCTCCACCGGGGCGCTGAGCCTGGCCCAGCCCATCAAGGGCATGTCGGCCACCCACACCGGCAACGGCTACTGGCTGGTCGCGTCGGACGGCGGCATCTTCGCCTTCGGCGACGCCGTGTTCCGTGGCTCCACCGGCGGCACCAGGCTGAACCAACCCATCGCCGGCATGGCCCGCAACCAGAACGGGAGCGGCTACTGGATGGTGGCCAACGACGGCGGCATCTTCTCGTTCAACGTGCCGTTCCTCGGCTCCACCGGCGCCGTCAAGCTCAACCAGCCCATCGTGGCCATCGCCGTCCCCAAGGTCTCGTGACCGGCGTCAGCCGGCGATGGCGACCACGGGGCGGTTGAGGGGGGCGCCCCCGGCCGAGCCGGCGAAGCGGGCGTCGCCGAAGGCGAAGATGCCGCCGTCCGACGCCGCCATCCAGTAGCCCAGGCCGCTGGGCGTGGGCACGATCCCCACGATGGGCTGGTTCAGGGCGAGGGCACCGGTGGAGCCGGCGAAGCGTGCGTCGCCGAAGCTGAAGATGCCGCCGTCCGACGCGACCAGCCAGTAACCCTCGCCCGACGGCGTGGGAGCCATGGAGACGATGGGGCGGTTGAGCCTGATCGCCCCGGTGGAGCCGCGGAACCCGGCGTCGCCGAAGGCGAAGATGCCGCCGTCGGCGGCGACCAGCCAGTAGCCCTCGCCGCTGGGCGTGGGGGCCATGCCCCGGATGGGCTGGGCCAGGCGCAGGGCCCCGGTGGAGCCCTGGAAGACGGCGTCGCCGAAGGCGAAGATGCCGCCGTCCGACGCGACCAGCCAGTAACCCTGGCCCGTGGGAGTGGCCGCCATGGCGACGATCGGGCGGTTGAGCCTGGTGCCTCCGGTGGAGCCGAAGAAGCGGGCGTCGCCGAAGGCGAAGATCCCGCCGTCCGACGCGACCAGCCAGTAGCCCCGTCCCGTGGGCGTGGACGCCATGCCCACGACGGGCTGGTTGAGGGGCGACCCGCCGGCGGAGCCGAAGAAGGGGCTCTCCCCGTAGTTGAACAGGCCGCCGTCGGACGACACGAGCCGGTAGCCCTGGGCGGTGATGCGCAGCGCGGCCGCGACGTCGAGGCGGCCGAACTGGATCCCGTCCCCCGAGTCGGGGGTGACGGCGGCGGCGCGGGTGAGGCGGACCCGCACCTCGTCGGCGCTGGGCGCGGGCGTGGTGGCGAGGAGCAGGGCGGCGGCCGCGGCCACGTGGGGGGCGGCCGACGACGTGCCCGTGCCCAGCGCGTACCGGCAGCCCCCGCAGGCGGTGCTGGTGGACAGGATGCCCACGCCGGGGGCGGCCAGGTCCACCGACAGGCCCCGGTTGGAGAACGAGGCCAGGCGGTCGTCGCGCCCGCTGGCCGCCACGCCCAGGACGCGGGGGAAGCCGGCCGGGTAGTTCACGGCACCGGAGCTCTCGTTGCCCGCGGCCGCCACCACCACCGCGCCGGCCCGCTGCGCCTCCAGCACCGCGTCGCGCACCACCAGGCTCCGGCCCCCGCTGAGCGAGAGGTTGACCACCCTGGCCCCGGCCGCGACGGCGGCCCGGATGCCGGCCGCGACGTCGGACGAGAACCCCTCGCCGTTGTCGTCCAGCACCTTCACCGACAGCACCCGGGTGTGCCAGCCCAGGCCGGCGATGCCCTCGGCGTTGTCGGGGATGGCGGCGATGGTGCCGGCGATGCCGGTGCCGTGGCCGGTGCGGTCGTCGGGACTGGGCGTGCCGCTCAGGTTGGCGCCGTGGATCACCTT
>JBQTJJ010000168.1:0-1908 GCA_052387235.1 Actinomycetota bacterium
GTGGTGTGCATGATCCCCTTGGGCCGGGCCGTGGTGCCCGAGGTGTAGAGGAGGTAGAGGAGGTCCTCGGCCTCCATCCGCTCCGGGGGGCACTCGGCGCCTGCACCCTCCATGAGGTCGTGCCACCAGTGGTCGCGGCCCTCGCGCATGGCCGCGCCGTGGTCGGTGCGCCGCACGACCACCACGTGCTCGATGGACGGCGTCTGGTCGACGGCGGCGTCGGCGCCGGCCTTGAGCGGGACGACCGCCCCCCGCCGCCACCCGCCGTCGGCCGTGACGAGGACCCGGGCCTCGGCGTCGACGATGCGGTCGCGGAGGGCGTCGGCCGAGAACCCGCCGAACACCACCGAGTGGGGCGCGCCGATGCGGGCGCAGGCCAGCATGGCCACCGGCAGCTCGGGGATCATCGGCATGTAGATGGCGACACGGTCGCCCCGCTGCACGCCCAGCGACCTGAGGACGTTGGCGAAGCGCTGGACGTCGGCCAGCAGGCCGGCGTAGGTGATGGTGCGGGTGTCGCCGGGCTCACCCTCCCAGTGGTACGCGACCCTGTCGCCCCGGCCGGCGGCCACGTGGCGGTCCAGGCAGTTGTACGAGACGTTGAGGACGCCGCCGCCGAACCACCGGGCGAAGGGCAGGTCCCACTCCAGGACGGTGTCCCACTCCTTGAACCAGTCGAGGGCCAGGGCCTGGCGGGCCCAGAAGCCCTGCCAGTCCTCGTTCGCCTGGTCGTAGAGCGACTGGTCGACGACCAGGGCGTGGCGCGTGAAGTCGGCCGGGGGCGGGAGCGTGCGGTCCTCCGCCGCGAACGAGTCGATCGCCGGTCGTCCTGTGGCCTCCGCCATGTGGAACCCCCTCCAGGTCCGGGAGGCGGCTGAGCCTACCGAGACGGCAGCTCCCGCAGGTCCACCACGGCGCCGTTGCCGAGGTCCGAGGCGGGGTCGAGGAGCGACCACACCTTGGCCGCCACCTCGTCGGGGTCGGTGAGCCTGCCCTGGGCGTGCAGGTCCACGAACTTCTGGCGCTGGGGGAAGGACCGCTCGGGGGTCTCGCGGATCCGTCCCTGCATGGCGGTGTCGACCGTGCCCGGGGCCACCGCCACCACGCGCACGCCACCGCGCTGCTCCTGCTCGGCCCCCACGTTGCGGACCCACTGGTCGACGGCGGCCTTGGCCGCCCCGTACGACGACCAGCCGGGGTAGACGCTCCTGGCCGCCCCGGAGGTGAGCAGCACCAGGTGGCGCCGGCCCGGCTTGTCGGCGGCAGCGGCCAGGAAGGCCCGGCCGAGCACCTGCGGTGCCGCGCTGTTCAGCAGCACGTTGTGGCGGTAGGCGGCGGGATCGACCTCGGCCGCGAACCCCATGGGGTCGATGGTCCCGGCCGCGTGCACGAACACGGCCACGCCGCCTTCGAAGCCGGCCAGCTCCTTCTCGAACGACGCCGCCACGGCGTCCCACGAGGCCGGGTCGGCCAGGTCGGCGGAAACGTGCTCGAGGCCGGCGGCGCCCCGCCGGCTGATGTCGATCACCCGAGCGCCTTCCCACGGCACCGACCGGGCCAGGGCGCGGCCGATGCCGCTCGACGCTCCGGAGATCCAGATCAGTGCATTCGGGTTCTCGTTCGCCATTGGCCCCGAGGCTAGCGACGGCCGGGACCCCCGCCGGCCGCCCCACCGGTGGCAGGTACCCTCAAGATCCCTGGGATCGAGGGGGGAGCCGTGACGCGATACCTGAGGCCGGCGCTGGCGGTGCTGGTGCTCCTGGCCGCCTGCGCTTCGGGGGAGAGCCCCACCGAGCGGGTGATCGGCGCGCCGGCGGCCACCGTGGCCGAGGGGACGGCCCGGATCACCCAGCGCCTCGTGCTCACGCCGCCGGCGGACACCGACGCCACCGAGGTGGTGATCACCGG
>JBQTJJ010000169.1:0-5230 GCA_052387235.1 Actinomycetota bacterium
CGGAGGAAGAGGGCCCTGCCTTCGTCGCCTTGCCAGTCGCCACCGCGACCTCCGTGGGCAGGCTGGGGTCGAACCCGTCGTCCGACTCGTCCAGCACGAGCGAGGGATCGCTCTGTCATGCCATCACTTCGGGGCGAGTCGCTATGGACGCCTGTTCGCAACCGTGGTGATCCACGCGAGGATCACCGTGGCGCAAGTGGCCAACACTGCAGGAGCGACCCGGTCACCGCCGGGCGGCGGGGCAACAGCAGCAAGAACACCGACGACGATCATGATCGGCAGCACGACGAGCAGGCTCAGCTTGCCTCGGTCGTACTCGCCGTTGCGCCTCGTCCAGCGCAGGACGTTACGGAGAACCGTCACCCGCTCATCCTTGCGGCTGGCACCTGCGATGCCCAACGGCACTTAGCTTAGACGTGCGGCTGCTTCCGCCGGGGGGCGACCGAAGTTGCCCTTCGTGCGCCAGCGTCTGTCCAGGCGGCTCGATGCTTGCCCCCTCGGATGTAGAGGGTGATCGGCGTATCCCTGAAACGACACGATCTTGGCTGCGGCGACGATCCACACGCCGAACCGGAAGGGCCTGATCAGCCGGAGCCGACTGCATGGTCCCACGCATATTGCCGGCTCGCGCGCCGGCGTGACCAGCGCGAAGGAACGTTCGGTGCGTCGGCCGGCTCGCCGACGGTCGGTCCGACCCGCAGGCCAGGGTCGCGGGGAACGGCGCTTCGGCGGTTACGACTCCCGCAATCCGAACCTGAACGCACCCACCAAATGGTCCGTGACGGTCTCGGCAACGTGGGCGACGTCGTCCTCGTTTTCCGGCGGGTGCGTAGCGAGGTCGACGTCCTCGAGCAACGCCTTGCGAACGACCTCGTACACGGCAACCCACTGATGGTCCTTGCCCATCGCTGCTTCATACTTGATCGATGGACATGGAGCCTAGGCGCCGGCGGACTTGCTACCGGCTCGCGAGCCACGGGCGCCGTGGCGGGCTCGCCAGGCGCGCAGGACGAGCAATGTGTGCCCGCTCAGACAGCAGGCCGCTGGCACGCGAAGGAGCAGCCGGTGGTCACGCCGCCAAGAGAGTCCCTTTCAGGGCCTTTTCGGAGAGGGAATGGGCTCCAGCGTCTCGACTGTCACTTCGATCGTCACTATCTCGAATCGCTGGCCCTCCACGGGAGTCTCGTAGAGGAAACCAGCGGTGAGCACCAGCGGGCGATGAACTCCCTGTCGCTTCTCCCATTGCTGGCGAAAGGGCTGGCTGGCGGACAGCTCCGTCCAGCCAGCGGTCCGCATCCCGTCCCTGAAGTCCTTGAGATCGGCATCACGATTTCGCATGCGGTCGCAGATTCGCTCGGCATAGCGAAGCCGTCCGTCCGGCAGAACGCTGATCGTCCTCGGACCGAGGGATTTGTGTCTCGGGAAAAGCCCAGTGATCAGGACGGCAGCTGCGCTGCTCATCTCGGCACACACGGGGGCGGCTGCGACCGCGCACTCTGGCGGTTCCACGAGCTCGCCTGGCAGCCGTGCGTCCTGATCGGTCGCATCCTGTCCCGTCCCTCCGACGGCGCACGCGCCGGAGATGACAACGAGGACTGCCAGGACGCCGTGACTCCACCGCTTCGGCGAGCGGCTTTCCCCTGCTCCCAGCGGGTCCGCCAATCGACGGCGTTGTTGGGGAGCCGTGCGCCTCTGGCAGAACCGGCTCGGGACACAAGTGGTGGCCGGTCCCGCTTGCCACTGTCGTTGACTGGAGCCAGGACAGTGCTGGTCCGCCTCCGCTCCAACCATGCTGCCGCGGCCGCTTGCCATCTATCCGGGCACTGACGTGACCCGGCCCTCGACTCTGCCAGTCACCAGTGCCGCATCCTCGCCATGCCTGACGAGCTGTGCCGTGAGCTCGAACGAGCCAGCAGGCGTGGTGCGGTGGGCGCGAACTCTCACAGCCTTGACCGTCGGCCCATCACGCTCAACGTCGACGACCTGGCCGTCCCATCCGAGGCCGATGAGGTCGCCGAGCATGGTGCCGGCAGCCCACTCGGGCCCGCTGTCCGCCAGTCCCGGCTGGTCGAAAACGACCGCCAGTCCGGCTGGATCGCCGACGATGCGTTGCGGTGTGCGCTGGAACCCGACGTGGAACGCCTCCGCGGCAGCCTCGTAGATCTCCGCGCAGGCCGCTTGGCGCTCGACAGGGCGGCAGTCGCCGACTCGATCCGGCCCGACGAACACCCCCACGGTTACACCGTTCGGCCGATGCCGCCCTCGGCAGTCCGTCATGGTGATCTGGCCGCTGAAACGGTCTCCTTTGAACGACACGGAGTTATCGAAGACCGGCGTTGGTTCCGCTGTGATTTCGGGGCCGCCCAGCGCACGTCGCGCGCTCCTTCGCAGTTCGCTCAGGTCCCGGTATGACGCCTCTCGGAACTCGATCGCCACGCCCCCTGAGATCAGATCCTGCCTGACGGACGCCGACGCTGGATGGGTGCCCTCCAAGGCCGGCGGAGTCGGCAGGCCGAACGCGGCGGCGACGTCCTGGCGCGTCCGCAGGTCGGGCACCTCCACCGGGTTCCACCGTTGTTGTGCGGCGACGTCACTGCGAGGGGAAGAGACCTGAGGGCAGTGTGCCGATGGCTCTGCCCACGCGGGTTTCACGAGTGCAACCAGCGAGTAGGCCGCAAGACCGCCGATCACGGCGGCCGCAACGGCCAGGTCGCCAGCGAGCCACGCGCTCACCCGCTGCCCGCTACGTCCCCAGGCCAGCAGGTCCCACGCGCCAGTCAGCCCCCGTCCCAGGAGCCGCAGCCCGGCGACAGCTATCAAGGCGAGGGCGACGATGAGTACGGGAATGCCGACGACCGGCAGGAAGAGCGCGAACACGGAGAAATTGAGGACAAGAGCCGGACCCGCCACAAGCACGGCGATGCCGCCGAGGACGGGTCTCGTCGCTGGGTTCGCACGATTGAGAGCAGCGTGGACCGACGACACCACAGGGTCACCGCTACGCCACGCCCGCCAGGCGGTCCGCAGGAGAATCGCTGTACCGGCGAAGACCACGCACAGCAGGAACACCTCGAGGGGGTGCGGAGTCAAAACTACGGCCATGCCCAACCCCTCAACTCGGAGGGCTAGCGCTGACGGCCAGCGTGCGGTGGCTGATCGGCCGTCGCGATGCGCGCATGAGTAGCGACAAGCGGCGTACTGGCTCCCCTGGCCCAGCGTCGACGATGGCCACGTCCTCCCCGGAGCACCGGTGCGACAATTGCAGCCGTGTGGAGACTGTCAACTCGTTCACCACGAACGAGGATGCATGGTCTACCCGGGTCAAGCCAAATGCGGGCAACTCCGAGGCGCAGAAGCGGTCGCTCGTGGTTCGTGGCATGCGGACTGAGTCAGTACGGCCCGATCTCAGAGCGCACTCTCGGCACCCCGCCGAGGCGCCTGGCCTCGGAGCCGTCGCAACCGACCGAGGTAGAGAAGACGACGACACTGTGCTGGTTCCGATCCTCCGTGGCGAATCGGTGTTGCACGTGGACCTGCCGGTCGGAACTCGGCCAGGAACTGCCCTGGTCAGCGCACTCACCCAGGGGGTACTCCACGACGTCGGTGGTCCCGTCGCCCCACGCAATGTCGACGCGCGAGACGTACCCGTCCCGGTCTGCGACGCGGATGAGCACCTTCCAGACGGCCGGGTCGTCCCCGGGCCTCGAGTTGGTGCCCAACGACATGAAGCCGACGTCCGGCCCGTTCGACTGGTCGGCTCCGGCGACGATGGGAGGTGAAGGCATGGCGACCTCGGTCCGCACGTCGCCCCCCGCACAACTGGACGTGACCACCCACGCCGTCACCGGATACTGGCCGGACCGCCGGTACGACATGACCTCGGTGACGACGCCGGCCGGATGGGCGATGGTGGACTGGTCCTGGCCGTTCTGGCAGCCGTAGGGCACCGGGCGGCGCACCTGGCGGCCGTCGCCGAAGTCGAACCCGATCTCGCTGGCGTAGCCGATGGCGTCGTTCCAGCGGAGGCTCCACCTCAGCTCGATGGCCGTCTCGGTGGGGGGACCGGGCACGAAGTAGGTCAACTCGATGCCCAGGCGCCCGTTAGTGGCGCGGACGGGCTCGGGGTTCAGAGTGGTCCGGGAGGTGGGAATGGGTCGCCCCTCGTAGCCGAAGGGCGGGGGCTGGGCGGGCGGCGCGGGCGCCTGCATCAGAGCAGGGCGGGGAGAGGTCGTCGGCGCGGCAGCCGGCAACGTCGTCACTCGTCGAGTGGGGACCGTCGACACTGCGGCCGTCGTCGGAGCGGCAGCGGGCGCCGGCAGGATGCTCGGGGGCGGGGTGGAGGTGCTACCCGTTGGGCCTGCGGTGGAGAGGTGGACGGTGCCATGCTCCGACGGCTCGGCGATGACGGCGACGGCGCCACCGGTGAGCAGGGCGCCGATGGCCAGAGCGAGCATGACGACCAGCCCCCCTCGCGCCGGACGGGCGCGACGGGGCAGGGGGATCGGGCGGAGCATCGGAAGTACTCCTCGGAAGCAGGATGCCGCACATGAGCGTTCCGCGAAGATTCCGGGACGTTCTGGTCCCGGGCCCGCCGTCGGGCCCTCAGGACGTCGACCTAACGCTCTACGTCTGTCCGCACGGTGAGCGCATGTCAATGGCCAATCGGCGGGGACGAGATCGCGAAGGTTCGCCTCCGGGCCCGCGATCCACCAGTCGCACTGGTCGTCGCAGGCCCAGAGCATCACGCGCGTCGCGCCACGCTCGAACCGGTAGTTGGTGCGGCATGGCCACCCGTAAGTCGCCGTCCGTTCCTCAAGACCGCCGCGAAGCCGACCAATGGACCGCGCGTCGAGAGGTGACGCCTGCGCCTGTAGAGGTGGCTCGGTCTGGAGGAGCCGGCGATCCCAGCGTCGGACCGACACGAACTCGTCGAGGGTGGCTGGGTAGACGACCGTCCGGTGCCCGGCTGGCAAGTCGCCTCCGACGACGACGGCTCCGGTCCATTCGCCTTCGAGACTCAGTCCCCAGCAGCAGACGCCCTGGTTCCGCGAGACAGGTGGAGGACCGGCGTCGACCAGGCGGGGAACTCAGGGCTGTCGCGGAGAACGACGACATCGCTCGGGAAGACCGCCTGGTCGGAGTATGCGCCGGCAATCTCCTCTGCCACGTTCCGGGTGACGACCGACGAGGCGTGGTCCATCAGCGGCTGCATCGCCGCTCAGATTGCCGG
>JBQTJJ010000170.1:0-5317 GCA_052387235.1 Actinomycetota bacterium
GACTGGTAGCGGGATCGGTCCCCCTGGCCACCGATCCCGCTACCAGTGCGGGCCGCTTCCTCGCAAAAAAAAGACCGACGGCGCCCGAAGGCGCCGTCGGCCGAGCGGCGGCGGGACCGCTCTGGGGACGAGAGGCGGGGACTCGTCCCTCAGTCGTTAGGAACGCCGCCCGGGCCGGCGTTGTTCCCGCGCCCGCGCTTGGCCTCGGGATCCCGCTGCAGGACGTGCAGCGCCCTGCCGTCCCGGGACACCACCACCGCCCCCCGGCCCTCCACGATGTCGGCCGCGCCGGCGATCCCGTGGTACGTGGTGTCCGGCGTGAGGGCGATGGTGACCCTGGGCCCGTCCGGGCGCTCGAGCACGATCCGGGACGAGTCGGTGGCCTCGTCCACCTTGCCCCTGTCGAAGGTGACCTCCTGCCAGCCGCCCTCGCCGTTCGGCACGATCACCGTGCCGTGCACGGCCCGGCCCAGGGCGAAGGGCAGGCCGGCCTTGTGGTGCCCGGGACGGCCGGGGTGGCGGCCGGGCCGCACGCCGGCGGTGGCGAAGCAGGCCTGGCGGGCGCCACGGTTGTCGCCCGCCGCCTCGAGGCAGGTGCGCAGCGCCGCCCGCCTGGCCCGGCGCTCCTCCTCGGTGGGGGGCGCCGGCGGGGTGGTGGCTTCGGTGGACTGGGCCGCGGTCACCACGGTGGGCCGGGCGGCGGGCCCGTTGGCCCAGGCCACGGCGCCGCCGGCCAGCACCAGCCCGGCGACCACGAACACGGCGGCGTTGCGCTTCAGCATCTCGGCTCCTCGGTCGGGGGACTGGGGCCATCGTCGGCCTCCCCCGTGATCAATCTTGGCGGGAACCTGTGAGGGAAGTGTGAGCGCCCGGGCCGGCGGGCCGGGGCCGGGCCGGCGCCAGCGATGAGGGGCAGAAGTCGGCCAGCACGCAGTCCTCGCAGCGGGGCCGGCGGGAGGCGCACACCCGCCGTCCGTGCAGGATGAGCCGGAGGCTGAGGGCGCCCCGCTCGCCGGCCGGCACCATGGCGTCGAGGTCGGCCTCCACCTTCACCGGGTCGTCGTTGGTGGTGAGACCGAGGCGGCGGCTCAGCCGGCCCACGTGGGTGTCCACCGGCAGCCCGGGCAGGCCGAAGGCCACGCTGCGCACCACGTTGGCCGTCTTGCGGCCCACGCCGGGGATGGTGACCAGGTCGGCCATGGCCGTGGGGACCCGGCCCCCGAACCGGTCCTCCAGGGCCGTCGCCATCCCGACCAGGCTCCTGGCCTTGGCCCGGAAGAACCCGGTGGGGTGGATCAGGCGCTCCACCTCGGCCGGGTCGGCGCCGGCCAGGTCGGACGGCGTGGGGTAGCGCGCGAAGAGGGCGGGGGTGACCAGGTTGACCCGCTCGTCGGTGGTCTGGGCCGACAGGATGGTGGCGGCCAGCAGCTGGAACGGGCCGGCGTGGCGCAGCGCGCACAGCTCGGCGGCGGTGCCCGGGTACTCCGCCGCCAGCCTGGCCGCGGCCTCCCGGGCCCGTCCCTTCGGTGTCCGGGGTCGTCCCATGACCCCTGTAGGTTGGCAGCTGTGCATCACCTCGAGGTGAAGCGGCAGATGGGCCAGGGTGACATCGCCGCCGTGAGTGAGCTGCTCGAGGTGGCGGCCCATGCCGACGGGCACGCCCCGCTCGGCGAGCACCAGTGGCTCGACCTGGTGGAGGGGGGGCGCACCGGCTTCGCCGGGCTGGTGGCCTGGGAGCCGGGCCACGACCACCCCGTGGGCTACGCCCAGGTCACCCGGGGCGAGGGCAGCTGGGCCCTCGAGTTCGTGGTGGACCCCCACCACCGCGACAGCGCCTCCACCATCGGCCACGACCTGGTGCGGGCCGCCCTGGAGGTGGTGGAGGCCGAGGGAGGCGGCCGGGTCACGCTGTGGGTCCCCAAGCCCGACGGCGACTCCGACGAGGTGGCGGCCCGGGCCGGGCTTCGCCGCAGCCGCGACCTCTACCAGATGCGCCGGCCCCTGCCGGTGGGCGAGCCCTACGAGGTCGGCGTCCGCCCGTTCGAGCCCGGCCGGGACGAGCACGCCTGGCTCGAGGTCAACAACCGGGCCTTCGCCGCCCATCCCGAGCAGGGCGGCTGGGACCTCGACACCCTGAAGCGGCGCGAGGCCGAGGCCTGGTTCGACCCCGACGGCTTCCTGCTCCACGAGCAGGGCGGGCGCCTGGCCGGGTTCTGCTGGACCAAGGTCCACACCGACCACCACGGCGACCCGGCCCTGGGCGAGATCTACGTCGTCGCCGTCGACCCCGACTTCCAGGGCCGGGGACTGGGGCGCCGGCTGGTGCTGGCCGGGCTCGACCACCTTTCCTCGCGGGGTGCCCCCACCGGCATGCTCTACGTCGACGCCTCGAACGCCGGCGCCGTCCACCTCTACCGGGACCTCGACTTCACCGTCGACCACGTGGACCGCTCCTACGTGGGCGACGTGGGCCCTACGTGAGCGAGCCCACGCCCACCAGCCTGCCCACGGCGTAGGTGACGCCGGCGGCGAGGGCCGCTATGGCGAGCTGGCGCAGGGCCGAGCGGACGGCGGAGCGGCCGGTGAAGGCGGCCAGGGCCATGCCGATGCCGACCGCGGCCAGGGCCCCCACGATCACCGAGGCCAGGGTGGCGGCCGTGCCCTCCGACACGAACCACGGGAACAGGGGGAGGACGGCCCCGAAGGCGAAGGCGAGGAACGACGAGCCCGCCGCCTTCTCGGGCGAGCCCAGCTCGTTGGGGTCGATGCCCAGCTCCTCGCGGGCGTGGGTCTCGAGGGCGAGCTCCGGGTCCCGCATCATGTGGGTGGCCAGCTCGTCGGCCACCTCGGCGTCGACGCCCCGCTCCCGGTAGATGGCGGCCAGCTCCCGGCGCTCGTTCTCGGGCCGGCGGTCGATCTCGATGCGCTCCAGCTCCAGCTCGCGCTCCAGCAGCTCGGACTGGGCCTTCATCGACACGTACTCGCCGGCCGCCATGGAGAACGCCCCGGCCACCAGGCCGGCCAGGCCGGCCAGGCGCACCACGCCGGGGGCGGGGTGGGCGCCGGCCACGCCCAGGATGAGCGAGACGTTCGACACCAGACCGTCGCTGATGCCGAACACGGCGGCGCGCGCCGCGCCCCCCTGCACGTTGCGGTGGTGGTGCTCGTGCGACGGATCGGAGGCCGGCACCGGCGAGGCGCCGGCGGACGGATCCTCGGGTCTGACCGACGGGGGCGTGGCCATGCCGGCCCTAGCGTAGAGGGCGTGGCCCGCTACGACGTGACCCTCGACGAGCTGGCCGCCCTGCTCCCGGGCGAGCCCGCCTACCGGGCCCGCCAGGTGTGGGAGGGCCTGCGCCGGGGCGACGAGCCGGGCGGCCTCACCACCCTCCCCCGCCCGCTCCGGGAGCGCCTGGGGGCCGAGCCGGCACTGGCCCCGGCCCTCGGCCTCGACGCCGAGGTGACGTCGGAGCAGGGGTCCACGGTCAAGTGGCGCTGGCGCCTGCACGACGGGCGCATGATCGAGACGGTCCTCATGCACTACCCGGGCCGCACCACCGTGTGCGTGTCCAGCCAGGCCGGGTGCGCCATGGGGTGCGGGTTCTGCGCCACCGGCCAGGCCGGGTTCGACCGCAACCTCACCACGGGCGAGATCGTGGAGCAGGTGGTGCGGGCCGGCGCCGAGGCCGCACGGGGCGGCCGGCGCCTGTCCAACGTGGTGTTCATGGGGATGGGCGAGCCCCTGGCCAACCTGGACAGGGTGTGGCCGGCGGTGGAGCGGATCCACGGCGACCTGGGCCTGTCGGCCCGCCACCTGACCCTCTCCACCATCGGCATCATCCCCGGCATCCGGCGCCTGGCGGCCGAGCCGCTCCCGGTCAACCTGGCCGTGTCCCTCCACGCCGCCGACGACGCCCTGCGCGACGAGCTGGTCCCGATCAACCGGCGCTATCCCCTTGTCCCGCTGCTCGAGGCGTGCCGGCAGTGGGTGGACGCCAAGGGCCGGCGCCTGTCGTTCGAGTGGGCCCTGATCGACGGCGTGAACGACCGGCCCGCCGACGCCGGCCGGCTGGCCGGGCTGGCCCGCTCCGTGCGGGCCCACGTCAACCTGATCCCCCTCAACCCCACGCCGGGCTACCGCACGCGGGGAACGCCGCCGGCCCGGGTGCGGGCCTTCTGCGACCTGCTGGTGTCGCTCGGCGTGAACGCCACCGTGCGCCGCAACCGCGGCACCGGCATCGACGCCGCCTGCGGGCAGCTGGCGGCCGGCGGGGCCCCGGGGCCGTCCCTCGGTTCGCGCGGGCGATGAGCGAGACTGGCGGCATGGAGACCCGGCGCTGGACCAACCCCAGCCAACCCCAGACCCTGCAGATCGCCGTCTTCCTCCTCTACGCCAACGCCGTGTTCACGATCTTCTACCTCCTGCAGGCCGGCGTGTTCCCGCTGCTGTTCCTCCTGGCGGCGGGCGGCTCGGTGGCCGGCGGCTACGGCATCGCCAACGAGCAGAAGTGGGGGTACCTCCTCGGTGTGGCGATGGCCTTCTTCCCCTTCGGCCTGCGTCTCTACTACGGCGTCGGCGTCTTCTCCACCGGCCTCATCAACCTGATGTTCGAGGTGGCCCTGGTGGCGCTCCTGCTCCACCAGCAGAGCCGCGACTACCAGCGCCTCTGGTTCAAGTAAGCGCCGCGGGCGATCCGGGCATTCGAGACGGGGACTCCCTGTCGTGCGCGCGTAACAGATTGATACACTCCGACCGTGCCGCGGAGTGAGGTGAGGCTCAGCTACGACGAAGCGATGGCGGTGTGCCTCCTTCTCGCGGAAGCGGCCGACGCCAGGCTCGATCTTGGCGAGCTCGGCGATACCTGGGCCGAGGAAGCCCGCCTCATGATCGAACTGATCCTCAACCGCACAGATGACTGAGGCAGACCGATGACCGCGACGACCGACACCACCCATGACAACCTCTTGAAGCTCGTCCGCTACGCCTCGAAGCATGCTGACGTCGCGACGACGAAGCGCGATGCCGCGATCCGCGAGGCCCACAGGGCCGGCGCGTCCCTACGAGAGCTCGCTGATGCGAGCGGGATCTCTCACATGTCGATAAAGCGCATCATCGACCGGTCCTCGTAGCGCCTCAGCAGCACCGTGGCGGCGCAGGCGCGCTTCCAGGTGGGTGGGGCCGGTTTGACGACGACCGTCACAGGTCGCGGGCGGCGAGATCCTCGGTCGTCTCGGCCCGGATACGCCGGTGGCGGCGTCCGAGATCGCCGCGCCCGGAGGCGCCGGAGCCGATGAAGCTCTCCAGCGGGTCACCGTC
>JBQTJJ010000171.1:0-16855 GCA_052387235.1 Actinomycetota bacterium
GGGCTGGACAAGTTCTGAGGCCGGTAGCGGTGACGACGATACGCGCCAGGGCGGAGTCCTCAGGCCGCCCGCCCAGCGCGTATGGCCTGGTTGCGGGCTCTGCACCGTCGGTAACGTTCTCGGGGTAGCGCCTCCCGGTCCCGCACCTCGCCCACGATGGCCACATCGGGCGCCATGCGCAGGAACCCGGCCACCAGCCGGCGCAGGTCGACCTCCTTGCGGTCGGCCCGGGGCGGGCGGGTCTGCATCGAGGCCACGTTCGGCAGGGGGACGTCGGCCTCGAAGACCTCCTCCGCTATCACCACCCGCAGCGAGGGGTCCAGCTCGGCCGCGCAGCAGGACATGAGCGTGGTCTTGCCCGACCCGGGGGCGCCGGCCACCACTATGGACAGCCGGGCCCGCACGCAGGCCCGCAGGAAGGCGGCCACCTTCTCGTCCAGCATGTCCCGCTCCACCAGCTCGCCCAGGGAGCGGAACGCGACGCCGGTGAACTTGCGGATGTTCACCAGCAGGTGGCCGTCCCGCCCGACGTCGCCGTGCACGATGTGGATGCGGGCCCCGGTGTCGAGCTGGGCGTCCTGGAGGCCCTCGGCCGGGTCGAGCTTGCGGTGCGAGGCCGACGCGTCGTCGAGGATCTTGGTGAGGGTGCGCACCACGTGCTCGTCGTCGTGGAAGACCTCGTCGTGGTAGCCGCTCGGGCCGGTGTGGCGCTTCACGAAGATGGCGTCCGGCCCGTTGACCATGATCTCCCAGACGTCGTCGTCGGCCAGGAGGGGCTCGAGTGGCCCGTAGCCGGCCACGTTGCGGTAGGCCCGCTCCGCCACCAGGGCCTGGTCGGCGATGTCGAAGTTGCGCAGGCCCCGCTTGTAGTCCTCGGACCAGCGGGCGACCTCCTCCTCCACCAGCGCCCGCAGGCGCGTGGACGCCTCGGGCGAGCCCATGTCGAGCGACACCGCCTTGGCCCGTTCCTGCACGGCGCGCTCCACCTCGAGGAGGGGCGAGACGGTGCTCACGGGGTCCGGATCGGCGCGCTGAGAGACATCGTCCTCCAGATCGGAGTCGGGGGCTTTTACGGCTTTCGCGCCCCGTTCCTAGTGCCTCGGGTGTCCCCCGTCAATGCCTTCCTTGTCATCCTGTCCCCAAGGTGGACAGGATGGTCGGTCCCGACGCCCGTCGCGGGTGCCGGCGCCCGGTCAGACGGTGCTCGACCTCGGCTCCGTCCCACCGTGGGCGCCGCGCCCCGGTGACTGCTACCAGCGGGCCGCTTCCGACAGCGCGTCCACGCGGCGGAGCTCCTCGTCGTCGAGCGAGAAACCGAACACGTCGAAGTTGGCGGCGATGCGCTCGGGCGTGGCGGACTTCGGGATCACGATCACCCCGTGGTCCACGTGCCCGTGGCGGTAGCCCAGGTCGAGCGCGCACCGAACGGCCCGGTAGCACTCCGATCCGGTCATCTCCCAGGTGCCCAGGCCGACGAGGGGCATGGTGGAGCCGTTGGACAGAGGGACGGCCGGTTGGTGAATGTCCGTGGCCACGTTCGCGCTCCTTGCCGGCGATCACTCCGAGCTCACCACCTTCACCACTACCCGGGGCGTCCGGTGGGAAACGAACGACGGGCCGTCACGGTGAGGGTGGCGAACGCCGGCCACCGCCCTTCTTGGCCGTCTTCCTGACCGCCTTCCTCGCCGGCGGGGCAGCGGCCGGCCCGGCCGGGCCGCCCCGGTGCCCCGCATGCGGACCGCCGGCCAGGGCGGCCAGCCCCTCGCCGAGCGTCCTGCCCCGGAAGGCCTCGAGGTCCTTGCGCACCTCGCCCAGCGTCCTGCCCAGGGGCTCGCTCGCCCCCTCGGCCCGGTCGAGCAGGGCGACGACGTCGTCCACCAGCCCGCTGTCGACGGCGGCGGGCTTGCCTTGGACCTCGCTGTTGACCAGCTTGGCGAACCGCCCGAGGAGCTTGGACGCCTCGGCGCGGAGCCGGTCGTCCCTCGACGCCAGCTCGATGAGCTCGGCGCCGTGGTGCTCGAGCCGGTGGGCCAGCTCCCGGCCTCGGGGCGAGGCTCCCAGCGTGCCCTCTCGGAAGGTGCGCAGGTTCTCCACCGACGACGCCGACAGGCCGCCGGCGACGCCGCTGTCCACGATCGGGCACAGGCAGCTGACCATGAACTGCAGCAGCCCCGACTGGGCCTCGTCGATGACGGCGAGGCCGGCCGCGTACTCCGGCTGGAACGACGTCCCCGTCTCCAGCGTGTAGCCCCACACCTTGGCCAGCGCGCCGTCGACGAGATGGCGGCTGTACGCGTAGTCCTGCGAGGTGCCGCACGTGGGGTACAGCTGCGAGCCCTCCTCGACCGTGTACACGTTGCCGTTGACGGCGGCGATGGCGTCGCGCATGTCGTCGCCGTGGTCGATGTACCGGGCCGAGTCGGCAGGGGCGATGTACTCGGCGTAACCGGACCCGAGCGTGCCCCGCAGCCCGTTCCAGGCCGGGTTCTGGAAGTTCTGGGTGGCGTCGGTGGACTGGTTGTCGTCGTCGCCCCACGGGTAGAGGACGAGCTCCGAGTAGGAGTGGACGTCCACGAAGCACTCGATCCGCTCGTGCTCGTCGAGCAGCCACTTCACGTTCATGGTCTCCGGCTCCGAGAAGGGCGCCGTGCCGTGGTAGGTGTCGGAGCAGGGGCTGCTGCTGGTCTGGCCGATCACCGACGACCACAAGAAGTCGTAGTTGCGGTTGATGTCGACGCCCCGGCAGCTGGTGCCCGGGTTCACCCGCCGGTTCTTGCGCCACCACGCGTCGCCGGCCGGGTCCTGCACGAACTCCCGCCCGTCGGGGTTGACCAGCGGGAAGATGAAGATGTCGAGCGTCTCCACCAGCAGCTTGATGGTGGATGCCGCCCACGTCTTGGGACCGAGCACGATGTCGGTGCCGTTCTTGTAGGACTGGCAGATGCGCAGGGCCAGGCTGACCAGTCCGTCGGGGTTCACGATCTCCCGGGCGTGGACGCCACCGATCAGGAGCACCCCGCGGCGCTTGCCGCCCCCCTTGGCGATCTTGACGGCTCTCGACGTACGGCCCTCCACCGATGTGTTCGGCAGCACGATGAGGTCGGTGATCGACGGGTAGGCCTTCGACAGCCACACCAGGCACGATTCGATCCCCGGGGCGCTGAGGTATCCGGCGGGGGGCATCGTCATCCCTCCCCGAGCGGGCCGAGGTCGCGTTCCTGGGCGGCCAGCCACTCGTCGAACTCGATGACGTTGCGCCCGTGGGCCCGCTCGTCGGCCTCGGCCTCGATGAGCACCGCGAAGCCGGCCCGGACGACCTTGCGCACCTGGTCGAGCGTCATGAGCGCGTCGACGCTGGTCCCGTCGGCCCGGTCCTGCACCGCGTGCAGGTCGAGGTCGAGCGCGGCCAGGCTGCGGACCCGGCGCCGGTCGGGCACCTGCACCTTCACGAAGTAGCGGGGACCTCTTCCCCTCCCGGGCTCGCGGCGCGGGCCGCCGGGCCCGTGCTCGGACCTCTCGCTGATCATCGGTGCTCCCCCCTCTGTTGCCCGGCCCACAGTCTGGCCAGGGCGTTCGATGCTGACAAGAGGCGCGAACCCGGCTCTTCGTACGGGATCCGCGCCCGGGGGCGCCCCCGGCGGGAAAATCGCTTGCCGCACCTTTCAACGCGACCATGGGCGTTCTAGGATTTTGTCGGGAACATCAACTCACGGGGGGAAGAGCACATGGCACACCGCCAGGACCTCAATGCGCTGTCGTCCGCCGAGCGACAGGACCTTGTCGACCTGATGCTGGCGTACATCGACGACGACATCGTCGACGACCACATGCAGATCATCCATTCGGGCGTCGAGATCTTCACCGGTCACCGCGCCTACATCAAGGCCATGGAGAACTGGCTCGTGGCCAACGGGGGAGCGGCGTTCGTGCCCCTGCCGTTGTGGAACTCGGCCAATCCCATTCCGGCCGAGTTCGACGTGGTCAAGGCCGAGGACGACGGGACCGTGCGCCCCCCCCTCGTGAACCTCAACCCGAACGTGCCCAAGCCGGCGCAGTACGAGTGGCCCGCCGTCTGCACCTACGAGGACCCCGCCGATCTCGGCAACGCCATCAACGGCTGGCACGGCTCGGTCCACTGCACCATCGGGGGGACGATGTGCAACATCATGACGGCCTCGGCCGCCCCGATCTTCTGGTGCTGGCACGCGTTCGTCGACCACATCTACTGGGACTGGCAGCGCTGCACCACGATCTGCCCCGACCTGGTGGGCTCCACCCTCGGATGGGCCCGCCACCAGTTGCGCCTGGCCGGCCTCACGGTGGGTTCGGTGACGCGCGTGCCGAAGCTGCTCGTGCCGCCGGAGCGCATCCCCTTCCCGATCCCCATCCCGCTGCCCGATCCGCCGCCCTTCGTGCGGGCGGCCACCGCGCGCCGGCCCGTCCTGGAGCACGCCATGGCCACGGCCGGCGCCGGGCACGGCCACGAAGGCCACGACCACGGCGGCAACGGTCACGGTAGCGGGAGCGGCAACGGCTCCGCGTTTCCCCCTGGCGCGCTCCGCCAGTGGCGAGAGCACATGCAGCCACGGGTGGACATCTTCCGCGGCCCGCAGGTGATCGCCCAGTCGCCGGCGGCCGGTGTCTCGGTCAAGGAGGGCCGCCCCGTCGACCTGACGGTGCTCGTGTAGCAGGAGCGCCATGGCGTCCGTCCGGGTGGGTGGGGCTCCGCCCCGCCCGCCGACGGATGGCACGATGTGCGGGTGGGGCGGCTCACCCATTACGTGTTCAGGAGCGTCTGGACGGTCGCGGCTCCCACGAGCGACGTGTTCGCCGTCCTGGCCGACGTGCGGACCTACCCGGCCTGGTGGCCGGAGATCCGCTCGGTGGACGATCTGGGCGGCGGCCGGTACGAGATGACGGCCCGGTCGCTGCTGCCCTACGAGCTGCGCTTCGTGAGCGAGGAGCACGTGGCCGAGCGCCGGCCCGGGGTGATCGAGGCCCGCCTGTCCGGCGATCTCGTGGGCTCGGCCCGCTGGACCGTGACGAGCGCCGGGGCGGGCTGCCGGCTCGTCTACGACCAGGAGGTCGACACCCGCAAGGCCCTGCTCAACGCCATGGCGCCCGTGGCTCGGCCCTTCTTCCGGTTGAACCACTCGCTGATGATGCGCCACGGCCAGGCCGGCCTGCGGCGCTTCCTGGCTACAAGTCGAACTCCCGAGTAAATAGCTCGCCAATTTGGCGAGCTATTTACTCGGGAGTGGGGCTAGGCGGTGGCGGCCTCGTCGAACTGGTCGGTCTCGGTGGAGCCCACCATGGCCAGGGTGGCGGCCTGCCCGCCGGTGATCACCTTGGCCACCTCGTCGAAGTAGCCGGCCCCCACCTCGCGCTGGTGGCGGGTGGCGGTGTAGCCCGCGGCCTCCATGGCGAACTCCCGCTCCTGGAGGGCGACGTAGGCGCTCATGTCCCGGGCCGTGTAGCCCGCCGCCAGCTCGAACATCGCCGCGTTCAGGGCGTGGAAGCCGGCGAGGGTGATGAACTGGAACCGGTAGCCCATGGCCCCCAGCTCCTTCTGGAACCGGGCGATGGCGTCGTCGTCGAGGTGGCGCTTCCAGTTGAACGAGGGCGAGCAGTTGTAGGCCAGCAGCTTGTTCGGGAAGCGGTCGAGGACGGCCTCTGCGAAGCGGCGGGCCACGTCGAGGTCCGGCGTGGAGGTCTCGCACCACAGCAGGTCGGCGTAGGGGGCGCCGGCGACGCCGCGGGCCATGGCCGCCTCGATGCACGGCCGGGTGCGGAAGTAGCCCTCCGCCGTCCGCTCGCCGGTGAGGAAGGGATGGTCCCGGGGGTCCACGTCGCTGGTGACGAGGGCGGCGCCCAGCGAGTCGGTGCGGGACACGATCAGGGTGGGCACGCCGGCCACGTCGGCCGCCAGCCGGGCCGACACCAGGTTGCGGATGTGCTGGGAGGTGGGGACGAGGACCTTGCCGCCCATGTGGCCGCACTTCTTCTCGGAGGCCAGCTGGTCCTCGAAATGCACGCCGGCCGCCCCGGCCTCGATCAGCGACCGCATCAGCTCGTAGGCGTTGAGGGGGCCGCCGAAGCCGGCCTCGGCGTCGGCGACGATCGGCGCCAGCCAGTGGCGGGTGACCGCTCCCTCGGCGCTCTCGATCTGGTCGGCCCGCAGGAGGGCGTTGTTGATGCGCCGCACCATGGCCGGGACGCTGTTGGCCGGGTACAGGCTCTGGTCGGGGTAGACGTGCTCGGCCAGGTTGCCGTCGGCCGCCACCTGCCAGCCGCTGAGGTAGATCGCCTGCAGCCCGGCCCGCACCATCTGCACGGCCTGGCCCCCGGTCATGGCGCCCAGGGCGTGCACGTAGTCCTCCTCGTGCAGGAGCCGCCACAGGCGCTCGGCGCCGGCCGTGGCCACCGAGTGCTCGGTGCGGAACGACCCCTGGAGGCGCACCACGTCGGCGGCCGCGTAGTCGCGCCGCACCCCCTCCCATCGGGGGTTGGCCCGCCAGTCGGCCTCCAGGTCGGCGGCCTGGAGCGCCGCCGCCGCACCGAAGCCGTTCCCGGCGCCGTTGCCGTTCGCACCACCGCTGTTGCCGTTGCTGCTCGCCACCGTGGGGACTCCTTCGTCGTGGGCTGGTTCGGGCCGGCGTCGGGCGCCGGGTCAGTTGAAGAGCTCGTAGGCCGGCAGGGTCGAGAACTCGGGGAAGTCGTCGTCGAGGGCGACCCGCTCGAACAGCTGCCGGGCCTCGCCGAAGCGGCCGGCGTCGAAGCGCTCGGGCCCGACGGCGGCCCGCAGCCGCTCCAGCTCGCGGGACAGGGTGTCCCGGACCAGGTCGCGGGTGACGGTGGCACCGCTGTCGAGGGTCACGCCGTGGCGGCACCACTGCCACACCTGGGCCCGGCAGATCTCGGCCGTGGCCGCGTCCTCCATGAGGTTGTTGATGGCCACCGCCCCCGACCCCCGCAGCCACGACTCGAGGTACTGGACCCCCACGCTCACGTTGGTGCGCAGGCCCTCCTCCGTGGCCGACCCGCCCGTCTCGGCGACAGAGAGCAGGTCGCCGGCGCCGACCGCGACGTCGTCGCGCCGGCGGTCGAGCTGGTTGGCCCGGCCCCGGAGGGCGGCGTCGAACACGGTCATGGCCACCGGCACCAGGTCGGGGTGGGCCACCCACGTGCCGTCGAAGCCGTCGCCGGCCTCGCGCAGCTTGTCCTCCCGCACCCGGCCGAGGGCGGCGGCGGTCACGGCGGGGTCCCGCCGGTTGGGGATGAACGCCGCCATGCCTCCGATGGCGTGGGCCTTGCGCCGGTGGCACGTGCTCACCAGCAGCTCGGTGTAGGCCCGCATGAAGGGCACGGTCATCGTGACCAGGGAGCGGTCGGGCAGGACGAAGCCCGGGTCGGACCGGAACTTCTTGATGACGCTGAAGATGTAGTCCCACCGCCCCGCGTTCATGCCGGCCGAGTGCTCCCGGAGCTCGAAGAGGATCTCGTCGATCTCGAACGCCGCCAGCACGGTCTCGACCAGGACGGTGGCCTTGATGGTGCCCGGGGCCAGGCCCACCGCGTCCTGGGCGGCCAGGAACACGTCGTTCCACAGCGCCGCCTCCGCCGCCCCCTCGAGCTTGGGCAGGTAGTAGTAGGGGCCCGAGCCGGCGTCGAGCAGCTCCCGGGCGTTGGAGAAGAAGGCCAGGCCGAAGTCGAACAGGCTGGCCGACACGGGCCGGCCGTCGACCAGGACGTGGCGCTCCACCAGGTGCCAGCCCCGGGGCCGCACCATCAAGGTGGCGGCGTCCTCGCCCACGTCGTAGCGCCGGCCCTCGGCCGACTCGAACGAGAGGGTGCCGCGCACGGCGTCGCGCAGGTTGCGCTGGCCCTGCACCACGTTGTCCCAGGTGGGCGCCAGGGCGTCCTCGAAGTCGGCCATGAACACCCGTGCGCCCGAGTTGAGGGCGTTGATCATCATCTTGCGCTCGGTGGGCCCGGTGATCTCGACCCGCCGGTCGGTCAGGTCCTTGGGCACCGGCGCCACCGTCCAGTCGCGGCTGCGGACCCTGCCGGGGCCGTCGGGGAAGGCGGGCCGCTCGCCCGCGTCCAGGCCGGCCTGGCGCGCATCCCTGGCCGCCAGCAGGGCCCGCCGGCGCGGCTCGAAGGCGCGGTGCAGCTCGGCCACGAACCCCAGGGCCTCGGGCGTGAGCACCTCCGCCGCCCCCGCCGGTCCCGCCCTGATGATCTCGATGCCGTCGTCCGCCGTCACGGTGCCTCCTGATCGTCGCCAGGAGCAGTGTTTCTTTCGATCAGGGCTTCTTTCAAGAGCATTCGGCCGGTAAGATTCAGAGAACTTTCACTGAGCGTTCCGGAAGGCGAAACCTGCATGACCCAGTTGGACTCCCTGGTGTTCGGGCAGCGCCTCCGCCACCTGCGGCGCGAGAAGGGCCTCACCCTCGACGCCCTCGGGGCCAGGGTGGGCAAGCCGGGCCCGTACCTCTCCCTGGTCGAGAACGGGCGCCGGGAGGTGCGGCTGTCGCTCATCGACTCGTTAGCCGGCGCCCTCGGGGTGGCGCCGGCCGATCTCCTGGCCACCGAGGCGCCCACCCGGCGGGCGCGACTCGCCATCGCACTCCAGCGGGCCCAGGAGGACCCGATGTACCGCCGGCTCGAGCTGCCGTGGCTCAAGCCGTCGGCCGCCGTGCCCGACGACGTCCTCGAGCACCTGGTCACGCTGTTCGACACCCTCAAGCGCCAGGCCGAGGTCCAGCCCGCCACACCCGAGGCGGCCCGGCGGGCCAACGTGGCCCTGCGGGCCGAGATGCGGGCGCGGGACAACTACTTCGCCGAGATCGAGCAGGTGGCGTCGGGGGCCCTGGCGGCGGTGGGCTACGAGGGCGGGGCGGTGGCGGAGCGGACCCTCAGCGACCTGGTGTCCCACTTCGGCTTCAGCCTCTCCAGGGTCCAGGACCTGCCGGTGTCGGCCCGGGCCGTGGCCGACCTCCGGCACCGCCGCATCTACATCCACCAGCGCAACGCCCTGCCCACCAGGGCCGCCCGTTCGGTGGTGCTGCAGACCCTGGGCCACTTCGCCCTCGACCACGCCGACCCGGCCGACTTCCAGCAGTTCCTGCGCCAGCAGGTCGAGGCCAACTACTTCGCCGGGGCCGTGCTGGCGCCGGAGCGCCAGGCCGTGGACCAGCTGGCCCGGGCCCGGTCCCAGGGCGACATCTCGGTGGAGGACCTGAAGGAGACCTTCTACATCTCCTACGAGATGGCGGCCCACCGCCTCACCAACCTGATCACCCGGCACTTCGACATCGGCGTCCACTTCCTGCGGGCCGACGACGACGGCATCATCTGGAAGGCCTACGAGAACAACGGCATGCCGTTCCCCACCGACGCTGACGGCGTGATCGAGGGCCAGCGGGCGTGCCGGGCCTGGGGCACCCGCCGGGCCTTCCGGTCGCGGGACAAGTTCGCCGACCACGCCCAGTTCACCTCCACGCCGGCCGGCGAGTTCCTCTGCGCCACCCAGGTGGAGGTGGAGCGCCACGAGGCCATCACCGTCGGGTGCCGGGCCGAGGACGCCCGGTGGTTCCGGGGCCACGCCACCGTGAAGCGGGCCGTGTCGCACTGCCCCGACGGGCAGTGCTGCCGCCGGCCACCGGCCGCGGCCGCGGCCCAGTGGCGGGGCCGGGCCTGGCCCCTGGCCCGGGCCGACAGCCACGTGCTGGCCGCCCTACCGGCCGGCGCCTTCCCCGGCGTCGACCTGCCCGAGGTCTACGACTTCCTCGACCGCCACGCCGCCGACCCCGAGTGAGGCGGGCCGGGGGGCTCAGAGGCCGGCGTCGGGCACGGGCGGCTCGTCCAGCAGCACGAGGGTCTGGGACGACTGGATCTCGGGGATGGACTGCAGGTCCTCGAGGATCACGTCCCGGAGGTGGTCGATGTCGGGCGCCCGCACCAGCAGGACGTAGTCGAACGACCCGCTGCTCAGAGCCAGCCACTCCACGCCGGGCAGGTGCCGCAGCCGGTCGCCCACGCCCCGCCAGCTGTGCTGGACCACGCTCACCAGCACCAGGGCCGCGATGGGCAGGCCCAGCCTGCGGTGGTCGACGTCGACGGTGAAGCGCCGGATCACCCCGCTCTGGCGCAGGCGGGCCAGCCGGGCGTAGGCGGTGGCCCGGGAGACGTTGACCCGTCCCGCCAGCTCGTTCACCGAGGCCCGCCCGTCGGCGCGGAGGGCGGCGATCATGCGGTGGTCGACGGCGTCGAGCTGGACGACCTGCTCGGCCATGTCCGGTTCCTCCCTGTCGTCCGACGGATCGTCCAACAATACCGGGCCTTCACGGCAGGAAGTCTCGGATCGTAGCGGAAACCTGGACATCTGGGCGGAGCAGGCCGACACTGGGAAGCAGATCCCCGACCAGGAAGGAGGCGCGCCGGTGGCCGACGGGGCCCAGCTCTACGCTCCGGTGCGCCGCGACGGCGCCGGCGGTGTGGACGTGGTCCTCGGCCAGGACCACCCCGGCTTCCGCGACCCCGCCTACCGGGCCCGGCGCAACGCCCTGGCCGCCCTGGCCCTGGACTGGCGGCCGGGTGCGCCCGTCCCCGAGCCCGAGTACACCCCGGCGGAGCACGAGGTGTGGCGGATGGTCGCCGAGGAGCTGCGCCCCCTCCACCACCGCCACGCCTGCCGCGCCTACCTGGACGCCAGCGAGGAGCTGGCCCTGCCGGTCGACCACGTGCCCCAGCTGGGCGAGGTCAGCCACGCCCTCGGCCGGGCCACCGGCTTCCGCTACCTGCCGGTGGCGGGGCTGGCACCGCTGCGGGAGTTCTACGGCGCCTTCGCCGACTCGGCGTTCTTCTCGACCCAGTACCTGCGCCACCCGTCCATGCCGCTCTACACGCCCGAGCCCGACCTGGTCCACGAGGTGGTGGGGCACGCCAACCAGCTGGCCGACCCCGCCTTCGCCGCCGTCTACCGCCTGGTCGGCGGGGCCGTGGCCCGCACCCGTTCCGAGGCGGCCCTGCGGTTCCTGTCCCGCGTGTTCTGGTTCTCGCTGGAGTTCGGCGTGGTGCACGAGGCCGGCGAGCCCAAGGCCTACGGCGCCGGCATCCTCTCCTCTCCCGGCGAGACGGCCGCCTTCGGCCGGGCCGAGATCCGCCCCATCGACCTGGTCGAGATGGGCACCATCCCCTACGACATCACCCGGTACCAGCCGGTGCTGTTCGCGGCCCGGTCCATGGAGCACCTGGTCGACGTCCTCACCGGGTTCTTCTCCACCTTCGACGACGACGCCCACGCCCGCCTGACCAGGGAGGCCGCCTGATGAGCACCACCGCCCCCGCCCCGCTCGCCGCCCCGCCCCACCCCCTGCTGCTCGGGTGGGACGCCGTCGAGTTCTGGGTGGGCAACGCCCGCGCCTTCGCCGGCTTCTGGTGCTCGGCCTTCGGCTTCCGGGTCACGGCCTACGCCGGCCCCGAGACGGGGCGGGCAGACCGGGCCTCCTACGTGCTCGAGCAGGGCCGCATCCGCATCGTGGTCACGGCCGCCCTCACGCCGGACTCCCCGATCGCGGCCCAGGTGCGCGAGCACGGCGACGGCGTCCACGACCTCGCCTTCGCCGTGCCCGACGCCGTCGCCGCCTTCGAGGCGGCCATGGCCCGGGGCGCACGGGTGGTGACCGAGCCGCACGGCATCGCCGACGGCGACGGGGTCCTGCGACTGGCCCGCATCGCCGCCTACGGCGACACCTGCCACACCTTCGTCGACCGCTCCTCCTACGCCGGCGCCTACCGGCCCGGCTTCACCACCGAGGGCCTGCCGCCCGAGCCGGCGGGCGCCCCGGTGGGGCTGGCCCTCGTCGACCACGTGGTGGGCAACGTGGAGAAGGGGTCGCTGGAGCACTGGGTCGACTTCTACCGTTCCGTGCTGGGCTTCCGGCGCCTGCGCCACTTCGACGACTCCCAGATCTCCACCGAGTACTCGGCCCTGATGTCGACGGTGGTGTGGGACGGCTCGTCGGTGGTCCTGCCCCTCAACGAGCCGGCCGACGGCCGGCGCAAGAGCCAGATCCAGGAGTACCTGGAGACCTACCGGGGTCCGGGCGTGCAGCACATCGCCCTGCGCACCGACGACATCGTCGCGGCCGTGGCCGCCCTCCGGGACCGGGGGCTGCGGTTCCTCGAGGCGCCCCCCACCTACTACGAGGACGTGCGGTCGCGCCTCGGGCACCTCGACCTGCCGTGGGAGGATCTGCAGCGGCTTGGCATCCTGGTCGACGAGGAGCCCGACGGTTGGCTGTTGCAGATCTTCACCGAGACCGTGACCGACCGGCCCACGGTGTTCATCGAGATCATCCAGCGCGGCGGTGCGTCGGGCTTCGGCGCCGGCAACTTCAAGGCCCTGTTCGAGGCCATAGAACGGGAGCAGGCCCGGCGCGGCAACCTGTGACGCCGGCGCCGGCGCCGGCCGGACCGGGACGGGCGCGGTGCGGGCGGTGACGGGCCGGGTGGCGGCCGCGGCCGCCGCCGGCGGTCGCACCGGGTTCGGCATCGAGAACCTCCCGTTCGGCGTGGCCCGGCTGCCCGGCGGCGCCGCCGGGGCCGTGAGCGCCCTCGGGGACGACGTGGTGGACCTGGGCGCCCTGGCCCGGGCCGGGCGCCTGGACGTGGACCCGGCGGTCCTGGACGACGCCTCGCTCAACCGCTTCCTGTCGGGCGGCCGGTCGGTGTGGTCGGGGGTCCGGGCCCGGCTGTCCGAGCTGGTGGAGGAGGAGGACGGCGGACTGGCCGCCGCCCTCGTCCCGACCGACTGGGTCCGGCTGCTGGCGCCGGTGGCCGTCGGCGACTTCATCGACTTCAACGCCTCCCTCAACCACGCCACCAACGTGGGCCGGCTGTTCCGGCCCGGGCAGAACCCGGTGCCGTCCCACTGGCGCCGCATGCCCCTCGGCTACACGGGCCGGGCCTCGTCGGTGGTCCCGTCGGGGACGCCGGTGACCCGCCCGTGGGGCCAGGTGGCGGCCGCGGGCGGCGGGGCTGTGCAGCCCACCGCCGCCCTCGACCTCGAGGCCGAGGTGGGCGCGGTGGTGGGCGCCGGCAGCGACATGGGGACGGCGGTGGCGGCCGGGTCGGCATGGGAGCACGTGGCCGGGCTGGTGCTCGTCAACGACTGGAGCGCCCGCGACCTCCAGGCCTTCGAGTCCCATCCCCTGGGCCCGTTCACGGCCAAGTCGTTCGCCACCTCGGTGTCGCCGTGGCTCGTGACCCTCGATGCCCTGGAGCCGTACCGCGTGGCGGGACCGGCGCAGGACCCGCCGCCGGCGCCCTACCTGTCGGTGCGGGGCGACTGGGCCTACGACGTGCGGTTGGAGGTCGCCCTGCAGACGGCCGGCATGCGCCGGGCCGGGCTGGCGCCGGCCCCGGTGAGCACCACCTCGTTCGCCACCACCTACTGGACCGTCCCCCAGCTGGTGGCCCACGCCACCGTCAACGGCGCCCCGCTGCGGCCGGGCGACGTGCTCGGGTCGGGGACGGTCTCCGGTCCCGACCATGGCAGCGAGGGGTGTCTGCTGGAGCTGACGTGGGGCGGCGAGCGGGCCCTGGTCCTGCCCGACGGCAGCCGGCGCACGTACCTGGAGGACGGCGACACCGTGGTGATCCGGGGGTGGGCGGGCGGCGGCGCCCTGCCCCTGGTGTCGATGGGCGAGGTCGCCGGCACGATCCTGCCGGCCCGATCCGTGGAGGTCTGAGCGATGCCCCATTACCGTTCCGTGGGCGACGTGCCCCGCAAGCGGCACCTGAAGGTGCCCGGTCCCGGCGGCGCGCTGCTGTACGAGGAGCTGATGGGGGAGGAGGGGTTCGCAGGCGAGTCCTCGCTGCTCTACCACCTGAAGTCGCCGTCGGCCCTGGTGGCCGCCGACCCGGTGGAGACGGGGGAACCCGAGCTGGTGGCCAACGATCCCCTGGTGCCCTGGCACCTGCGCACCGGCGACCTCCCGGCCGGCGGGGACCCGGTGGAGGGGCGCCACCTGCTGCTCGGCAACGACGACGTGGCCGTCTCCTGGGTGGCGGCCGACCGCTCCAGCCCGCTGCGCCGCAACGCCGTGGGCGACGAGCTGGCCTACGTGCAGGCCGGCGCCGGGGTGCTGGAGTCGGTGTTCGGGCTGCTGGCGGTCGCCGCCGGCGACTACGTGGTGGTGCCGCGGTCGGTGACCCACCGATGGGTGGTGGAGGACGACAGCCGCCTCGACCTGCTCGTGCTGGAGGCGCGGGGTCACGTCCGCCCGCCGGCCCGGTACCTTTCGGCCACCGGCCAGTTCCTGGAGCAGGCCCCGTACTGCGAGCGCGACATCAGGGGGCCGGACGGGCCCCACGTCGCCGGCGAGGACGGTCCGGCCGAGGTGCTGGTGCGCCACCGGGGCGGCGTCACCCGCCACACCCTGGCCTCGTCGCCGTTCGACGTGGTGGGGTGGGCCGGGTGCCTCTACCCGTGGGCCCTGTCCATCCACGACTTCGAGCCCATCGTGGGCAGCATCCACCAGCCGCCCCACGTCCACCAGACGTTCGAGGGGCCGGGGTTCGTGGTCTGCTCCTTCGTGCCCCGCCCCTACGACTTCCACGACGGCGCCATCAAGGTGCCGTACCACCACGCCAACGTCGACAGCGACGAGGTCCTGTTCTACTCGGCCGGGGACTTCATGAGCCGGGCCGGGTCGGGGATCGGCGTGGGGTCGATCTCCCTCCACCCCGGCGGGTTCGTGCACGGGCCCCAGCCGGGGAGCATGGAGGCGGCGACCGACAAGGCCCGCACCGAGGAGGTGGCCGTGATGCTCGACACGTTCCGGCCGCTCGCGCTGGGCCGGAGCGCTCTCGAGGTGGGCGACGGCGCCTACCCCTGGAGCTGGGCCAGGAACACCGGGGGACCCTCCAACTCCTAGGGTGGGTCGCCATGAGCGCCACCAAGCCCGACGTGACCGTGCCCGGCGGCGAGCCGCCGGCCCAGCTCCAGGTGGAGGACCTCGACGTGGGGGAGGGGGCCGAGGCCTCCGCCGGCTCCGACGTCGACGTGCACTACGTCGGCGTCTCGTGGTCCAGCGGCCGCCAGTTCGACGCCTCCTGGGACCGCCGGGACACCTTCTCGTTCCGGCTGGGCGCGGGCCAGGTGATCGCGGGCTGGGACCAGGGTGTGGCCGGCATGCGCGTGGGCGGGCGCCGGCGCCTCACCATCCCGCCCGACCTGGCCTACGGCAGCCGGGGCGCCGGGGGCGTGATCGCCCCCGGGGAGACCCTGGTGTTCGTGGTGGACCTGGTGGGAGTGCGCTGAGCACAGCGCCCGGGCGTCAGTTCCGGAGCTGGGAGAACAGGCGCAGCACGTACCAGAACAGCAGCATGACCGAGGCGAACAGCTGGACGGCGCCGCCCACGTAGGCCTCGGGCGGGTAGCTCTTCAGCACCGTCTGGGTCTGGTACAGGATCGAGGCGCCGGCCAGGCCGATCATGGCCACCGAGAACCACACGCCCAGGTCCAGGCCGAACAGGAAGGCGGCGAAGATGAGGACGAGGCCGACCACGAAGCCCCACATGATGAGGGGGCGCAGGAACGAGAGGTCCTTGCGGGTCGTGTAGGCCACGGCGCTGAGGCCGGCGAAGCCGGCACCGGTGACGGCCGCCGCCGCCCACACCGTGCTCTCCTCGCTGCGCACCTCGAACAGGTAGTAGAGGAACGGGGCGAAGATCAGCGCCTCGGCCACGACCAGGGCGAACAGGCCGGCGTACTGCTTGCCGGTGTCGCGCAGGTCGTGGGCGGCGGTGGTGGCCAGCCAGCTCACCAGCATGAAGCCGCCGAGCACCAGCAGCCAGGCGCCGCTGCTGCCGGCGATGAGGTCGTAGACCTTCTCCGCCACCCCGAGCTGGAGGAACAGGGCCTCGACGGCGACGAAGGAGACGAGAGCCAGGATCAGGTGCTGGTACACCTTCACGACGAAGTCGGCGCGCGTGGCCTCGTCGCGATAGGCGACGGCGTACGCAGGTGCTGCCATGGGGGTTCCTCCCGGGTGGGTGGTTCGTTCGGTCTTTCAGGGTACCGAGCGCCGGACGGGAACGCGCGTCAGGGACCTTGTCAGCGCCGACGGCGGAGCCGGCGCAGGAACAGCGGCATCCGCAGGCCGGCGGTGGTGACCCCTCGCTCGCGGGAGAGCCGGTCGATCTCGGCCTCGATGGCGGCCCGCTCCTCGGCCGGAGGATCGGTGGCCAGCCGCTCCCGCAGGAACTTCAGCCGGTCGTTGATCCACCGCTCCCCGTCGACGACCACGGGACTCAGGGTACGCCGGGGACGGCCCGGTCGCTTCGATCGATCCGGCCGGGGCCCCGGCCGTCAGGTCAGAACGCGAGAGCGCCGGTGTTCCACATGGTAGGTACGGCGAAGAAGGCGAGGCCCAGCGGGAGGAAGGCCACCTGCGCCCGCGCCCGCACCCGGGTGCCGAGGGCGGCGAGGATGAAGCAGACCACCGCCGCCAGGTAGAACAGGAACTGAAGTTCGAGACTCATGCTGTCGTCCATGCCAGCGGCTATACCCACATCGCTGCGACCTTGTCGGCGGCTGCCGCGCTCTTCGACGCCCAGTCGGTCGCGCACTGCTCGGGTGCCGAGCCGGCCATGGTGCGTGCTGCCTGGCGAGAGGCGGTGTGTACTACCATGCACACATGCCGAAGGGCCGGATCACCGTCACTATCGACCAGGCGTTACTCGACCGGGCCAGGTCGCTAGGGGTGAATCTGTCGGCGGCATGCGAGCAGGGAATCGCCGAGGTCACCGAGACGGTGGGCGCCCGAGTCGAGTTGGCTCGCCA
>JBQTJJ010000172.1:0-4794 GCA_052387235.1 Actinomycetota bacterium
CATCACCATCGTCCCGGCCAGCTGCTGGTGGACGACCGGCACCTGGGCGCGGCCGTGCGCCGGCTGGCCCGGTCGGCCCGCCCGCCGGCGTCGGCACCGGAACGGTTGGACGGCCTGGGGGTGACCCGCCTGTTCCTCGCCGGCGAGGAGGCGTCGTGGCCGGTGGTCGAGATCGCCCGCAGCCTGCGGTCGGAGCGGCTACGGGTGGCGACCAACCGGGTGCTCCAGCCCGCGTCGCACATCAACGTCCGCCCCGCCATGCCTCCCGTCCCGCTGCCCCAGCCCCTTCCCGACCTGGCCACCGAGAACGAGGTGGTCGGTCACGGCGTGCGGGTGGGCGTCATCGACTCCGGCGTCTGGCCCGAGCACCCGTGGCTGGCGGGCCGGGTGGAGCTCCGCCCCGAGGACCGCGAGGCCGACGCCCAGGGCCACCCGCTCGCCGAGGACCTGGTGGAGATCGACGGCGGGACCCACCTGCGGTACTACGCCGGCCACGGCACGTTCATCGCCGGCGTGGTGGCCCAGCACGCGCCCGGCGCCACCGTCGTCGCCCGCCGGATCTTCCGCGACGGCGCGGTCGACGACGTCCTGCTCGGCCGCCGGCTCCTCGAGCTGGCCGACGTCGACGTCATCAGCCTGTCCCTCGGCACCAGGCCCGACCTGGGCCTGCCCGGCGACGACGCGGTGAGCCTCATGGTCACCGCCAACAGCCTCATCGAGCTGCGCCGGCGCAACCCGAACCTGGTCGTCGTGGCGCCGGCCGGCAACGAGAGCCAGACGGCGCCGATCTGGCCGGCCGCGTTCCAGTCGGTGATCGCAGTGGCTGCGCTCGATGCGGCCGGGCAGGCGCGGGCGCCGTTCTCGAACTCGGGGCCGTGGGTGGATGCCGGCGCCGCCGGCGAGGACGTGGCGAGCTCCTTCCTCGCGTGGCAGGGGCTCCTCGAGCCGCCCGACCACCATCACGACGACGAGACGAGCCACTCCGCCGCCGGCGTGGCCAAGGGCGACTTCTACGGCTGGGCCAGCTGGAGCGGCACCTCTTTCGCCGCTCCCCGGGTGGCCGGCGCCCTCGCCGCCCTCATCGGCGAGGGCATGGACGCGGCCTCGGCGGTGGCGGTGGTGCTCCGCCGTCCCGGCCTCACGCGCATCCCCGGGTGCGGCGTGGTGGTGGACCCGCCTGCCTATTTCGAGTGACAGCGAGAGGTAAAAAGTCCCTGGACACGACAGCGGGGCGGGGCCAGACTCCATGTAGGCGGCTCGGGGAGCCGATCCGGTGCACCCTGGGTCTCTCGGGGCGAAACGTCCCTTTCCCCCTCGAGCCCCGAGCCGCCGCCCTCGCCGCCGGTGAGGCGCAGGCCCTCACCGGGCGGCGGCCGCGATCGGCTTGTTGAGGGTGAGCGAGGCCGTGGATCCGAAGAACGGCGCCGAACCGAAGGCGAAGACCCCGCCGTCGGAGGCGATCAGCCAGTAGCCGTCGGCCCCCGGCGTGGTGGCCATGCCGATGATGGGCCGGTTGAGCGCCAGGGCGCCGGTGGAACCCCGGAAGGCGGCGTCGCCGAAGGCGAAGATGCCGCCGTCCGACGCCGCCAGCAGGTAGCCGCGGCCGCTCGGGGTGAGGGCCATGCCCACCATGGGCCTGTTGAGCCTGACGGAGCCGGTGGAGCCCCGGTAGACGGCGTCGCCGAAGGCGAAGATGCCGCCGTCGGCAGCCACCAAGTAGTACCCCTTGCCGGTGGGCGTGGCCGTCATGCCGACGATGGGCTGGTTGAGGCGCAGGGCCCCGGTGGACCCCTTGAACTCGGCGTCGCCGAAGGAGAACACCCCGCCGTCGGCAGCCACCAGGAAGTAGCCCTTTCCGCTCGGGGTTGGGGCCATGCCGACGATCGGCCTGTTCAGCTTGAGGCCGCCGGTGGAGCCGAAGAAGGCGGCGTCGCCGAAGGAGAACACGCCGCCGTCGGCCGCCACCACCCAGTAGCCCCCGCCGCCCAGCGTGGACGCGGTGGCCACGACGGGCTGGGCCAGCGAGAGCGAGGTGGTGGAGCCGAGGAAGCGGGCGCCGCCGAAGGCGAACACGCCGCCGTCCGACGCCACCAGGCGGTAGCCCAGGGGGCCCTCGCTCACGCTGCGGGCCACCACCACCCGGCTCGGAGTGGATCCGGCGGCCGCCGCGTCGCCCTGGTGGGCCAGGACCACCATGCCGCCGAGGCGGGCCACGGGAGCGGCCAGCAGGGCGGCGTCGATGGTGCGGTCGCCGTCGGCCACGTAGGCCACGTTGGTGGGCACGCCGCGGGAGGCGGCCAGCGCCTCCACGGCCCGTGCCGTGCCGTACAGCTCGTTGCCGGCCACCCTCGTGGGCGTGGGCAGGGCGCTCATGACGCCGGCGCCCAGCACGCCCGGGCCGCCGATGACGAGGGTGCTCTTGATGCCCAGGGCCGTGATGGCGGCCTGGGTGGGACCGGGCACGCCGTCCCGGTCGGCGAACAGGATCGGGTAGCGCAGGGCCGCCGCCATGCCGGCAGCCGCCCCCGCCTCCTTGGAGTCGGGGGCGACGATCACGGCCGTGTCCGGCACGGTGCGCTGAGCCGCCTTCTCGATCTTCACGTAGGCGTCGGCCACGATGCGGGCGGTGTCGGCCGGACCGGAGCCCACCAGGCGGAAGATCTTGGTGGCGGTGACGCCCGCCCTGATCAGGTCGCTCACCACGGTGGGCGACAACGCCTTCTCGTCGCCGACCAGGAATGCCCCCACCGGCGCCAGGCGCTTGACCTCGGCCTCGACGTCGGGGGTGAGGCCGAACGACGGTGAGGCGAGGACCGGGCCCAGGTTGGCCCGGGCGAACACGCTGCCGGCCACGGCGGCCGGAGCGTCGCCGTCGTTGACCACCACCACCGCCGTTCCCGGGATGTTTGCCCCGGCGATGAACTTCTCGGCGCCGCCGGGGTAGGCGAGCCTGGAGAGGACGGCCGACATGCCGGAGGGCTGGCTCAGCGGGAGCCGGCTCACCGGGGGCGGGCCGCCGGCGTTGACCTGCACCTTGACCGAGTAGATGTCCGTGTTCTCGGTCTCGAAGTCGGTCTCGCGCGAGTCGGCCCAGGCCACCATCAGCTCGGAGGGGCCGAGGGGAGTGATGGCCGGGACGAAGAAGTCGGTGGACCGCACGGTGGTGAGCCCGTTGGTGAGGCTGAGCGAGCGGTCGGTGAGCCGGCGGTTGGCGGAGAAGGTGCGCCCGCCGTCGCCTGAGGACGCCATGTAGATGTCGTGGTAGTTGGCCTGGCCGCCGTAGGAGTTGCGGCGGTCGCTCCAGGCGATGTCGACCCGACCGCCCGGGGCCACGGAGATGTTCGGGATGGACTGGGCCACGGCCGGCGAGGTGGGATCGTCGTTCACCCGCACCGGCGTGGACCAGGTGACGCCCTTGTCGTTCGAGCGAGACAGCCAGATGTCGGCGTTGTTGACGACCTTCGTCTCGTTGTCCACCTGGTACAGGGTGCCGTCGCGGACGTCGACGCCAAGGCGCCGCTCGTTCACTCGGGCCTCCTTGTTGGGCGCGGCGAGGACTCGCTGGATGTTGGCGGACCACGTCTGCCCGCCGTCGGTGGACCGGGCGACCCAGTTCTGCTCGGGAGCGTCTGCCGCGAAGCCGAGGGCGGTGGAGTTCTGGGTCCGCCACGACACGTAGATCGTGCTGTCGGGACCGACGACCGGGTTGGACACGTACTGCGCCGTCACGCCCGCGGGCTGGGCGTCGACGCCGGGCCCCCAGGTCTGGCCGCCGTCGTTGGACACGGCCACGGTGGCGCTGCGGGAGTTGTAGCCGGTGCCCGCCGAGGCCACGATGACGCGGTCGCCGGCGGCCCGGCGCTCCACGCCCAGCTTGGGCCGGAGGTAGGACTGCTGCTGCCCCGGCTCGTTGCCGAAGCCCGGGTCGATGCCGGTGGTGCCGGCCAGCACCACCTGGGCCTGGGAGAAGGTGCGCCCGCCGTCGGTGGAGCGGGCCACGAGGGTGGAGCTCCCGTCCGACCCGTCGGGGGACCGGGAGTCGAAGGCGATGTAGACGTTCTGGCCCGAGCCGAATGCGATGCCGCCGTCCATGCGAAGGCGGTTCACCGTGTTGAAGGCCACGCAGGGCGTGGCTCCGAACCGGGCCGGAGCGGTGAGGACGCCCGTGGTCCATGTGTCGCCGCCGTCGAAGCTGGTGTTGAACTGGCAGAACCCGTACCGGGGGTTGACCTCCGACTCCACGACGTGGCGGGGGTCGGCCGGGTTGACGGCCAGGCCGGCGGCCTCGGCGGTGCGCAGCAGCGGCGCCTTGCCGCCGATGCGGGTGTTGACGCCCGCCCGCAGCGTGGGCACGGAGGTCTGGGCGCCGGTCTCCGGAACGACCCCGGCCAGGGCCGCTCCGGACACGAGGACGGCCACGGCGATGCGAAGGGGGGTGCGGGACATCGAGACGGCTGGCTCCTTGGCGAGGGGTGGCGCGACGGCGCGCCGGCGGCTGAACGAGGCTCGAACGTGAACGGAGGGGCAGCCGGCCGGCTGCCCCTCCGTTCGGGAACTCGTGCTGCTGGTGGAGCCGGGGCTAGCGGCGGGCGCCTGCGGGGGCCCGGCGCTCGCGACGTCCGGCCAGGACCACGGCCGACGCCCCGAGGGCGAGGAGCAGGCCCATGCCCACCAGGGCGATGGCCAGTGCCGGAGAACCGTCGGACGAGTCGCCCGACATGCTCACCATGACCGAGCGCCTGGCCGGGACCGGGGTCGTGTCCGAAGCCGGGGCGGCGACCGGGGCGGGTGCGG
>JBQTJJ010000173.1:0-7679 GCA_052387235.1 Actinomycetota bacterium
TGGTGGAGAAGCCGTCCATCTGCACCAAAAGCTCGTTGAGGGTCTGCTCGCGCTCGTCGTTGCCCCCGCCCATGCCGGCGCCTCGCTGGCGGCCGGCCGCGTCCAGCTCGTCGATGAAGATGATGGCCGGCGCCGCCGCCCGGGCCTGGCGGAACAGGTCCCGCACCCTGGCCGCTCCCACGCCCACGAGGGACTCCACGAACTCCGAGCCGGAGATGGAGAAGAAGCTGGCATCGGCCTCGCCCGCCACGGCGCGCGCCAGCAGGGTCTTGCCGCACCCGGGGGGGCCCATGAGCAGCACGCCCTTGGGGGGCAGTGCTCCCATGGCGTCGAAGGCCGACGGATCGGCCAGGTAGTCGCGCACCTCGGCCAGCTCCACCATCGCCTCGCCGGCGTCGGCCACGTTGGCAAAGGTGGTGTTGGGGCCCGAGCCCCGGCGCTGACGCTTGTCGCCCAAGCGCCCGAAAAGCGCGAACTCCCCTGCCACTCCGGAGCCGCCCTTCGACAACGAGAACAACAGGGCGAACAGGTTGGCCAGGATCACCAGGGGCAGAAGGAATTGGGCCACGAAGCGCACCAGGGCCTTGGACGACTGGGAGTCGACCACCACCTTGGCCCCGCCGGCCCCCAGGCGCCCGATGAGGTCCGATGTGGCGCTGTCGGACTTGGGATAGGCGGTCCAGAACCGCTTGGGGGCGGGGGTGTCGCCCTGGAGGGGCACGAGGGTGCCGGTGATGCGGGCGTCCTCGTCGAGCAGGCGGGCGTCGCGCACCTTGGAGGTGACGCCCTCGCAGTAGGCGGCCAGGTCGGCGTCCGGGGCGGGGGCCTCGGGCTGAGCCGGCCCACGAGCACGTGCCGCCGCGGGCGAGGAGCAGGTGGCGGAGCGGGTCAGCGAGTCGAAGCTCACCTCGGTGCCGATCGATGTGGGCCGAAGCACTGCCAAGGCCAGCCCGTAGGCGGCGCACAACCCCACGAGCGACGCCACCAGCACCGCCGCGCCGCGCCTGGGCCGCCTCCAAGCCTTCTTTCCCGCCTTGGACTGCCTGGCGGCGGTCTTGGCCGCCTGCTTCACCCGATCGGTCGATGTCATCTGTGCTCCAGGGTCTGGTTTGGAGGTGTTCGGCCCCGCCCGGAAGCCGTTTCGTCGCGATGGCGGCGCCGGCGCACCACCACGATGCCGACGAGGATGATCGGGACCACACCGCCCACCACCACGGCGCCGAGCTTGACCAGGCGCCGCACGAGTCCCTCACGGGCTTGGACCACGAGAGGCGGGGGGCTGTACAGGTGGGCATCTTGGTCACCCACGACCAGCACCGCACCGCACGCCTCCCCGCAACCGCTGCCCTCGATGACCACGGCCGCGTGGCCGGCGGCCGGCGCCGGCATGGGGGCGGCTGTGGCCCAGCGCCGGGCGGCGGGATCGTAGAGCTCGGCCGTGGCCGTGGCGGTGGCGATGCGCTCCCCGAAGCCGCCGGTCACCAACACCCGGCCGTCGCGCAGCACGGTGGTGGCGTGGTCGCTGCGGCGCTGCGCCATGGCGGGGCCTGCGAGCCAGGTGCTTCCGCTCCGGTCGAGGACTTCGACGGACGGCAGCATGTTCTGGGGGCGGCCCCCGATGTGGAGGCGGGTGCCACCGGCGACGAGCACCGTGCCGTCGCCGACGGCGGTGGCGGTGTGGTCGGCCCGGCCCGTGGCCAGCAGGCTGGGGACCGGCGTCCAGGTTCCCGTGGCCGGGTCGTACACCGCGCTGTCGCGCAGGCTGGCGTCGTGCGGCGCCCCCTCCCCACCAGCGACCAGCACCCGGCCGTCGGTGAGCGTGGTGGCGGTGTGGTGGGCCCGGCCCTGGGCCAGCACGCCGGTGGCGGCCCAGGTGCCGGTGGCAGGGTCGAACAGCTCGGCCTCGGACAGGTAGGGGCCGTGGCCGCCGCCCAGGCCGCCCGCCACCAGCACCTTCCCGCTGGCCAACAGGTTCGCGGTGTGGCCCTGGCGGGCCACGGCCAGGCTACCGGTCGGGGCCCAGGTGCCGGTGGCAGGGTCGAAGACCTCGGCGGTCGTCAGGGTCTGCGACTCGATGCGCCCGCCGCTCACCAGCACCTTGCCGTCCGCCAGTCGGACGGCGGCGTGGGCGGCGCGGGGGGAGGCCATCGCACCGGTCGGCGCCCATGCGCCGGTGGCTGGATCGAACACATCGACGGAGGCCACCTGGGGGTTGCCGCCGCCGATGGCCAGCACCCTTCCGTCGGCAAGAGCGACGGCCGAGCCCTCCGAGCGAACGACCGAGAGACGGCCGGCCGGCCACCATCTCCCACCCTCGGGCGGCCCGGCGCCGGCTGATGGAGCGTGAGCGCCGACCAGCCAGCCGGCCACGACGGCCGCCAAAATCACCTTCGCGCCATCACGTGCCCGGCTGCGGCGCGCACCCGCGACAAGACGCTGGGCGGGATGAAGGCGACCACGAGCGATCCGGCGCCTGTTCGTCACCGGCATACGGCGCCGATCATTTCACCAACCCGAGGACGTGGGCCCGGGCCACAGCCTGCACCCGACTGTGCACGCCCAGCTTGCAGAACAGACGGCCCTGGAGGCTCTCCACGGTCTTGGCGGAGATCCCCAAAGACATCGCCGTCTGCTTTGCCGTGTCGCCACGCTCGATGGAGGCCAGGATCTGGCGCTCACGGTCGGTCAGGCGCACGTCGGCGCTCGAACTCCGGTTCCTGGCGGCGAGGACCAGCGCCCGGGTCTGGTGCGGATCGAGCAATGTCCCTCCGTCCAACAGGACCCGCACGGCGTGGCGGAGGCGTTCGAGGCCGGCATCGGCGTCGACCACCGCGTCGGCTCCTCGTAGAACAGCCTCGGCCGCTTCCGACGCGCCCAGGGGCCGCCCGCTCACCAAGACGATCGGTGTGGCTGCCGCGACGGCGGCCTCCCAGTGGACCGGAGAAGGGTCGACGAGGATGACGAGCGACGGTGACGCGTCGGCACCGGCCTCGGCGCTCTGGTGGACGACGACGGAGGCGAGTTCACGGGCCAGGCCTTCGGGGCCGAGGACACGGATGGAGCTCTCGACATGGGGTGCGGTGATGCTCACCGGTGGGACCTTCTGTGTCTAGACCGGCACATAGTCGTCGAACGGACCGTCCGCAGGGGGTTGGTGGGGCCTGGCGCCGGTTTCATGGCTCGGCGCGACCTCGGGGGCCTCCCGAGCGTCCATGATCTCTTCGTCCTCGGGTCCTGCCCCCTCACCGGGGATCTGGCGCTTCATGAGGAGAGGTTCCACCACGGCGGCGTTCCCGGGCTAGGGCAGATCCCTACCCAATATTGCTCGTGCCGGCGGTCGGGCTGGCTGCCGCCTCCCGCGCTGCCACCAGGTCCTTGCGCGATCCCAGACCGAGCTTGCGCAGTGCTCGCTCGATGTGATGGTCCACGGTGCGAGGCGACAGGAAGAGCCGCTGCGCGATCCTCGTGCTCGGAGCGCCGGTGGCGGCCAGTTCGATGACCTCGCTCTCGCGCGGCGAGAGCAAGGCGCCGTAGCTCGGTCGTCCACCCCGGTAGGGATAGGGAAGGCTGATCTGCAGCCGGCGCAGCTCCTTGCGCAACCGGGCCTCGTCCCAGTCGGCGCCCAGGTCGCGGAACGCCGCCAGCGCCTCGAGGAGCGCGTTGGCACCCGCCTCCCGATCTGACTCCACCAAGCCGAGACCTCGGCTCGCGGCGGCCCAGGCGGCATCGTACGGGCGGCGCAGGCCCGACCACGCCTCCTGGGCTTCCCGAAAGGCCGGCGCGGCGCTCGACCAGCCTTGGGTGGCCTCGGCGATGATCGCCGAACAATGGACGGACGCGGCGGCGGCGGCCGGGGCGTCGCGGCCCTCGATTCCCTCGTCGAACCGCCGCGCCCACTCCATTGCCGCTTCCAGCTCGCCACAAGCGATGAGCGCCTCCGTCGCCACCGGGGCCACCTCGGTCGCCCATGCCCAGATCCCTTTGGCCGCCACGGTCTCCAACGCCCGCATCGCCGTGGCGCGAGCGGCGTTGGGTTCGCCGCGCCCGAGCGCGATCCGGCTAAGACCGGCGCAGGCCATCGCCAGGGTGGGGATCGCACCGCAGCGCGCCGCTCGCTCCGCCGCCACCGCGAGCCGCTCCTCGGCTTCGTCGACCTCCCCGTGGGCCAACCGGCTGACCCCGAGCACGACGGCCGCTTGGGTGGCCGACGGGACATCAGGCGCCTCCAGCTCGAGGGCGGCCGCGTCCTCGGCCAGTCCCGCCCAGTGGCCGGCGACCCAGCGAAGCAGGAGCCCGGTGGCCCGCAGCGAGCCACCCAGGCGGTCGTAGCCTGGTGCCTTCGACGCACTCGATCCCTCCTGCACCCACCGCTCGGCTTGCCGGTACCGGCCGAGGTAGGAGCAGCTGACGGCCAGGTTCGTGCAGGCCCGTACCCACTCGGCCCGGTCCCATTCACTGGCGGCAGGGCCTGGCGGCGACGGCCGGTACCCCGACGCTCTCGGGTCGCCGACGGCGAGCAGGACCGCGGCCCGGTTGGCGTGGAGGGCCCGGCCCACGTCGTCGCCGGTTTCCTCGATGGCCAGCGAAGCAGCCCGGTCGAGCCACAGGAGATGCTCGGTCAAGCTGCCCTCAACGACCCATGGCGACGCCAGGGCGCTCATGGCGAGTGCCTGCTGGGCCGGGTCCTTCCGCAGTTCGGGGACGGCCCGGGTGATGGCGCGCCGGGATGCGGACGCGTCACCCGACTGGTGGAGCAGCGAACCCAGGTTGAACAGGAGCTTGCCCCGCAGCGTCCCCGGCGACAGCTCCTGCTCGACGACCGTGGCCACGGCCGCGATGGCCTCGACGTGGACGAGCCCCCTGAGCGCAGCCACGCTCAGGTCAAGTGCGAGCTGCGCCCTCACGGTGCGGGGAAGACCGGGAGCGTCGAGGGCGTCGAGGAGGAACGCGGCGGCCGCGGCGTGGTCGCCGAGGGCGGCGGCATGGCCGGCCGCGGCGCTGGCGTGGCGAACCCACTTTCGCGGTTGTGCCGCCTCCTTGCTATGCCGAGCCAGCTGAGCGATGGACGCTGGATCCCCTCGCCCCTCGATGGCAGCCGCGGCCTGGCGGTGGAGGCGGCGGCGGGCCGGCGCCGGAATGGCCCCGTAGACGGCGTCGGTGGCCAGGGCATGGCGGAACCCATAGCGGCCACCGGGCTGCTCCTGGAGCAATGCCGCCTCCAGCGCCGTCGCCAGGGCCCGGGCCGAGCGGGCCGGCGGCATGCCGGCGACGGCTGCAAGGAGCTGCTCGTCGCCGGCCTGGCCCAGCACGGCGACCGCCTGGACGATCTCTCGGGGGTCGGTGTCGAGACGCCGGAGCCGTTCGAGGACCGACTCCCGGATGGCGGCGGGAACCTCGAGCTGGCCGAGGGCCCGCCGCGCCCACCGGCCCTCCCGGCGCACGAGGTCGCGCCGGTCTTGGAGGAGACGCAGGACCTCCTCCACCGCGAACGGGATTCCTGCGGTGCGCTCGTGAAGGTAGCTGACGAACTCATCGGAGATCTCGTCGCTGCCGAGGATCGACTTGACGAGGACCTTCATCGCCGCTGTGTCCAGTGGGGCCAGAACGAGATGCCTCTTCGTGACGGCGACGGGTGACCGTGTCAGAAGGGTCGGCAGCGGTGACCCGGTCGGAAGGTCTTCGGCTCGCCAGGTCAGCACCATCACCAGCTCGGCAGGAAGTTGAGCGGCCAGGAAGGTTAGGAACTCGGCCGTGGTCTCGTCGGCCCAGTGGAGGTCTTCGATCACCAGCACGGCCGGGCCCAAGGCCCCGAGCAGCTCCACCGTCGCTCGCCACAGTCGGTGGCGCTCCATGCGCGAGTCACCGACCGGGTCGGGAGGGGGCGGCAGATGGTCTGCCAGCTCGGGGAGGACCGGCCGCAAGGCGCCGGCCAGGGGGCTCAGCGCCAATCGGCCAGCCCTGGGGCCGACGCCCCGGAGGGCTTCGACGACCGGTCCGAGGGGGAACGGATCCCGCAACGGGTGGCACTGGCCCATGAGGACATGCCGGCCGCTGGCTGCTCGGGAGGCCAGCAGCTCGGTCACCAACCGGGTCTTTCCGACCCCCGCCTCTCCCTCGATGACAGCGATGGCGGGAGGGGTGGCGAGACAGGACTCGAGCGCCGCGAGCTCGTCGTCGCGGGCCACCACCACGGCCGAGGAGAGGGCGTTGGCACCTCCGCCTCCTGCGGTTGATGCGTTGGCGCTCGCCTGCGTCTGATCCTGGCCTCCACCGCTCGTGGGCGCCATTCGCTCCTTTCCCTTCCCGTAGCGAGATCGAGAGTAGCCGCCCGGTAGTTCGGTGATCCGAAGGACGGGAGAGACTGGCGGCCCGAGGTTCAGACCCGTTCGATCCGGAGTCGGACTTTCGCGGCGTTGGCGATGCGGCGGATGTGTTCCTCGTTGGCCGTCACGACGGCGTCACGGCGGCGGACCGCGCCTTCGACCACGGTGACGTCGACCACGTCGTCGTGGGCGGCCTTGCCGGCGAGCACACCCACCTGTCGAGCCTGCTCCTCGCTCATCGGCTCGACGTCGCACAAAGCCAGCAGCCGCGCCAGGCTCGCCTGTCGGGCACCTCCTCGCCACGCTTCGGCCAGGACCGGGGCGGGCACGACCGGCAGGATCTCCTCGACGAGGAACCCGGCATGGAGCGCCCACATGCGCCGGTCGTTCCGTTCGCCGGCGACGAGGGCTCCGGTGTCGTAGGTGACGCCGGGCATCTATGCGGAGCGACGCGGCGCCCGCTTGGTCTTGGGGCGGCCCAGAAGAGCGCGGGCACGGGCCAACCCGTCAGCGAGCTCGTCGGGGGTGAGGGGCCCCTGGTCGCGCTCCCACTCAGCGATGGCCCGTCGGCCCGCTTCGAGGCGGAGCCGGTGGGCGGCAGTGTCGGCAAGCCATGCGCTGAAGGTGGTGCCGTCGTCCGCGGCCGCCTGATCGATCGCCTGAGCCAACTCGGGTGGAAGGGAGACAGACCGCTTCTCGCGCTGGGCCACGGGGGTCATAGTAGTACAGCTGGTAGGACAGCAAGAAGCCGGACCCCTGATCCGGCGATGAACCGGACCACTCTTCGGTAAGTTTGCCGGTAGTGCCAATCCCGCCACCGGGCTCCAGCAGCGGCCTTGCCCGGCATGCCGGTCTGAGCCGCCTCTCCTCGCCGGTCCTCGCGGGCCGGGCCGACGAGTTGGACCTGCTCACGCGCGCCGCCGGCTCCCCGCCAGCGGTGGCGATGGTTGAGGGTGAGGGCGGGGTGGGCAAGACCCGTCTGATCGAGGAGCTGGCCGCAGGCCTGGCCGTCGAGGGCCGGCTGGTCCTGATCGGCCACTGCCACCGGGTGCACGAGCCCTTTCCCCTTCGGACCAGTGGTGGAAGCCGTGCGCGCCCTCGGAGACGGGCCCGTGGACCTGGCGCTCACGCCGCTGGCCGGCGCCCTGCGGCCCGTGCTGCCCAAGTTGGCCGACCGGCTGCCTCCCGCCCCGGAGCCCCTGGGAGACCGCAGCATGGAACGCCACCGGCCCGTCGCTGTCCAGGTGTCGACCGGCCAGGTTCTCGGCTGCCGACAGCCATCCCAAGTGCTCGTCGAGGTCGCCCTCGATCACCCACGGCAGCGCCAGTGCGACGCTCGCCTGAGCGAGGAGCGTC
>JBQTJJ010000174.1:0-4016 GCA_052387235.1 Actinomycetota bacterium
TCGCCCTCGGCCGCCAGGCGGACGGCGGTGGTGAGCTCGTCGCCGCTCTTGGCCTTGGTCACGTAGCCCGAGCAGCCGGCCTCGATGGCCCCCACGAGGACGTCCTCGTCGACGAACGAGGTGAGCATCACCACCTTCACCTCGGGATGGTCGGCCTTGATGAGGGCGGTGGCGGCCACCCCGTCGCCGTCGGGCAGGGCGTAGTCCATGAGCACGACGTCGGGCTGGCGGGCCGAGGCCATCCGGCGCACCTCGGCCACGGTCGCGGCCAGGCCGACGACCTCCACGTCCGGCTGCGCGTCCAGCAGCAGGGCCAGGCCCTCGGCCACCAGCCGGTGGTCGTCGCAGATCACGACCCGTACGGGCGCGGGGGCGGCCTCGGAGTCGGCCGGCGCCGGCGCCGGCCCCCCGGACACATCGCCGGGCGCGGTGGGCCTCACGACCCGCTCCCGCTGGTCGTACCGGGACCTTGCTCGTAGACGGCGGCGATCACGTCGGCGAAGTGCTCGGCCACCACGGCCCGGCGCAGCTTCAGGGTGGGCGTCAACTCGCCGTCCTCCAGGGTCGGTCCCCGGTCGAGGACGGCGAACGAGCGGATGGCCTCGGCGCGCGACAGGCCCTGGTTCGCGGCCTCCACCGCCCGCCGCACCTCCGAGTCCACCCGCGCCCGGCTCCGGAGGCCGGCCGCCGCCACGGCCTCGGGGTCGAGGGCCACCAGCGCCACGACGTAGGGCCGGCCGTCGCCCACCACCATGGCGTCGGCCACGACCGGTGCGGCCCGGAGCCGCTCCTCGAGGGGACCGGGCGCCACCTTCTTGCCGGTGGAGAGCACGATGAGGTCCTTCTTGCGGCCGGTGACGGTGACGTACCCGTCGTCGATGCGCCCGAGGTCGCCCGTACGCAGCCAGCCGTCGGCCAGAGCCGCCATCGTCCCGGCCGGGTCCTCGTGGTAGCCCGAGAACACGTTGCCCCCGCGCACGAGGATCTCGCCGTCGTCGGCCAGCCGGACGGCCACCCCGGGGAGGGGCCGGCCCACGGTGCCGAGCCGGAGCTCGCCCGGCACGTTCACGCTCACCGGGGCGCTGGTCTCGGTGAGCCCGTAGCCCTCCAGGACGGTGATGCCGGCGGCCGAGAAGAAGCGGGCCAGGGCCAACGGCAGGGGCGCACCCCCCGACACGCAGTAGCGCAGGCGGCCGCCGAGGCCGTGGCGGACCCGGGCGTAGACGAGACGGTCGGCCACCGCCCGCCGGGCGTCGAGGGACCGGTGGCGGGACCCGGCCGGCGCCGACCGGGAGCAGGCCTCGGCCGTCCTGACCGCGAAGTCGAAGATCCCGGCCTTGAGGCGGCCGGCGGCTGAGAGGCGGGCCCGGTCGAACACCCGCTGCAGCACGGCCGGCACGGCCAGGACGAGGGTCGGGCGGAACGAGGCCAGGTCGTCGCGCAGGTGCGGGAGCGACCGGGCGTAGGCCACCGGCACGCCCGCCTCGAGGCACACCAGCTGCACCACCCGGGCGAAGACGTGGGCGAGTGGAAGGAACAGCAGGGTCGAGGCCTCCCCGTCCAGCACGCCGGAGAGGCGGGCCCGGCACTGGGCCGAGGTCCACACCAGGTTGGCGTGGGTGAGCCGGCAGCCGCGAGGGACGCCGGTGGTGCCGGACGTGTAGATGATGGTCGCCAGCGCGGTGCCGTCCAGCTCGTCCAGCCGCTGCTCCACCTCCGCCATGTCGTCGTCCCCGGCGCCGGCGCCGAACGCCTCCAGGCCTCCGTCCTCCATGGCGACGACCACGCCCCCGCCGGCCCATCCCTCCTCGAGGCGGGCCCGGCAGCTCCCGCTGTCGGCGAAGGCGAGCCGGGCACCGCAGCTGGCCAGGACGTGCCCGCACTGCTCGGCCGTGCTCGTCTCGTACACCGGGACGGTGACGGCGCCGGCCGACAGGATGGCGAGGTCGGCCACCGTCCACTCCAGGCGGGTCCGGCCCATCACCACCACCCGGTCGCCGGGCTCCACCCCGGCCGCCACCAGGGCGCCGGCCACCCGGAGGACGTGCGCCGCCAGCTGGGTGCGCGTCCATCCCGGCCAGGTGCTCCCGTCCCAGGTCCGCACGATCTCGACCCCGCCGTCGGGCTCCTCGCTCCACAGCCAGGTCGTGGCGTGGCGCCGCGGGTCGACGGTGACGGGCTGGTCCCCGTCGGACAGCCTGGCGGCGGCGGCGGTCGAGGCCGCCTCGGTACCGGCGGTGACGGACATGGGCGTAGCTCCCTTCCACATGGGAGTGAACGCCCGACCGCGGCATCTGTCCAGGGCCCAACGGCCCCTCCTGCCCCCGACCTCGGCGGATACCGGGGGGATCGTCCCCTTCGCGCCCCCGCTCAGCTCCTGCCGCCGACCAGGGACCGCAGCGCATCCAGCTGGGCCTCGGTGCCGATGGCGATGAGGACCTCGCCCGCCTCCATGACGTCGCCGGGGTCGGGATTCGTCCGGAAGGCACCGTCGGCGCTGCGCACGGCCAGCACCAGGGCCCCGGTGGCGTCGCGCAGGTGGGCGTCGCGCAGCGAACGGCCGGCGACGGGCGACCCGGCGGCCACCGTCAGCTCCGACAGCTGGAACTGGAGGCCCACGTTGTGCATGGCCACGTCCAGGAAGTCGGCCACGTGGGGCTGGTCGATGAGGGCTGCCATCCGGGCGCCGCCGATCGCCTGAGGATTGACGACGCGGTCGGCGCCGGCCTGGAGCAGGAGGGCCTCGGCCGCTTCCACGTGGGCGCGGGCCACGATGAACAGCTCGGGACTGAGGCGCCGGGCCGAGAGGGTGACGTACACGTTGGCCGCGTCCTCGGGCAGAGCCACCACCAGGGCCCGGCACCGCTCCACGCCGGCCTGGCGCAGCACCGCGTCGTCGGTGGCGTCGCCGTTGACCACCAGGCCGCCGATGGTGCCGGCGCACTGCGGGTCGCGCTCCACGATGACGACCGGCGCCTGGTCTCGGCTGCGCAGCGAGCTCCCGATGGCCTGCCCCACCCGGCCCCAGCCGCACACCACCACGTGCCCCTGGAGGCCTGACAGCTCCCGTTCCATCCGTCTCCTCCCGATCTGCTCGCTGATCCTTCCCTCCACCAGCGCCTCCAGCAGGACGCCGAGGGCGTACAGCACGACGCCCACGCCCAGCAGGACGAGCAGGATCGTGAACGACCGGAACGCCGCCGTCGGCTCCCCCACCTCGCGGAACCCCACCGTCGTCACCGTGGTCACCGACTGGTACAGGGCGTCGAGGGGCGTCAGCCCGAGGGACCAGTAGCCCAACGTGCCCACGGCCAGGACGGCCAGCAGCAGGCCCACGGCGCGGACCAGGCTGGTCCACCGCTCGTCCGGCGGGAGGCCGTGGGTGCGCCGGAACCGCAGCGTCACCGGCCCGCCTCTCGGTCGCTCACTGGCCGGCGAGCGTAGCCAGCCCGGCGCCGTCGAGCCCGCCGGTCGCAGGTTCGGACCGGCGCGATCCGGGACCCCGCCCGCCGTGCCCGAGGTCCATGTGCAACGAACCTAGAGTCATCGCACCTCTTGTGAACGCGCCGCGTGGTGGTTCAAACCGGCCTCGCCCGGTACCCAGGCGTGCATGGTCACCCTCCGTGGTTCTCCCGTGGCGGTGAATAGTCCAAGACGCCGACTCCGGGTAGACTTTTGTCGGGGTTCCTTCGAAGACGTTGGGGTCGATGTTTCGGGTGAATCGTTGGCTCCGGGTGCCAGCCGGCACGCCCCGGGACATACGACGCCGGAAGGCGCCGGGGAAGGCAGAATGGCGATGCCGGACGCTACAGAAGAGCGGGTTGGAACCGAGAAGCGTGACTACCTGCGGGTGGCCGAGGTGGCCGAGCTGTTCCATGTCTCCACCAAGACGGTGGTGCGCTGGGCCAGCGAGGGGAAGCTCCCCCACGTCCTCACGCTCGGAGGGCATCGTCGCTTCCCGCGCGCCGACATCGAGCGGGTCGTCGAGGGCCTGCAACGGGGCGGCTGACGGGCCC
>JBQTJJ010000175.1:0-10807 GCA_052387235.1 Actinomycetota bacterium
GGGGGGGCGGTCGCCCTCGAGCGCCTCCGGGTGGAGACGGCGTTCTCCGAGCGCGCCGAGCACATGGCCGGCGCCAAGGCGAGCATCGCGGCGGCGGCGGCCGGCCAGTTCCCGGCCGACGGCGGGACGGTGCTGCTCGACGCGGGGACGACCACCGGGGCGCTGCTCGACGTGCTCCCCACCGACCGCCGGCTCACCGTCGTCACCAACGCCGTCCCCCACGCCCTCGCCCTGGCGCCGGTGCCCACCGTCACCGTCATCGTGGTGGGTGGCCGGCTGCGGGCCCGCACCCTGGCCAACGTCGACGACATGGCGGTGGAGACGATCCGCAACCTCCGGGTGGACGTGGCCTTCGTGGCCACCAACGGGATCTCGGAGCGGGGGTGCTCCACGCCCGACACCGCCGAGGCGGCGGTGAAGCGCACCATGGTGGGGGCGGCCGACCGGGTGGTGCTGCTGGCCGACCACACCAAGTTCGGCGAGGAGCACCTCGTACGCTTCGCCGAGCTGTCGGACCTCGACGTGGTCGTCACCGATGCGGGCGCCGACGACGCCGACCTGCTCCCGCTGCGGCTGGCCGGCGTCGACGTGGTGGTGGCGCCGTGACACCGGTGACCAGTCTCATCGTCACCGTCACCCCCAACCCCTCGGTCGACCGCACCCTCGAGGTCGCCTCCCTGGAGCGGGGCGCCGTGCACCGCGCCGGGGCCACCCGCATCGACGCCGGCGGCAAAGGGGTGAACGTGACCCGCGCCCTCGTGGCCAACGGCGTCCCGTCCCTGGCCGTCCTCCCCCTGGGCGGGGCCGACGGCGACGTGCTGTCCCGGCTGCTCGTCGGCGGCGGCATCCCCCATCGCACCGTGGTGGTGGCGGCCGGCACGCGCACGAACGTCACGCTCAGCGAGCCGGATGGAACCGTCACCAAGGTGAACGCCCCCGGAGGACCGCTCACCGGCGCTGAGCTCGCCGGCCTGATCGAGACGGCGGCGGCCACGCTCCACGGCGCCGCCTGGGTGGTCCTGTGCGGCTCCCTGCCCCCCGGCGCCCCCGACAGCCTCTACGCCACCCTCACCGAGCGCGCCCGCGCCGCCGGGGTCCGGGTGGCGGTCGACACCAGCGGCGCCCCGCTGGCGGCCGCACTCGGCGCCGGCCCCGAGGTCATCAAGCCCAACCTGGCCGAGCTGGCCGAGCTGTGCGGGCGCCCCCTGGCCGGCGTCGACGACGTGGTGGCCGCCGCCGAGGAGGCCCGAGCGGGCGGCGCCGGCGCGGTCATCGTCTCCCTGGGCGCCAGCGGCGCCCTGCTGGTCGACGGAGGCGAGCCCGTCCTCGCCGTGCCCCCCGCCGTGGCGGCCCGCAGCGACGTGGGCGCCGGCGACACCCTCCTGGCCGGGTTCCTGGCTGCCGGCGGCGCCGGCGCCGGCGCCCTGCGTACCGGCGTGGCGTGGGCCGCGGCCGCGGTGTCGCTGCCCGGCACGGAGGTGCCCGGCCCCGAGCTGATCGACGTCGCCGCCGTCGACCTGCGCTCGCCTCGTTCCCTCGTCCTGTCCACCCCCACGCCCTGAACGGAGACCCATGACCTTCGCCATCGACTCCCTCGTCACCACCGACCTCGTCGCCCTCGGCCTGGCCACCCCCGACCGGCGGTCCACCATCGAGGCCCTGGCCGACTGCCTCGAGCGGGCCGGGCGCCTCACCGACCGCCACGGCTTCGTGGAGGCCGTGTGGGCCCGGGAGCAGGAGACCGGCGGCACCGGCATGGAGTCCGGCGTCGCCATCCCCCACGCCAAGCACGCCGGCGTGACCGATCCGAGCGTGGTCGTGGCCACCGTGCCCGCAGGGGTCGACTTCGGGGCCGAGGACGCCCCGGCCGACCTCGTCTTCCTGATCGCGGCCCCGGCCGGCGCCGACGACGTGCACATCACCGTGCTGTCGAAGCTGGCCCGCCGCCTCGTCCACGAGTCGTTCCGCACCGCCATCCGCCAGGCCCCCAGTGCCGAGGCGGTCGTGTCCATCCTGAAGGAGCAGATCCAGTGAAGCTCGTCGCCGTCACCGCCTGTCCCACCGGCATCGCCCACAGCGCGATGGCCGCCGAGGCCCTCGAGGTCGCAGCCCGCGCCGCCGGGCACGAGATCGAGGTCGAGATCCAGGGGGCGGCCGGCGGGCCCGGCCTCCCCGCCGCCACCGTCGCCGCCGCCGACGCGGTGATCTTCGCCGTCGACGCCGGCGTGCGCGACCGCGACCGCTTCGCCGCCCTGCCCAGCGTCGAGGTCCGCACCCGCCGGGCCATCGACCGTGCCGCCGAGGTGATCGCCCAGGTGGAGCAGGCCGCGGCACAGGCGCCGGCACGAGCGGGGGCCGGCGCCGGCGTCCCCCCCGCGCCCATGAAGGCAGGCGCCCCCGAGGGCGCATCGGGGGCGGAGCAGTTCCGCATCTGGCTGATGACGGGCGTGAGCTACATGCTCCCCTTCGTCGTGGCCGGCGGCATCCTCATCGCCCTCGGCTTCGCCATCGGCGGCGCCACCCGGGTGACCGGGGTGGAGGAGTGGCCGGCCATCAGCGACGTGTTCTCCTCCAAGCTGCTGTTCGGCGCCCTGCTGTTCAAGATCGGCGCGGTGGCGTTCAGCATGCTGGTGCCGGTCCTGGCCGGTTACATCGCCTTCGGGATGGTCGACCGGCCCGGCATCGCCCCCGGCATCGTGGCCGGCCTGATCGCCAACGAGCTCGGGGCCGGGTTCCTGGGCGGCATCGCCGGCGGCCTCCTGGCCGGCGCGGTGGTGATGGCCCTGATGAGGATCCGGGTCCGCGGCCCGCTGTCCAAGATGATGCCGGTGCTGGTGTACCCGGTGGTGGGGACGCTGATCGTCGGCGCCCTGCTGGTGCTGGTCATCGGCAACCCGATCGCCGACGCCCAGTCCGGCCTCACCGACTGGCTCACCGACCTCCAGGGCAGCAACGCCGTGCTCCTCGGCCTGCTCATCGGCTCGATGATGGCCTTCGACATGGGCGGGCCCGTCAACAAGGCCGCCTACGCCTTCGGCCTGGCGTCGCTCGACTCTGGCAACTTCGCGGTGATGGCCGCGGTCATGATCGCGGGCATGACGCCGCCGCTCGGCCTGGCCCTGGCCACCACCCTTCGACCCAGGCTGTTCAGCGAGGGCGAGCGGGAGTCGGGCAAGTCGGCCTGGCTGCTGGGGATGTCGTTCATCACCGAGGGGGCCATCCCCTTCGCCGCCGCCGACCCGATCCGGGTCATCCCCTCCCTGATGGCCGGCTCCGCCACCGCCGGGGCCCTGTCCATGGCGTTCGACGCCCAGCTGCGGGCACCCCACGGGGGGATCTTCGTGGTCGGCCTCATCGACGGGAAGCTCGGCTACGTGCTGGCCGGGCTGATCGGTACGGCCGTCACCGCCGCCCTGGTGGTGGCGCTCAAGTCGGTCGGCAGGGAGAAGCCGGCCGAGGCGTGGGACGGCACCGGGGCGCCGGCCGGCGCCGGGTCGCAGCAGGTGGTGACCTCCGGTGCCTAGCCAGACGGTCACACTCGCCAACCCCACCGGGCTGCACGCCCGCCCGGCCAAGGTCTTCGCCCAGGCGGCCAGCCAGAGCGGCCACCAGGTACGGGTCACCAAGGGCGACACCACCGTCAACGCCCGCTCCGTGCTGTCGGTGCTCACCCTCGACTGCCACCACGGCGACGAGATCACCATCGAGGTGGAGGGCGACGACGCCGACGCCGTGCTGGCCTCGCTCGTCGGGCTGGTGGAGTCCGGGCTCGGGGAGCACGACGCACCATGACCACGCTGCGCGGGAGCGGGGCGGCGCCGGGCGTCGCCGTCGGCCGGCCGTTCGTGGTGGAGCCGCCCGTCACGGAAGTGGCCGACCCCGGGCCGGCCGGCCCGCCGGCGGCGGAGAAGGCCCGCCTGCACGAAGCCCTCGTGCAGGCGGCGGCCGAGCTGCACCTCATGGCCCACCGCATGCGGGCGGTGGCGGGCGAGGAGGCCGAGATCTTCGAGGCCCACGCCGCCTTCGCCGAGGACCCCGAGCTGGAGGAGCAGGCGGGCGAGCTGATCGACGCCGGCCGGTCGGCGGTCGCGGCCGTCGCCGCCGCCTTCGGCGCCTTCCGCAACCTGCTGGCCGCCTCCACCAACCAGTACATGGCGGCCCGGGCCGCCGACCTCGACGACGTGTGCGCCCGGGTCGTCGGCATCCTGGCCGGCGTCGCCCGCACCTACGACCTCCCCGAGGGGCGGTCGGTGCTCCTGGCCCGGGAGCTGACGCCGTCGCAGACGGCCGAGATCCCGCGGGAGCGCATCGCCGGCATCGTCACCGAGACCGGCTCCCCCACCAGCCACGCCGCCATCCTGGCCCGGACCCTCGGCATCCCCGCCGTCGTGGGGGCGGCGGGCGTGCTCACGGTGGCCGCCGGCGCCTCCGTGGTGGCCGTCGACGGGCGCACCGGCGAGGTGCACGTGGAGCCCGGCGCCGCCGTGCTGGAGGCGCTGCAGTCCCGCGCCACCGAGGAGGCGGCCCGCCGGACCGAGCTGGAGGCCGCCGTCCACCAGCCCGGGCGCACCGCCGACGGCGTGGCCGTCGAGCTGGTGGCCAACGTGGCCGGCCGTGACGACCTGGCCGCGGCGGTGGCAGCCGGCGCCGAGGGCGCCGGGCTCGTGCGCACCGAGCTGCTGTTCCAGGACCGACGCACCGAGCCCACCGTCGACGAGCAGGCCGCCTACTACGGCGAGGTGCTGGCCGCCTTCCCCGGCCGGCGCGTGGTGTTCCGCACCCTGGACGTGGGCGCCGACAAGCCCCTGCCCTTCGTCGTCCGCGAGCCGGAGCCCAACCCGGCCCTCGGCGTCCGGGGCATCCGCCTGTCGCTCCGCCGGCCCAAGCTGTTCGAGGACCAGCTCCGGGCCGTGCTGCGGGCCCACCGCGACCGCCCCGGCGGCGGCGTCACCGGCGTGATGTTCCCCCTCGTCAGCCGGGTCGACGAGGTGGTCGCGGCCCGCAGCGAGCTGGAGCGGGTGGCCGGCGACGAGGGCGTCCCCCTGGACGGGGTCGAGGTGGGCGTCATGATCGAGGTGCCGTCGGCCGCCCTGGCCGCCGGCCGCATCGCCCCCCACGTGGACTTCTTCTCGATCGGCACCAACGACCTGCTCCAGTACCTGTTCGCGGTGGACCGGCTGGTGGCGGAGGTGGCCGAGCTGACCGACGTGTGCGAGCCGCTCGTGCTCGACCTCGTCGCCCACGTCGTCGACAACGCCGACCGGCACGGCTGCTGGGTGGGCGTGTGCGGCGAGACGGCCAGCGACCCCGAGGTGGCGGCCGCCCTGGTCGGCATCGGCGTGCGGGAGCTGTCGATGGTGTCGGGAGCCCTCGGCGAGGTGAAGGACCTCCTCCGCCGCCACGACCTGGCCACGCTGGCCGGCGCCGCCACCGAGGCGCGCCACGCGTCCTCGGCCGCCGAGGCCCGCTCGCTCCTCGCCCGTCTCGCCTGACGGCCGGGCACGGCCGTGAACGGACGCGCGCTGCTCAGCGAGCCGCGCCCGCCACGTCGCGCCGCTCGTCGGTGACCCGCAGCTGCACGGCCAGGCCGCCGGTGATGCGGCCTGCCTCGGCCTCCCGGTGCACCAGGTCGAGCGCGAGCACCTGGCCCGCCTGCGCGTCGGGCGGGACCCGCAGGCGCAGGGCGAGGGACCGCTGCCCTCCCCTCCACGGCGCCAGCGGCACCTGGGCCGTCCGTCCCGGCTCGAACACCGCCTCCCTGCCGTTGGCGAACCGGCGCAGCGCGAGCGCCTCCCCCGCATCCAGGTCGCGGATCTCGGCCGGCCGGGCGAAGGGCGCGCCGCTGCGGTGCACCAGGGACGCCTCCAGCTTCTCCATCCCCTTCGGGCGGAGGAGCTGGAGGAGCGACGGCCTCGGGAGCCGCACCGCCAGGCGGTCGATCACGAAGGGCAGCACGAACCAGGAGTTGGGGAGCACGTCGACGACCGTGAGGTTCTTCTGGGCCAGGTTGTTGTGCTCCCACACGTGGGCGCCACCGGCGGGCGGGTCGCCCCGGGTGAGGACGGCGGCGAGCCAGCACGCGTGGGTCCCGGCCGGCGGGACCAGCGCCCTCGGCCATCGGGCCCTGAGGACCGTGGACTGACCGGGGCCCAGGTCGAACCCGGCGGCCGCCGCCACCGCGGGGAGGAAGTCGCCCGGATAGGAGAACTCCACGCCCGCCCACGGCTTGACGTTGAAGGTGACCACGAAGTGGCGGGCCGTCACCGAGGCGCTGCGGTTGCGGACCCGGGCGTGGAACCAGTTGTCCTGGCCGAACTCCGGCTCCTGGTGGCTCGTCCCCCCGTCGTCGGCGTGGCGGACCCACAGATCGGGTGAGTCCCAGAACCGCCCGGCCCACGCGTCGGTGCCGGCGTGGGCCGGGTCGTCGCGGAGCCACAGGTCCGGCGCCGGCGAAGGCGTGGAGAACCCGTAGACGAAGCGGTGAAAGGCGTCGACCAGCGTGCGCTCACCGGAGCGGGCCACGAGGTGCGCCTCCAGGTCGGTGGTGGTGGCCGGGCGGCCCCTCCGGCTGACGTAGAAGTCCCGCATCATCGTCTTCATCGGCGCCACCCCGACCAGCGAGGCGACCCCCTCGAAGAAGCGCTCGCCCTCGGTGTACGAGGCGCCGGCCGTGATGCGGGCCCAGGGGTTCCGGGTGCAGAGGGCGACCGGCGGATCGGTGAAGTCGAACGGCGCCGATCCCGTACCGCCCGAGTCGTGGTACACGTTCCACCCCTCGTCCCACCAGGCGTCGGGCTGGCTGGCCGGCTTCAGGCCCCGGGCCCACCAGCTGTGGAACGCCTCGTGGCGCAGGCTGCCGGAGCTCGAGGTCGTGCCGCCCTCGTACTCCATGCCGCCCACGTGGAGGAAGGCGACGAAGCGGTTCCCGTGCATCCACGGGCCGAGCGCCGCCTCGTCGTCCGCCAGCCAGGCCTCGAGGTCGTTCACCCTGGCGCCCAGGTCGATGGCCGACGTGGTGAGCTTCCACGCCTCGATCGTCACCACCGTGCCGGACACCGGGAGCGTGACCGTTCCCGTCGCGCTGGCCAGGGTGTCGGTGGCCCGCAGCTCCAGCAGCGGCGACAGCGCCGTGTACCGGGCCGGGAAGGCCACCGACCAGTGGTTGTCGCCGAGGGACGTCACCGTCCCGTTCGTGATCACCGTGTGGCCCACCGCCGTGTTGACCAGCTCCAGCTCGAGGGTCATCGCGAACTGGTCGTAGATCAGGTTGGCCGGTACCCAGGCCTCGAGGTAGCGCCCGGCGCCGAGGTCGGTGAACCCGAAGTTGCACGCCAGCCGGGGGCCGGCCGTGAAGGTCATCCCCGGCTGGTACGACCCGGCCGTCGAGGCCTGCGGCGGCCCGAGGTCGTAGGTGAGGCGAAGGCTGTGGGCCGACCCGGCGGCCAGCACCGGCTCGAGGACCCGCAGCTCGGCGTCCACCCCGCCCCCGAAGTCGTGATGGGCCACCTGGGCGAGGGGCACGGAGGCGCCGTCCAGCCAGGCGCCGGTCACCGTCTGGCGCAGGTCGAAGATGGGGCTCCCGGCGGTGGGGCCGACGACGAAGTCGATGGTGGCGTCACCCGTGCCGGTGGAGGTCGCCCCGTCGAAGCGCAGCCTGGCCGTGACGGTGGAGATGTCGATGGGCACGGCCAGCAGCCCGTCGACGGTGGCGGGCGGCGGGGCGAGATCGAAGTTGGTCATCGGGCGTGAACCCCCTCGTGTGGCAGACGGGGACGGGGGCCGGCGTGCGCCGGCCCCCGTCGAACGGCTCGTGGCGAAACGCGGCGTCAGCGCGTACGGACAGGCTTCCGGTCCCGGCGCTCGTCGCTCAGCTCCCGGTCCGTGGGAAGGATGCCGTCGTACCCGCGCAGGGCCTTGGGCCGTCCCCCGGCCGCATCGGACGAGCCGTCGAGGGCGGCCAGCTGGGACAGCCGGTCGACCGCCTCCGTGAGGTGCGGAGCGTCGCCACCCAGCGCCACGTACTTGCCGACCTCCGGCGTGAGCAGGAGGCGGGCCGCGTCGTTGTCCGACTGCGTCTGCGGGTAGTTGACCCACACGTCGGCGCTGGCCCGGGCACCGAAGGACACGCCGCCGTGCGACCACGCGATCTCGAGATCGAGGCGGTGACGCCCCGGGATCTCGAAGGCGAAGCCGTCGTTGGCGCTCCAGAACACCCGCGTCTCGGCGGCGATGGCGCCGGCGGGCTGCAGCGCGTCGATGGTGACGTCGTCGGTGCGCACGATGAACGAGCGCATGACCCGCTCCTCGCCGGACGCCCGGGTGACGGACAGGACGGCGTGCTGCGCCTCCAGGCTCACGTCGGTGGGCACGGGGATCGCCATCTGCGAGTTGTTGGTGAGCGTCCACGCCACCTTCAGGGGCTCGCCGATCTCGATGGCCTCGGACGCCAGGTCGATGCGCAGCTCCAGCTCATGGGCCGTGAAGTACTGGCGGTCGGGCGAGGGGATCGCCGGGCCCCCGTGACCCGAGCCGAAGGTGTGCCCACCCGGGCGTACCAGCGGATCAGGCCAGTGGATGAGGTGCCGGCGCACGTGGGCGTTGAAGGCGAGGTTGATGTCGTCCGGGAAGATGCCGGGCGGGCCTCCGAGCACGTTGGCCACGCTGGGCGTGGTGGTCATGATCGAGTTGTCCGCGCCGCCCTCGCCCTCCTGGTGGACCTGGTTGAACCCGTGGCCGAGCTCGTGGCAGGCACTGCGCAGGAAGGCCCGGGGAACGTCGCGCTGCTGCTGGTTGGCGGCCGTCCCGAAGAAGCCGGACTCGTTGGCCGGGTAGCCGTCGTTGCAGAAGCTGGCCACGCCCTCGCGGGGCACCACGATCTGGTCGTACATGACGCCACGACCGCAGCCGAGCTGCGCAGGGACGACGATCAGGTGCATGCGCCATTCCTGGTCCAGGTTCGTGGCCGGGTTGCGCACCGTGGTCATGAGGTCGTGGAGGTTGCCCGCCGACCAGCACGCGTTCGGGTCCGCCACGGCGGCCGGGACGGGCACGTTCACCTGGTCGTAGCTGACCGTGACGTCCCAGCCGGCGGTGGCGAACACCGTGCGGAAGTCGTCGGCGCCGACCGACGCCGGGGCCACCGCGCCCGTGAGCGTGTCGATCTCGATGTTGGCCTTGCGGAACGAGGAGGAGACCCACCCCATGGTGAACTCGCCCTTGTCCACGCCGCCCTGGTAGAGATCGCCCTCGAAGTACGGGCCCGGGATGCCGATCGGCGCGGGGTTCTTCCGCTTCACGACGATCTGCACCGTGCGGGTACCCGGTGCGGCGGGGAAGGTCCCGTTGAACTGGCCGGCCGGCGGCTGCGTATAGACGTACTCCTCGGCCGTGAGGGTGAGCAGGCAGTTGCCGAAGCCGATGCCGTTCCCGAACTCCCGGCTCTGCTTCACGCCCGTGACCTTGAGGTACGAGTAGTACCTGTTGCGCGGGTAGATCGGGATGCCCAGGTTCAGGCTGGCGATCGGGGCCCGGGTCACCATCTCGGACAGCTCACCGACCGTGACGGCGCCGAGCGTGCGAGCGCCCGCGTCCGCCGCGTCCGCCTCGTCCTCGTCACCCGGGAGCCGGCGGACGGCCCCCTCGACGGCGGCGCTCACGACCGGGAAGGGGAAGTTCATGAAACGGTACAGGTCCCCGCTGATGGTCCTGGTGGCCCCGGAGATCTCGACGCGCAACGTCCCCCGGTACGTGACCAGGGCGTTCGGCCGGTAGGTGATCCGGTAGCAGCCTGCGGGGAGGTCGACCTTGCACGGCCTCGGGAAGGGGGGGAAGGGGGGGAACTCGGCCACGGGGATCCGGCCGAGCTCCGCCGGCCGGCCCGGCAGCCCGGGGGGGAGCTCCGGACCCTCGGGGTTCGGGGTGAGGTCCTCCTCGGCCGCCATGCTCTCCGCCTCCGGCACCGCGCCGGTGGGGACGGGGCGCGCGTGCACGGTCTCCCGGACCGGCGCCGGCTCACCACCTCCCGCGGGGGTGGGATGGTCGTGCGTGTGTCCGTTCGTGGTCACATCGGCTCCTTCGTGTCGGTTCCGGAGGAATCGCCCCCGGGCGGCGCCGCCGGCAGGCGGCGATAGTGCAGGCGGCACCCTTCGGGATCCAGGACCGTGAGCTCGTCCGCCGTCACCGTGCACGGGTAGGTGACCAGCTCGTCGGTCGCGGTCTGGATGCGGAGCCGGTCCGGGGCGAGGCGGTGATAGATCCCGGCGTCCCACCGCAGGAAGCCCTGCGCCGGACCCTTGGTTCCGAGGAACGTCCCCTCGAAGAACTCCACCACGTCCGGGTAGAGGTCGGCGCAGGCTTCCGAGCGCGCCTTGGCCCAACGGCCCTCGACGCTGCGGCCGCTGCCGGCGTCGCTCGCTGCATCCGGGCGCGGCTCTACCGGCCCAGTGCCTACCCCCACATTTCCCCTTCCCCCACTGCCAGCGGCAGAATGTCGACCTTGACGACTCTGCCGCCGGACAGTCTGCGCCCGTTTCCAGGTCGTGTCAAGGGCCATCGGTGGGGGCCGCGCAACCCCCTGTGCCATGCTGTTCGGGCATGGTGGCTATAGCTCAGTTGGTTAGAGCGCCTGGTTGTGGTCCAGGAGGTCGGGGGTTCGAGTCCCCTTAGCCACCCTCCTCGCGAGCCGGCGGACGCGTGGCGCTCTCCAACCGTCCAAGTAAGGTTGTCGGCTCACGCGCCTCTAGCTCAACGGCAGAGCAACGGACTCTTAATCCGCAGGTTCTGGGTTCGAATCCCAGGGGGCGCACTC
>JBQTJJ010000176.1:0-12448 GCA_052387235.1 Actinomycetota bacterium
GCCAGAGCGTCTTGGGCAGGTTGCGGACCAGTGGCTCCTCGGCCGCGATCACGTCGAAGACGCAGAAGACCCACAGCGCCAGGGTCATCAGCCCGGCCAGCCCCCACAGTCGCAGCATCCGGCCCTCTCCCTCGTCCCGCCCCAGGCGCGTCAGGTCACAACTGTGGCCGTTCGCCGGGCCCCGAGCAACCGCTACTAGGCGGGGTGGACCGCCACCTCGGACGCCTTGATCGAGACCCACACCTCTCGGCCGGCCACCAGCCCGAGGTCGGCGGCGGCGCCGGCGGTGATCTCGGCGACAACGGGCACGGGGCCCCCGACACGGACGCGGGCCCGCTCGCCCCCGAGGTCGACGGCGTGCACCTGGCCCGACCAGACGTTGCGAGGCGTCCCTTCGGGCCGGCGCCGGTGCAGGGCCACGGCCCGCGGGTGCACCACGGCGAGCACCGGGCCCCGGGCCGGTTCCGCCACCACCAGGACGGCGCCACCGTCCACGACCACGCGGGTCCCGTCGGCCCGCCCCTCGAACAGGTTCACCCCCACCAGCTCGGCCACGTAGGCGGAGCGGGGTGCGGCACCGAGGTCGGCGGCCGACCCGGCCTGGACGACCCGCCCCGCCTCGAGCACCACCAGGCGGTCGGCCAGGGCCATGGCGTCGAGGGGGTCGTGGGCCACGAGGAGCCACACCCCGCCGAAGGAGGCCAGCTGGAGCCGGAGCTGGCGGCGCACCTCGACCCTGGTCCGGACGTCGAGGGCGGCGAGGGGCTCGTCCAGGAGGAGCAGCCTCGGGCCGGGAGCGAGGGCCCGGGCGAGGGCGACCCGCTGGGCCTCGCCCCCGGACAGCTCGGCCGGGCGGGCGCCGGCGCGCCGGTCCAGCCCGACCCGCTCCAGCCACTCGAAGGCCAGGCGCCTCGCCTCGGTGCGGGGCCGGCCCCGGCTGCGCAGGCCGAAGGCCACGTTCTCCAGCGCGTCCAGGTGCGGGAAGAGCAGGTGGTCCTGGAAGACGACCCCCACCGGACGCTCCTCCGTCGGGACCCGGACGCCGGCGTCGACGTCCTCGAGCACCTCGCCGTCGAGGACGACCCGGCCCGCCTCGAGGCGCTCCAGGCCGGCCAGCGCCCGCAGGAACGTCGACTTCCCGGCCCCGTTCGGCCCCACCAGGGCCACCGCCTCGCCCGCCGCGACCCGGAGCGACGCGTCGAGGCCGAGCCCCCCCTTGCGCAGCCGGACGGCGGCGTCGAGCCCCGAGGGCGGGGGACCGCAGGCCGTCACGCCGGCCCCATCCAGCGCCAACGCAGCCCCACCAGCACCGCGACCGACACCGACACCAGCACCAGGCTGAGCACCAGCGCGGCCTCGGGCCGGGACTCCAGCAGGAGGTACACCTCGAGGGGCGCGGTGCGGGTCCGGCCCGGGAAGCTCCCGGCGAAGGTGATGGTGGCGCCGAACTCGCCCAGGGCCCGGGCCCAGCACAGGACCGCGCCTGCGACCAGCGACGGGCGCACGAGGGGCAGGGTGACGCGCCGGAACACCACCGCCGGCCCCGCCCCCAGGGTCCGGGCCGCGTCCTCCAGCCGGGCGTCGGCGCCCCGGAAGCCGGCCTCTGCCGCCACCACCAGGAAGGGCATGGCGACGAAGGCCTCGGCCACCACCACGCCGGCCGTGGTGAAGGGCAGCGAGACGCCGAAGGCGCGGTCGAGCCACTGGCCCACCAGCCCGTTGCGGCCGAACGCCAGCAGCAGGGCCACCCCGCCGACGACCGGCGGCAGGACCAGCGGAAGGGTCACGAGGGCCCGCACCAGTCCCCGCCCCCGGAACCGGTGGCGGGCCAGCACCCACGCCAGGGGGACGCCGAGCACCACCGACAGGGCGGTGGCGCCCAGCGAGCACCACAGGGAGAGGCCCAGGGCCTGGCGGACCTCCTCCCGGCCCACCTCCCGGGCCAGGTCGCTCCACGGCGCCCGCCACACCAGCCCGGCCAGGGGAGCGCCGAGCAGCAGCACCGCCAACCCGGCCGGCGCCAGGACGACGGGCGAGGCCCGTTCCGGGGCGCGGCGGCGCCGGCCGGTCACGGTGCCTCGAAGCCGGCCGCCACCAGCGCCTCCCGCGCCGGCGCCGAGCGGAGGAAGGCCACGAAGGCCCGCGCCAGCCCGGCGTCGGCCCCGGCGACCACGGGCGCGGCGGCATAGGCGGTGGCGACCTCGTCCTCCGGCGACAGCGCCACCCCGTCGGCCCGGCCGGCCGCGGCCCGCACGTCGGTGGCGTAGACGAGGCCGGCGTCGGCCTCGCCCAGCACGACCCGCGACACCACGGCCTTCACGTCGGGCTCCAGGGAGCGGGCCCGCACGGCCACGCCGGCCCGCCCCAGGGCCCGTGCCGCCAGCGACCCGCACGGCACCTGCTCCGCGCACAGGACCACCACCAGGCCGGGCCGGGCCAGGTCGGCCAGGGTGCGGATGCCGTGCGGGTTCCCGGCCGCCACCAGGATGGCCAGGCGGTTGCGGGCGAACACCGAAGCGGTGGCGGTGAGCCCGGCGCCGGCCAGGTCGTCCACGGTGCGGCGGTCGGCGGTGGCGACGACGTCGGCGGGGGCGCCGTCGCGCACCTGGGCCGCCAGCGCCGAGGACGCGGAGAAGCCGAACCGCACACCGGCCTCGGGATGGGCGGCCTCGAACCGCCGGCCGATGGTGTCGAACACCTCGGTGAGCGACGAGGCGGCCAGCACCGTGAGCCGGCGCCCGTCCCCGCCGCGGCCGCACCCGGTTCCGCCGGCGGCGACCAGGAGCACCACGAGGACCAGCCCGCCGGCCCGGCGCCGGCCGGTGCTCACGGCGCCGGCAGCTCGATGACGACGGTGGTCGCCTTCACCGCCGCCACCGCCACCATCCCCGGCTCGAGCCCCAACTCGTCGGCCGCCTCCGTGGACAGCAGCGACACGACCCGGTGACGGCCGACCCGCAGCTCCACCTGGGCCATCACGTCGCCCCTCGTGACCTTGGTGATGATGCCCGGCAGGCGGTTGCGGGCCGACTGGCTCCCGACGGCCCGGGGGCCCGGCGCCGGCGCCACCTCGGCGGCCAGGCGGGCCAGGTCGGCCCCTTCCACCAGCCGGTGGCCACCCTCGGTCCGGGTCGTGGCCAGGCGGCCGCCGTCGGCCCACCGCCTCACCGTGTCGACGCTCACTCCCAGGAGCTCCGCAGCTTGACCCATCCGGAAGCTTGGCATTGCAGGGATTCTACGTGGGGATCCTCGCACTTGCGGCGTTCGCACCTCTCGCGGGCAGACCGGTACGTCGCCGTGGTGAACTAGAGGCGATGGAACCCTCCCTGCTGGCCGGCTTCGTCGCCCTGGGTCTCTGCGTCCCCCTGGTGGCGTTCTCCTTCTGGATCCGCTGGCGGTCCCTGAGGAACCTGTTCGCGGGTCCGGAGCGGCGGGACAAGCCGCCCAGGCTGCCGCCCGGGCGCAACCCGTACCACCTGCCGTAGAGAGCGCCCGCCGTAGACTTCCGGTCCATGGCGGCCGAGGGGGACGATCGCATCCTCACGGTGCCGAACGTGCTCTCGATCGGCCGGCTGCTGTGCGTCCCCGTCTTCTTGTGGCTGCTGTTCGGGCGTCACGACCGCTACGCCGCCGGGCTCCTGCTGGCCGCCCTAGGGATCACCGACTTCGCCGACGGGTGGATCGCCCGCCACCTCCACCAGGAGTCCCGCCTGGGCCGGATCCTCGACCCCACCGCCGACCGCATCCTGCTCGGGGTGGGCGTCGCCGCCCTGCTGATCGACGGGTCCATGCCGTGGTGGGTGGGGGCCCTGGCCGTCGCCCGCGAGGTGGTGGTGGGCGGCACGGTGCTGGCGCTGGCCGCCATGGGGGCCAAGGACCTCATCGACGTGAAGCTGGCCGGGAAGGCCGGCACGCTCCTGCAGATGATGGCCTTTCCCTTCTTCCTGGCCAGCAACCCGGACGGCGGCGCGCCCTGGCACGAGGTGGCCCGACCCCTGGCGTGGCTCACCGCCGTCCCCGGCCTGGTGCTGAGCTACTACGCCGCCGCCGGGTACGTCCCGGCGGCCCGGAGGGCGCTGGAGGACGCCAGGGCGACCCGGCCCGCCAACTAGTGTCGGCCCCGTGAAAGCGGTGATCATGGCGGGGGGCGAGGGGACGAGGCTGCGGCCGCTGACCTCGAACCAGCCCAAGCCGATGCTCCCATTGGCCAACCGCCCGATGATGGAGCACGTCATCCGGCTCCTGAAGGACCACGGCCTCGACGACATCGTGGTCACCGTGGCCTTCATGCCCCACGCCATCCGGACGTACTTCGGCGACGGGTCCGAGTTCGGTGTGCGCCTCTCCTACGCCACCGAGGAGTCGCCCCTCGGCACCGCCGGCTCGGTGCGCAACGCCAAGGACGAGCTGGACGAGCCATTCCTCGTCATCTCGGGCGACGTGCTCACCGACATCGACCTCTCGGCCATCATCGCCTTCCACGAGGATCGGGGCGCCATGGCCACCATCGGCCTCAAGGCCATGGAGAACCCCCTCGACTTCGGCATCGTGATCACCCGCCAGGACGGGAGCATCGAGCGCTTCCTCGAGAAGCCCACCTGGGGCCAGGTCTTCAGCGACACCGTGAACACGGGGGTCTACGTCCTGCAGCCCGAGATCTTCGACCACGTCCCCGAGGGCAAGGTGGACTGGTCGGAGGACGTGTTCCCCAAGCTGCTGGAGGCGGGCGAGGCGCTCTACGGCTTCGTGGCCGACGGCTACTGGGAGGACGTGGGCACCCTCGAGGCCTACGTCGAGGCCCACCGCGACGTGCTGGACGGCAAGGTGGAGATCGACGTCCCCGGCTTCCGGCTGGGGGAGGGCGTGTGGCTCGGGGAGGGCGCGGAGGTCGACCCGGCCGCCAGGCTGGACGGACCGGTGGTGGTGGGGGACTACTGCCGGGTCGGCGCCGGCGCCCACCTGGCCCAGTACACCGTGCTCGGGGCCAACGTCCGGGTCGGCGACCACGCCTACATCGAGCGCTCCATCGTCCACGACAACAGCTACCTCGGCCCGTCCACCAACCTGCGGGGCACCGTGGTCGGCCGCTCCAGCGACCTTCGCCGGGGCGTGCGCTGCGAGGAGGGCGTGGTCCTCGGCGACGAGTGCCTGGTGGGCGAGCACGCCGTGATCAACCCGGCCGTCAAGGTGTACCCGTTCAAGACGGTCGAGCCCGGCGCCGTGATCAACAGCTCGATCATCTGGGAGTCCCGCGGGGCCCGGCACCTGTTCGGGCGGCTGGGCGTGGCCGGGCTGGCCAACGTCGACATCACCCCGGAGCTGGCGGTCCGGGTGGCCATGGCCTTCGCCACCACGCTGAAGAAGGGCGTCACGGTCACCACCTCCCGCGACTCCAGCCGGGCCGCCCGCGCCATCAAGCGGGCCGTCATGGTGGGACTCACCGCCGCCGGCGTGAACGTCGAGGACCTCGAGGTCGCCACCGTCCCCGTCACCCGCTTCCACGTCCGGTCCATCCGCAGCGAGGCCGGGGTCACGGTCCGCCTGGCGCCGGGCGATCCCCAGTCGGTCCTCATCCGCTTCCTCGACACCGAGGGCATCGACATCCCCGAGGGAGCCCAGCGCAAGATCGAGCGCCTGTACCACCGGGAGGAGTTCCGGCGGGCCATGGCGGCCGAGATGGGCGACATCGGCTTCCCGGCCCGGGCCCTCGAGCACTACTCCGACGTGATGATGTCCACCGTCGCCACCGACGCCATCCGCTCGGCCGGGTTCAAGGTGGTGCTCGACTACGCCTTCGGCTCGGCCAGCTTCGTGATGCCCAACGTCCTGTCCAAGCTCGGGGCCGAGGTCCTCACCGTCAACCCCTACGCCTCCACCGTGGGGGCGGCGTCGTTCGAGGCCGATGCCCACGCCCGTCGGGTGAGCGAGCTGGTCCGGGCCTCGGGCGCCCACCTCGGCGCCGTCATCCACCCCGACGGCGAACGCATCACCCTCATCGACGACACCGGGCGGGTCCTGTCCGACGACGCCGCCCTGTTCGCCCTCCTCGGCCTGGTGTGCGCCACCACCGACCACGCCCGGGTGGCGCTGCCGGTCTCGGTGGGCAGGGGGGCCGAGGAGCTGGCCGGGAGCTGCGGCGCCGAGATCGTGTGGACCAAGCTGTCCGCCTCCCACCTCATGGAGGTGGCGTCGTCGGCCGAGGTCCACTTCGCCGCCAGCCAGGACGGCGGTTTCATCTTCCCCGCCTTCCTGCCCGCCTACGACGCGGCGGCCACGCTGGTGAACCTGCTGGCCATGCTGGCCGCCACCGGCCTGCGGCTGTCCAAGGTGGTGAGCGAGTCGCCGGCGGTCCACATCGCCCACGAGGGCGTGGCCACCCCGTGGGAGCACAAGGGGATGGTGATGCGCACGCTGGTGGAGAGCCTCGGGGACGAGGAGCTGGTGCTCATCGACGGGGTGAAGGTGGTCCACGAGGACGGCTGGGGCCTGGTGCTGGTGGACCCGGAGGAGCCCATCACCCACGTGTGGGCCGAGGCCGCCACCGGCGCCGGCGCCGAGGCGCGGGCCCAGGACTATGCCCGACGGATCCGGCAGCTCCTGCCGTAGGAGCGGCATCCGGGCGGCGTGCCACCGGCGCCCCCTCCAGGAGGGAGAATGAGACGGTGCGACGGTCGCCCCTCGCCCTCACGGCGGGCTTCGTGGTCCTCGGGTTCCTGCTCGTCACGGCCGTGTCGTCCGTGCGGGACAACCGGCGCGCCGCCGCGCCCCGCAAGGGGGAGCTGATCGAACTGATCGAGCGCCGGCGCGAGCTGGTGGACGAGCAGGACCGCGCCGTGCACCAGCTGCGGGGGGAGGTGGCCGGGGCCCGGCAGGAGGTCTCCCGCCTCACCGCCCTCGACCGGGCCGAGGCGGAGCGCACCCGGGAGCTGGCCATGCAGGCGGGCACGACGGCCCTCGATGGCCCGGGGCTGCTGGTGCGCCTCAGCGACTCCGTGCGCGAGGCGCGGGTCGAGGAGGACTCCGGCGCCTACCGCATCCACGACACCGACCTCCAGCTGGTGGTCAACGCCCTCTTCGCGGCCGGCGCCGAGGCCGTGGCGGTGAACGACAGCCGGCTGGTGGCCACCACGCCCATCCGGGCCGCGGGCGACACCATCGTGGTGAACTTCCGCCCCCTGAACCCGCCCTACAAGGTGACCGCCATCGGCGCCGACCGGAAGGCGTTCGAGGCCAGCGAGATCGCCCGGCGGTTCCGCCGCTGGACCGACCTGTTCGGCCTGGGCTTCAGCGTCGAGCGCCGGGACCTCACCGTCCCGGCCTACGCCGGCCGGGTGGCCATCGCCTCGGCCCGGCCCGCGGCCTAGATGCTGCCGATCTTCGGACTGGTGGTGGGCGCGCTGGTGGCCGTCCTCCTGCAGCCCACCGTGCCCCAGGACCTCTCGCGCTACGTGGCCATGGCGGTGGTGGCCGCCCTCGACGCCACCCTCGGGGGAGTGCGGTCGTCGCTCGAGCACACCTTCAACGACCGGATCTTCGTGTTCTCGTTCCTGTCGAACGCCGCGGTGGCCATGATCCTCGTGTGGCTGGGTGACCAGCTGGCCACGGACCTGTCCACCGCGGTGGTCGTCGTGCTCGGCATCCGCATCTTCCAGAACGTGGCCGCCATCCGGCGCCGCCTCATCGGCGGTTGAGACGGGGATGACGGCGTGAGCGCCCTCGGCGTGGAGCTGGGCCGGCTGCGCCGGCGGTGGCGGCGGGCCTCCCGGCCCAGCGACGACCGCCTGGGCCTGGCCCCTCCCCCCGCAACCCGACCGCGCCTGGCCGGAGGCCCGCTGCTGGTGGTGGCCGCCACCTCGGTGGTCGGGTTCCTCCTGGTGGGCCAGCTGGGCACCACCCAGCGCTTCAGCCAGCGGCTGGAGGCGGAGAGCGAGGAGGACCTGGCCCGGATCCTGGCCAGCCTGAACGACGAGGGCGACGCCCTGCGGGACGAGATCAGCGACCTCAAGCTCCAGCTCGTCGACCTCCGGGCCAGCTCCCGCGAGAACGACGCGGCGGGACGGGCGGCCCAGGAGAGCCTCCAGGCCCTCGCCGTCCTGGCCGGCACGGTGGCGGTGACGGGTCCCGGGCTGGTCCTCGTGATCGAGGACCCGGACGACTCGGTGCGCTACGACGTCCTCCTCGACGCGGTGCAGGAGTTGCGCGACGCCGGCGCAGAGGCGGTGGCCGTCAACGGGATCCGGGTGGGCGTGGCCTCGTCGCTGTCGGAGCGGGAGGGGCGCCTCCTGCTCGACGGCAGCCCCCTGGCCCCGCCCTACCGGATCAGCGCCATCGGGCAGTCGACGACCCTCGACGGCGGGCTCAAGATCCCGGGCGGCGTGCTCGACACGCTCGACGCCCTCCGGGGCGTGGGGGCCCAGGTCCAGCGCTCGGCCAGGCTCGAGCTGCCCGCCCTGAGCCGGCCCCCTGCCTTCAAGGTGGCGCGTCCGGTAGGGTCCGGCCCTTGAGCGCCCGCCGTGGGCTCGGCCGCTGGAGGTCCACCCGCAGATGAACGTGCCTACCGACCTGCGCTACACCGCCGACCACGAATGGGCCCGGCAGGAGGACGGCGGCATCCGCCTCGGCATCACCGACTACGCCCAGGACGCCCTCGGCGACGTGGTGTTCGTCGAGCTGCCCGAGATCGGGACCGTCGTCGACGCCGGCGCCACGTGCAGCGAGGTGGAGTCAACCAAGTCGGTGTCCGACATCTACGCGCCCGTCGCCGGCGAGGTGGTCGAGGTCAACTCGGCACTGGTCGACGCGCCCCAGCTCGTGAACGAGGACCCCTACGGCGAGGGCTGGATCTGCGTGCTCGCGCCGGCCGACCCGGCCGCCTACGGCACCCTCCTCGATGCCGACGCCTACACGGCGCTCGTCTCGGACGGAACGGCGACGGAATAGCGTGGACGGCGTGTTCTGCAACCGGTGCGGTCATCGCAATCCTGCCGGCTCCAACTTCTGCTCCTCCTGCGGCGGCGTCCTGGCCCCGTCGGTCGGCGAGGAGACCACCATCGTGTTCACCAACGAGGCACCGGGGGAGACGGGCGACGACGAGCTGAGCGTCAGCTTCGAGGGGCTCCCGGAGGGGATGGGCATGCTGGTGGTGAAGAGAGGCCCCAACGCCGGGTCGCGCTTCATGCTGGAGGAGGACGTCACCCGCGCCGGGCGCCACCCCGACAGCGAGATCTTCCTCGACGACATCACCGTGTCCCGCCGCCACGCCGAGTTCGTGCGCCAGGGACCGGGCTACGTCGTGCGGGACGTGGGCTCGCTCAATGGCACCTACCTCAACCGGGAGCGGCTGGAGGAGGCCCCGCTGGCCCATGGCGACGAGGTGCAGATCGGCAAGTTCAAGCTCGTCTTCCTCGCCGCCGGCGAGGTGTGAGCGGCGGTGGGTGACCGGGCCTACCTGTCCATAGGGGAGGTGCTCTCGCTCCTCAAGGACGAGTTCCCGGACGTCACCATCTCCAAGATCCGCTTCCTCGAGAGCCAGGGCCTGCTCGACCCGGAGCGCACGGCGTCCGGCTACCGGAAGTTCTACGACCCCGACGTCGAGCGGCTGCGCTGGATTCTGCGCCAGCAGCGGGAGCACTTCCTGCCCCTGAAGGTGATCAAGGGGCGCCTGGTGGGCGAGGACCCCGAGATGGACGACCCGCCGGCCACCGGGTCCACGTCGGCCGAGCACCCGAGCCAGAGCCCGTCGCCGCCGCCCGGCCCGGTGGCCGTCCCCCCGCTGCCCGCCCAGCCCGCGCCGGCGCCGGCCCCGCCGGTCGAGGCCGTCACCGCCCGGCCCCGGCCACCGGATCCGACGGCCGCCCCGGCCGCCCCACCCCGGGGCGACGCCGCCGACCTCCCGGGGCCCCTGCCGGCGCCGCCCCGGCCGGTGCCCGCGCCCCCCGACCGGCCCCGTGACACCATGCTCTCGGCCGGCCTCACCGGCGCCAGCCTCACCATGGAGGAGCTGTCCGGCGCCTGCGGGCTGCCCTACGACCGCCTGCGGGAGCTGGAGCGCTACGGGTTCATCACCGGGCGCCAGGTGGCCGGCACCGTGTACTACGACGAGGAGTCCCTGGTGGTGGCCAACCTGGCCGCAGGGTTCGCCAGGTTCGGCATCGAGGGCCGGCACCTGCGCATCTACAAGAACTCGGCCGAGCGGGAGGCCGGCCTGTTCGAGCAGATCGTCACCCCGCTGCTGAAGCAGCGCAACCCCGAGGCGCGCCGCCAGGCCGTGCAGGCCCTGGAGGACCTCACCCATCTCGGCCAGAGCCTGCGGGCCGCCGTGCTGCGCCAGGCCATCCGCCGCCTGTCGGGAGGGTGAGCCCGGCCCGGGTCCTGATCCCGGCCGACGAGCTGCGGGCCGGGGTGGTGCGACTGGCCGCCGAGATCTCCGACGCCTACGACGACGGTGTGCTGCTGGTGGCGGTGCTGAAGGGGAGCGTGCCGTTCCTGGCCGACCTGGTGCGATCCCTGACCATCGCTCCTGAGGTCGACTTCCTCGCCATCTCCTCCTACGCGCCCGACACCGGGCGGGTGCGGCTGGTGAAGGACCTCGAGATCGACATCGCCGGGCGCGACGTGGTCCTGGTGGAGGACATCGTCGACACCGGCCTCACCCTCACCTACGTGCTGGGCGAGCTGGCCCGCCGGGGACCCCGCTCGCTCGAGGTCTGCGCCCTGCTGGACAAGGCCACCAGGCGCATCGTGCCCACGCCGGTGCGCTTCGTCGGCTTCACCGTCGGCGACGACTTCGTGGTGGGCTACGGACTGGACTTCGCCGAGCGCTACCGCAACCTCGACCTGGTGGCGGCCGGCGACCTGAGCGCCCTCCGGGCCGACCCGGACGCGCACGTGGAGGAGTTCTTCTCACGGTAGGGTTGGCTCATGGTGGAGATGCACCTCGCCGCAGTACGGGTCGAGTTGCCGACGAACAACCCGGTGGTGCTTCTCCAGGAGGTCGAGGGCGCCCGCCGCACCCTGCCGATCTTCATCGGGGCACCGGAGGCCACCGCCATCGCCTTCGCCCTGCAGGGCGTCACCCCGCCCCGGCCCATGACCCACGACCTCATGCGCGACCTCCTGGTGGCCCTGGGCGCCACGCTGGAGCGGGTCGTGGTCACCGAGCTGCGCATGGGCGACGACGGGCGCAGCGGCACCTACTACGCCGAGCTCCACCTGCTCCTCGGAGGCGAGGCCCGCATCGTGTCGAGCCGGCCGTCGGACGCCATCGCCCTGGCCGCCAGGCTGGGGACGTCCATCTACGCCGAGGACGACCTCCTGGACGAGGCCGGCATCGTCATCGACGCCGACGACGACGACGAGACGCCTCCCGACGAGCTGGTGTCGCAGTTCCGCCAGTTCATCGAGGGCATCCGGCCCGAGGACTTCTCCTCCTAGGGTCCGGGGCCCGTCCCGGCCCCGGACCGTTGACGGCGGGCCGCCCAGGTTCTACCCTCGCTACCACATTGGTGTAATTTCGCCGCTGTGACGATCGGTCGCCACGAGCACTGGAGGGCACTTCCCCATGCCTGAAGAAGGGTTCCGCGGTCCCCAGGTCTGCAAGATCGTCGGGATCACCTACCGCCAGCTGGACTACTGGGCCCGTACCGACCTCCTGCGGCCGTCGATCAGCGAGGCCCGGGGGAGCGGCACCCAGCGCCGGTACTCCTACGGCGACCTGCTCGAGCTGAAGGTCATCAAGCGCCTGCTCGACGCCGGTGTCTCCCTCCAGTCGGCGCGGCGCGCCCTCGAGGTGCTGCGCAGCAGCGGCGCCGAGGTCGCCACCGCCAACCTGGTCCTCAACGGCACCCAGTCGGTCCTGGCCCGCTCGGGCGAGGAGATCATCGACCTGCTCAAAGGGGGCCAGGGTGTCCTCAACATCGTCGCCCTGGCCGGCGTCGTGCGCGAGCTCGACGCCGCCATCACCGACCTCGCGCCGGAGCCGGTCGCGTCGGCGCCGGCGGCGGCCGGGGACGACGGCGGCGGCGAGGGGCTGGCCCGGCTCGGCACCGGGGGGTAAGGCGCTGGAGGGCCCGCAACTGCCGCACGAGCAGATCCGGTTCGCCCACAACTCGGAGCGCCAGTTCGCCAAGCTGCTCGACTTCTACGGGATCTCCTGGGAGTACGAGCCCAGGGAGTTCACCCTGGCCACGGACCGCGAGGGCAGGTCCGTGCAGGCGTTCCGGCCCGACTTCTACCTTCCGGCCTACGACCTGTACATCGAGATCACCACCATGAACCAGAAGCTGGTGACGAAGAAGAACGCCAAGGTCCGGCGCCTCCGGGAGCTGAACCCCGACCTGAAGGTGAAGGTCTTCTACCAGAGGGACTACCTGAACCTTCTGGTCAAGTACGGGCTGGAGGCGCCGTCACAGCTGGCCGGCGTGCCCCTCGACGACCGCGAGCCCCAGCC
>JBQTJJ010000177.1:0-2217 GCA_052387235.1 Actinomycetota bacterium
TCGACTTCTTCCCCCTCACCGTCGACGTGGAGGAGCGGATGTACGCGGCCGGCAAGATCCCCGGCTCGTTCTTCCGCCGGGAGGGCCGGGCCACCGACCAGGCCATCCTCACCTGCCGCCTCATCGATCGCCCGCTGCGCCCGTCGTTCCCCGAGGGCTTCCGCAACGAGGTCCACGTGGTGGCCACCGTGCTGGGCGCCGACCTGCAGAACCCCCACGACGTGGTGGCCATCAACGGCGCCTCGGCCGCCCTCATGGTGTCGGGGATCCCGTTCGACGGGCCCCTCGGCGCGGTGCGGGTCGCCTACGGCACCGACGGCACCTGGATCGCCCACCCCACCTACCAGGAGGGTGACGCCGCCACCTTCGAGCTGGTGGTGGCGGGCCGGGCCCTCGACGACGGCGACGTCGCCATCATGATGGTGGAGGCGGGCGGCACCGAGGACGCCTGGCGCTACTACGAGGCCGGCGCCCCCAAGGTCACCGAGGAGGTGATCGCCGAGGGGCTGGAGGCGGCCAAGACCTGGATCCGCGAGTCCATCGAGCTGCAGCGCCAGCTGGTGGAGCAGGCCGGCGCCAAGGAGCCCATCGCATTCGAGACCGCCGTCGACTACGGCGACGACGTCTGGGAGGCGGTGAAGGGCGCCGGCGCCGATCCCATCGGCCAGGCCGTCACCATCCCCGACAAGGCCGAGCGCAACGCCGCCCTCGACGCCGCCGCCGGCACCGTCACGGCCAAGCTGGGCGAGGCCTACGAGGGGCGGGAGAAGGAGGTCAAGGCGGCTGTCCGCAGCCTCACCAAGGCCCTCATCCGAAAGCGGATCGTGGAGCAGGGCTTCCGCATCGACGGCCGGGGCCCGACCGACATCCGGCCCCTCAGCGCCGAGGTCAGCCTGATCCCCACCACCCACGGCTCGGCCCTGTTCCAGCGGGGCGAGACCCAGGTGCTGAGCGTGTCCACCCTCGGGATGCCGCGCATGGACCAGCTGCTCGACACCATCGGCACCGAGGATCGCAAGCGGTACATGCACCACTACAACTTCCCGCCCTTCTCCACCGGGGAGACCGGCTTCATGCGCGGCCCCAAGCGCCGCGAGATCGGCCACGGCCTGCTGGCCGAGCGGGCCCTGCTGCCGGTGGTGCCGCCGCTGGAGGAGTTCCCGTACGCCATCCGGGTCGTGAGCGACGTGCTGTCGTCCAACGGCTCCACGTCGATGGCCTCGGTGTGCGGCTCCACCCTGTCGCTGATGGACGCCGGCGTGCCCCTCAAGGCGCCGGTGGCCGGCATCGCCATGGGCCTCGTGTTCGCCGAGGGCAAGTACACCACCCTCACCGACATCCTCGGGGCCGAGGACGCCTTCGGCGACATGGACTTCAAGGTGGCGGGCACGGCCGAGTTCGTCACCGCCCTCCAGCTCGACACCAAGATCGCCGGCATCCCCGCCGACGTGCTGGCCGCGGCCCTCACCCAGGCCCGCGACGCCCGCCTCCAGGTCCTCGAGGTCATGAACGCAGCCATCGCCGAGCCCCGCTCCGAGGTCCGGGAGACGGCCCCGAAGATCATCAGCTTCGAGATCCCGATGGACAAGATCGGCGAGGTCATCGGGCCCAAGGGCAAGGTCATCAACACCATCCAGCAGGAGACCGGCGCCGACATCAACGTCGACGACAACGGCGTGGTCGGCACCGTCACCATCGGCTCCAAGGACGGCGCCGCCGTCACCGAGGCCCAGAAGCGGATCGAGCAGATCCTCGACCCGCCCCGGGCCAACGTGGGCGACGTCTACACCGGCAAGGTGGTCAACATCACCAAGTTCGGCGCCTTCGTGAACATCCTCCCGGGCCGGGACGGCCTGCTCCACATCTCCAAGCTGGGCCGCGGCAAGCGGGTCGAGCGGGTGGAGGACGTGGTCAGCCTGGGCAGCGACATCACCGTGCGGGTGGACGACATCGACCCCCAGGGGAAGGTCGCCCTGTCGCCTGTCGGTGACGACGGCGACGCCCCCACCGGTGGCGGAGACAGCGCCCCGCCGGCCCGTGAGCGGTCGAGGGACCGGGCGCCGGCCGCCGAGACCGCCGGCGAAGGCCGCGAGTTCGTCAGCTTCGAGGCCCAGTTCGAGGCCCAGGCCAAGGAGAAGTTCGGCGACCTCGGCCCCGCCGACGTCGCCGCCGGCCGTCCGGAGAGCGACGCCCCCCGCCGCAACCGCGACCGCGACC
>JBQTJJ010000178.1:0-1601 GCA_052387235.1 Actinomycetota bacterium
GAGCCAGTAGCCGTCGCCGGTGGGGGTGGCGGCGATGGACACGATGGGCGAGTTCAGCCTGATGTCGCCGGTGCTGCCCTTGAAGCCGGCGTCGCCGAAGGCGAACACGCCGCCGTCGGCCGCCACCAGCCAGTAGCCCTTGCCCGTGGGCGAGGCCGCCATGCCGACGATGGGCGAGTTGAGGGTGAGCGCACCGGTGCTCCCCTTGAACTCGGCGTCGCCGAAGGCGAAGATCCCGCCGTCCGACGCCACCAGCCAGTAGCCCTTGCCCGTGGGCGTGGCCGCCATCCCGTTGACGGGCCGGTTCAGCCTCGTGCCCCCGGTGGAGCCGAAGAACTTGGCGTCGCCGAAGCCGAACACGCCGCCGTCCGAGGCCACCAGCCAGTACCCGTCACCCGTGCGCTCGGCCAGGCCGCAGCGCTGGCGCAGGCCGGCGTCGCCGGTGCCCAGGGTGGTGGAGTCCGGCACGGCGCCGCCGGGGACCGGCTTGGTGTCGTAGCGGGCGGTGGGGATGTTGCCGTAGTTGTCGGCGCCGGCGTGGACGATGACGGCGCTTCCGTCGGCGTCGAGCAGCTGGGCCAGGGTGAAGTTGTCGGTGCGGAAGCTGGCCCGGGCCACACCGTCGGCGTTGGCGTACAGGAGCGGCATGTCGCCGTCGTGGCTGCCGTGGCCCTGGTTGAGCGGGGCACCCGAACCGAGGTGGCCGCCGGCCGCCGTGAACGGGTTGGCGACGTCGCCGACCGTGCAGTCGGCCTTGGTGTGCACGTGGAACCCGTGCCAGCCCGGGGTCAGACCCTCGGCCACCACGTCGACGCGCACCTGGGTGGCGCCGGACGGGCTGAACTGCACACTGCCCAGGGCCTTGCCGGACGTGTCCTTCAAGATGGCCGAGGCCTGGCCGCTCGGGGCCGCCATGCCGACGACCGGCTGGTTCAGCCTGGTGCCGCCGGTGGAGCCGAAGAACTTGGCGTCGCCGAAGCCGAACACGCCGCCGTCGGACGCCACCAGCCAGTACCCGGCCTTCGACGGCGTGGCCGCCAGGCCGACCATGGGCTGGTTCAGCCTGGTAGCGCCCATCGACCCGAGGAACCCGGCCTTGCCGAAGCCGAACACGCCGCCGTCGGACGCCACCATCCAGTAACCGGCCTCGTCGAAGCCGAGGCCGCCGGTCGCCACCGTGCCGCACCGCTGGCGGGCGCCGGAGTCGCCGGTGCCCAGCGTGGTGGCGTCGGGGACGGTGCCGCCGGCCGGCTTGGTGTCGTAGCGGGCAGCCGGGATGTTGGCGTAGTTGTCGGCCAAGGCGTGGACGATGACGGCGCTGCCGTCGGCGTCGAGCAGCTGGGCGAACGTGAAGTTGTCCGTGCGGAACGTCGCCTTGGCCACGCCGTCGGCGTTGACGTACAGCAGGGGCATGTCACCGTCGTGGCCGGCGTGGCTCTGGTTGAGCGGGGCGCCCGAGCCGAGATGGCCGCCGGCCCCGCCGAACGGGCTGTTGACGTCGCCGACGACGCAGCTGCCGACGGCGTGGACGTGGAAGCCGTGCCAGCCCGGCGTGAGGCCGGTGGCCACCACCTGGACGCGCACCCGGCCCGCCTCCTGGG
>JBQTJJ010000179.1:0-7029 GCA_052387235.1 Actinomycetota bacterium
AAGATGCGGGTGCCGCGGGGCTGCTGGGCGTCGTTGATGAGCACGGCCGCGTTCTCGTCGAAGCGGATGTAGCTCCCGTCGGGCCTGCGCTTCTCCTTCTTGGTGCGGACGACCACGCACTTCACGACGTCGCCCTTCTTCACCGCCGCTCCCGGGATGGCGTCCTTCACGGTGGCGACGAAGACGTCGCCGATCGAGGCGTACCGGCGCTTGGAGCCGCCCAGCACCTTGATGCAGAGGACCTCCTTGGCGCCGGAGTTGTCGGCCACGCGCAGCCGTGACTCCTGCTGGATCATCGGGCCCGCTCCAGGACCTCGACGACCCGCCAGCGCTTCAACTTCGACAGGGGCCGGGTCTCCTCGATGCGCACCCGGTCGCCCACCTTGACGTCGTTCTCCTCGTCATGGGCGTAGAGGCGCTTGGTGCGCTGGACCGTCTTGGCGTAGCGGGCGTGGCGCACCTGGTCGATCACGGCCACCACCGCCGTCTTGGCCATGGCGCTCGAGACGACCGTGCCCTCGCGCTGCTTGCGCGCCGAGTCGGTCTTGGCGGGGGCGGTGCTGGTGCTGTCGGGGGTGGCATCAGCCACGGCGGACCTCCTCGGCTCGTGCTGCATCGGCCGCCTCGGCGGCCGCGATCTCGTGCTGGCGCAGGATGGTGTGCATCCGGGCCACGTCCTTGCGCAGCTGGCCCAGGCGGGACGAGTTGTCGAGCTGGCCCGTGACGTGCTGGAAGCGCAGGTTGAACAGCTCCTGCTTTGCCTCGTCGAGGCGCGTCTCCAGCTCGTCCGCGGTCATGTCGCGCAGCTCGCGCGAGCGGGCGGTGGCCATCAGACCTCCACCTCCTGGTCGCGCCGGACCACGAACCGGGCCTTGATGGGCAGCTTCTGGATGGCCCGCTCCATGGCGGCCCGGGCCAGCTCCTCGCCCACGCCCGCCAGCTCGAACATGATGCGGCCGGGCTTGACGACGGCGACCCAGTGCTCGGGGTTGCCCTTGCCCGAGCCCATGCGGGTCTCGGCCGGCTTGGCCGTGACGGGCTTGTCGGGGAAGACCCGGATCCACACCTTGCCGCCGCGCTTGACGTGGCGGGTCATGGCGATTCGGGCCGCCTCGATCTGGCGGGCCGTGATCCATCCCGGCTCCAGGGCCTGCACCCCGTAGTCGCCGAAAGTGACGGCGGTGCCGCCCTTGGCCTTGCCGGACAGCCGGCCGCGCTGCTGCTTGCGGTGCCGGACCTTCCTGGGCATCAACACGGCGGGACCTCGCAGGTGACCGGGACCATCAGTCGGTCTCCTTGCGGAAGTGGGGAGCCTCGTGGTGCTCGCGGGTGCGGCGCTCGATCTCCTCCTCCTCGGCGAGGAGGCGTTCGATGTCGGGATCGACCTCGGGCAGGATCGGCTTGGCTTCCGCCGCCTCGCCCGGCTCGGCCCCTTCCTCGACGGCAGCGGGGACGGCGCCCGGCTCGCCCAGCTCGGGCCGGCGGCGCCCGCCGCCGGCGGAGATGATGCGCCGGGGCCGGCCCTGGCCGGACGTCTCGCCCACCGCCATGGCCGCCTCTCGGCTGATCTTGTCCTCGGTGGAGATCTTGTAGGGGAGGATGTCGCCCTTGTAGATCCACACCTTCACGCCGATGCGGCCGAAGGTGGTCTTGGCCTCGCGGAAGCCGTAGTCGATGTCGGCCCGCAGGGTGTGCAGCGGGACCCGGCCCTCGCGGTAGGCCTCACGGCGTGCCATCTCGGAGCCACCCAGGCGCCCGGCGCACTGGACGCGGATGCCCTGGGCGCCGGCCTTCTGCACCGTCTGGACGGCCCGCTTCATGGCCCGGCGGAAGCTGACCCGGCCCGCCAGCTGGTCGGCGATGCCCTGGGCGATCAGCGCCGCGTCGAGCTCGGGCTGCTTGATCTCCTGGATGTTCAGCTGGACCTTGGGGTTCTTGGTGATCCGGGCCAGCTCGGTGCGGAGTCGGTCGGCCTCGGCCCCCCGCCGGCCGATCACGATGCCGGGCCGGGCGGTGTGCAGGTCGATCCGGAGGCGGTCCCGCGTGCGCTCGACCTCGACCCGGCTCACGGCGGCGCGCTCCAGCTGCTTGGTGAGGTAGTCCCGGATCTTCCAGTCCTCGATCACCTGCGCCTGGTAGTCGCGGTCGTTGAACCAGCGCGACTTCCAATCGGTGGTGACGCCGAGGCGGAACCCGTAGGGGTTGACCTTCTGGCCCATCAGCCTTCCTTCTCCTCGTCGGGTGCGGCGGTGGCGCCGGCGCCCGAATCGCTGTCGTCGCCGGCGGCGCCGGCCGTCGCCTCGGCGCCCGTGCCGTCCGCAGCCGTCGCTTCCGTCACCGTCTCGGTGGCAGCCGTCTCCTCCGTCGAGATCCCGGTGGCCGGCGCCTCCTCCACCGGCTCCGGAGCCGGTGTGGCGGCCGTCGTCGCGGCAGCCTCGGGTGCGGGCGCGGTACCGGGGCGCTGCTCGTCGCGGCGCGTGCGCCGGCCCTGCCGCCCGCCGGCCACGCGCCGGGCCCGGCGGTTGCCGGCCTCCGCCGCCTGCCGGGCCCGGAGGCGGTTGAGCCGCTCCTCGGGCAGGCGGCTCACGATCACGGTGATGTGGCAGCTGCGCTTGCGGATCCGTGTGGCCCGGCCGCGGGCCCGCGGACGCCACCGCTTGGCGGTTGGCCCCTCGTCGGCGTAGCAGGCCGACACGAACAGCTCCTCGGGGTCGAGCCCGTCGTTGTTCTCGGCGTTGGCGATGGCCGAGCCCAGGAGCTTGCCCACCAGCAGCGCCGCGTCCCGCTCGCACAGGGCCAGCGTGTCGCGGGCCCGGCCGACCTCCTGGCCGCGGATCAGGTCGAGGACCTGGCGCACCTTGTAGGCCGACACACCCTCGTTGCGGAGGACGGCGCGGGTGCCCTCACGCTCGTTCGTCTTGGGACCGGGCACCTATCGCCTCCCGGCCCGTTCCTGGCCGGCGTGGTACCGGAAGGTCCGCGTGGGAGCGAACTCGCCCAGCTTGTGGCCCACCATCGACTCGGTGATGTAGACGGGCACGTGCTTGCGGCCGTCGTGGACGGCGATGGTGTGACCCACCATGTCGGGGATGATCGTGGAGCGCCGCGACCAGGTCTTGATCACGCGCTTCTCGTTGGCCGCGTTGAGCACGTCGACCTTCTTGAGCAGGTGGTCGTCGACGAACGGGCCCTTCTTGAGACTGCGGGGCATTGCCGGTTACCTCCGTGCGCCGCGGGTGCGACGCCGCCGGACGATGAGCTTCTCGGATTCCTTGTTCTTGTCGCGGGTGCGGCCCTCGGGCTTGCCCCAGGGCGACACCGGGTGGCGCCCGCCCGAGGACTTGCCCTCGCCGCCGCCCAGCGGGTGGTCGACGGGGTTCATGGCCACACCGCGGGTCTGGGGCCGCACGCCCTTCCAGCGGCTGCGGCCGGCCTTTCCGATCTTCACCAGCTCGGCCTCGGCATTGCCGACCTCGCCGATGGTGCCGCGGCAGTCGATGGGCACCCGGCGCATCTCGGTGGAGGGCAGGCGCAGGGTGGCGAAGTCGCCCTCCTTGGCCACGAGCTGGACGCTCATGCCGGCGCCGCGGGCGAGCTTGCCGCCGCCGCCCGGCCGCAGCTCCACGTTGTGGATGGTGGTACCGACCGGGATGTAGCGGAGGGGCAGGGCGTTGCCGGGGCGGATCTCCGACCCCTGCCCGCTCTGCAGCACGTCGCCCACGCCGACCCGGTTGGGCGCCAGGATGTAGCGCTTCTCCCCGTCGACGTAGTGGAGCAGGGCGATGCGGGCGTTGCGGTTGGGGTCGTACTCGATGGTCGCGACCTTGGCGGGGATGCCGTCCTTGTTCCGCCTGAAGTCCACGATGCGGTACTGCTGCTTGTGGCCACCACCGCGGTGGCGCGCCGTCTTGCGGCCGTAGCTGTTGCGGCCGCCGGTCTTGGGCTTGGGGCCGAGCAGGCTCTTCTCGGGCCGGTCCGTCGTGATGTCGGAGAAGTCCGACACCGTCTGGAACCGCCGGCCGGCACTGGTGGGCTTGCGCTTGCGAAGGGGCATGGTCCGTTCCCGCCTGTCAGCTCTCGAACAGATCGATGCGGTCTTCACCGGCGAGGGTGACGATCGCCCGCTTGGTGTCTGGGCGCTTGCCGAACGTGGCCTGGCGCCGGTTCCGCTTCCGCTTGCCCTTGCGGTTCAGGGTGTTCACATTGGTGACCCGCACGTTGAAGATCGACTCCACCGCCTGGCGGATCTCGGTCTTGTTGGCCCGGGGATCGACGACGAACGTGTACACGCCGTCCTCGAGCAGGGCGTACGACTTCTCCGACACCACGGGCCGCAGGATGACATCGCGGGGATCCCTCACTGGGTGCCTCCCTCGGCCTCGGTGGTGGCGGCCTCGGTGGTGGCGGCCTCGGCTGCCGGCGTCTCCGGCGCAGCTGGGGCCTCGGGGGCCGGAGCCGGCTTCGCCCGCTCGGGGCCGCTGGGCAGGGTGGCGGCGGTGAACACGACCCAGTCGCTGCACAGCACGTCGTAGGCGTTGAGGTCGCCGGCGGGCAGGAGGTGCACGTCCGGGAGGTTGCGGAACGACTTGCGGGCCACGTCGTCGTCGGGGCCGAGGACCACGAGGGCCCGGCCCGTGATGCCCAGCGCCGCCAGCGCCGCCTTGGCCCCCTTGGTGCTGGGAGCATCGAAGCCCCAGCCCTCCACCACCACGACCCTGCCGTCCGCGGCCCGGTCCGACAGGGCCGAGCGCAGTGCGAGCTGCACCATCTTCTTGGGGGTGCGCTGCTTGTAGCTGCGGGGCTTGGGGCCGAGGGCGACGCCGCCGCCCGTCCACTGCGGGGACCGCGACGAGCCCTGGCGGGCCCGGCCGGTGCCCTTCTGCTTCCACGGCTTGGCGCCGCCGCCACGCACCTCGGCGCGGGTCTTGGTGGACTGGGTGCCGGCCCGGGCCGCGGCCAGCTGGGCCGTGACGACCTGGTGCATGACGGCGGTGTTGGGCGAGATGCCGAACACGGCGTCGTCGAGGTCGACCGAGGACGACCGGGAGCCGTCGGGCTTGCGCACGTCGACGGTGGCCATGGCTACTTCCTCCCCTTCACGGCGCCACGGATGAGCACGAGCCCGCCGCGGGGGCCCGGGATGGCGCCCTTCACCAGGAGCAGGTCGCGCTCGGCGTCCGCCTCCACCACCTCGAGGTTGAGGGTGGTGACCTGCTGGGAGCCCATCTGGCCCGCCATGCGCGTGCCCTTGAACACGCGGGCCGGCGTGGCGCAGGCGCCGATGGAGCCGGGGGCCCGGTGCTTCTTGTGGTTGCCGTGGGCCGCGCCCTGGCCCTTGAAGTTGTGGCGCTTCATCACGCCGGCGAAGCCCTTGCCCTTGCTGACGGCGGTGACGTCGACCTTCTCGCCGGCCGCCAGCAGGTCGACCTTGAGCTCCTGGCCGACCTCGTAGCCGTTCGAGTCGTCGAGGCGCAGCTCCACCAGCCGCCGTCCCGGCTCCACGCCGGCCTTGGCGAACTGGCCCGCCACCGGCTTGGTGAGACGGCCCGCCTTCACGGTGCCGAAGGTGACCTGCAGGGCCGAGTAGCCGTCCCGCTCGTTCGTCTTGACCCGGACGATGCGGACCGGCGGCACCTTGACGACCGTCACCGGGACGGCACGGTTCTCCGAGTCCCAGATCTGCGTCATGCCGACCTTCTCGCCGACGATCGCTTTGCTAGCCATTCTGCGTTTGCCCTGTCTCACGCGAACGCTCCGCTCGGGCGGTGCCCGGCGGAGCGCTTCTCGGTTCTGCCCCCGGGTTCCCATGCGGGCCACGGAGGACGTCGGTTGATGCTCGTTCCCACCCTAGCAGCGTTGGCGCCGACCTGCCGGTGGCGCCGGCGGCGCCACCGAGCGGGCCGGACCCCTACTGGATCTTTATCTCGATGTCGACGCCCGCCGGAAGGTCCAGGCGCTGGAGGGAGTCGACGGTCTTGGGGCTGTGCTCCACGATGTCGAGGAGCCGCTTGTGGATCCGCATCTCGAAGTGCTCCCGGCTGTCCTTGTACTTGTGCGGCGAGCGTATGACCGTGTAGCGGTGCATCTCGGTGGGCAGCGGCACCGGGCCCCGGACCTTCGCCTGGGTCCGCAGCACCGTCTCCACGATCTTCTTCGTCGACTGGTCGACGATCTCGTGGTCGTACGCCTTCAGGCGGATACGGATCTTCTGGGCCACTGAGTTCACCTTAATCTTGCGAAGGAGCGAATCCGGCCAGAGGCCGGACCAACGAAGCTCCGCTTCGTTGGAGGGGGGACAGCCGCCCCGCCGGCGGCGGGGCGTCAAAGCAGTTGGGGGGTTGTCGGGGGGCAGCGGCCCCCGACTGGGTTACTTGAGGATCTTCGTGACGCGACCGGCGCCCACAGTGCGGCCACCCTCACGGATGGCGAAGCGGAGCCCCTCGTCCATGGCGATGGGGTTGATGAGCTCGACGTTCAGGGTGATGTTGTCGCCGGGCATGACCATCTCCGTGCCCTCGGGCAGGGTGATCTGGCCGGTGACGTCGGTGGTGCGGAAGTAGAACTGCGGCCGGTAGTTCTGGAAGAACGGGCTGTGGCGCCCGCCCTCCTCCTTCTTCAGCACGTAGACGTTGGCCTCGAAGGTGGTGTGCGGGGTGATCGACTTGGGCTTGCAGAGGACCTGGCCGCGCTCCACCTCCTCCTTCTTCGTGCCCCGGAGCAGGGCGCCGATGTTGTCGCCGGCCTGGCCCTGGTCGAGGAGCTTCTTGAACATCTCGACGCCGGTGCAGACCGTGGTCTGGGTGTCCTTGATGCCGACGATCTCCACCTGGTCGCCGACCTTGACGATGCCCTGCTCGACCTTGCCGGTGACGACGGTGCCGCGACCGGTGATGGTGAAGACGTCCTCGATGGGCATGAGGAAGGGCTTGTCGACGTCGCGCTGGGGCTCGGGGATGTAGGAGTCCACCGCGTCCATGAGCTCGAGGATGGCGGGCGTCCACTTCTCGTCACCCTCGAGCGCCTTGAGGG
>JBQTJJ010000180.1:0-18778 GCA_052387235.1 Actinomycetota bacterium
CAGCGGCCCGAGCTGTGGAGCATCTACAACGGGCGGGTCCACGCCGGCGAGCACATGCGGGCCTTCCCCATCTCCAACTGGACCGAGCTGGACGTCTGGGAGTACATCGCCCGGGAGAAGATCGAGCTGCCGTCGATGTACTTCGCCCACCGCCGCCACGTGCTGGAGCGCGACGGGATGCTGCTGGCCGTGTGCCCCCAGGTCCGGCCCCGCCACGACGAGACCGTGTTCGAGGACACGGTCCGCTACCGCACGGTGGGCGACATGTCCTGCACCGGCGCCGTGCGCTCCACCGCCGCCACCGTGGACCAGATCATCGACGAGCTGGCCCTCACCCGGGTCACCGAGCGGGGCGCCACCCGCGCCGACGACCGCTTCTCCGAGGCCTCGATGGAGGACCGGAAGAAGGAAGGGTACTTTTGACCACCTCCAGCGCCGGCCTGCTGCGCGTGGCCACGGCCGGCTCGGTGGACGACGGCAAGAGCACCTTGATCGGCCGGCTCCTCTGGGACGCGAAGGCCATCCTGGAGGACCAGGTGGCGGCCGTCACCCACGCCAGCGCCCAGCGGGGCCACGACGGCGTCCACCTGGCCATGCTCACCGACGGCCTGCGGGCCGAGCGGGACCAGGGCATCACCATCGACGTGGCCTACCGCTACTTCGCCACGCCCAAGCGCCGCTTCGTGCTCTCCGACACGCCCGGCCACTTCGAGTACACCCGCAACATGGTCACCGGCACGTCCAACGCCGACCTGGCCGTGATCCTCGTCGACGCCCGCAACGGCGTGCTGGAGCAGACCCGCCGCCACGCCGTGATCGCCTCCCTGCTCCACGTGCCCCACGTGGTGGTGGCGGTCAACAAGATGGACCTGGTGGGCTGGGACGAGGGGATCTTCCGCTCCATCTGCGCCGACCTCACCGCCTTCGTCACCCGCTTCGACCAGCCCACCCTCACCTTCATCCCCATGTCGGCCAAGCTCGGCGACAACGTGGTGGAGCCCTCCGCGAACCTGGCCTGGTACGAGGGCCCGCCCCTCCTGCGGTACCTGGAGGAGGTGGAGCTCCCCGACCCCTCGTTCGAGGTCGGCGCCCGCTTCCCGGTGCAGTGGGTGGTCCCGCCCACCGAGCCCACGGCCGCCCCGCTCTACGCCGGGCAGGTGGTGGCCGGCACCCTCCGGGCCGGCGACGAGGTGGTGGTCCTGCCGTCGGGTGCCGCCGCCACCGTCGAGGCCGTCCAGGGGCTCGACGGGCCCCTGCCCGAAGCCACGGCCGGCACCGCCGTCACCGTCCGGCTTGGCGCCGGCGCCGTCGTCGAGCGGGGCGACATGATCTGCGCACGCGACCTGCGACCCCACGTGGCCGACCACATCGAGGCCCTGGTGTGCTGGATGGCCGACGATCCGCTGGTGCTCGGCGCCCGGTACCTGCTCAAGCACACCAGCCGCTGGTGCACCGCCACTGTCGACGAGCTGCACTTCCGCCTCGACATCGAGACGCTGGAGCACGTCCCCGCCGCCGGCCTGGGCCCCAACGACATCGGCAGCGTGTCCCTGCGCCTCAGCTCCGCCCTGGCCTTCGACACCTACCGCACCGACCGCAGCACCGGCAGCTTCATCCTGGTGGACGAGGACACCAACGTCACGGTGGCGGCGGGGATGATCGTGGGCCGCCCCGGCGGCCTGCCCCAGGACGACGAGGACTCGGAGCTGCTCCCCGCCTGACGCCGCTACGAGCAGCCGCCGCCGGGGGTGGGGCGGTCGGGGATGGACGGGTCCACCACCTCGATGTGGACGTGGGGCCACGCCGGCGCCACCGGCGCCAGCTCGTCCACCTGCGACTCGAAGGGCAGCTGGGTGGGCCCCACCGCCACCACCGTCTCCCCCGCCGCCACCCGGTCGCCGGGCCGGACGCGCAGGGCGCCGATGTGGAGCATCTTGACCTCCCACCCGGGCTGGCCGTCGGGGGCGATCACCAGGAAGTGGTCGGTGTACCTGCAGTAGAGGACGTAACGCCCGGCCCGCTTCACCCGGCCCGTGGCCACGGCCCGGATCCGGGCGCCCGGGTCCACCACCACGTCCGCCGCGCTCGTGGGCGCGGTGCCCCGCTCCCGGCCCTCGAGCGTGACCGGGGCCACGGCCGAGCCGGCGGGTTGGAGGGCCCGGGCCCCATCGTGGTTGGACTCGTGGAACCCGACCCGCTCGACCCGGTTCGACGGGTGGGTCAGCACGACGCCCTGCACGGTGGCGAACGGCGTCCACGCCTGGTCGACGACGGCGCGCGCGGGCACTGTCGGTGGCGGGGCCGTGGGCGGGGGCGGGGCGGGCGCCGGCGCCGGCGACGTCGTGGGGGCGGCCTCGGCCACCACCGGAGCCGGCGCGGCGGTGACGGCGGGCGAGCCCGCGGCCACCGCGCGCGTCGCCCCCTGCACGGCCGCGCCGCTCCCTGCGCCGTCCGAGCAGGCCGCCGCCAGCAGCGCCACCGCCGCCGGCCCGGCCCATGTCCGCCCCCACCTGCCCATGGACGACAGACGGTACCGCGCCCGGAGCCGTCACCGGGCGCGGCACTGTCCGACTAGGTGGGAGATGTCTAGAGCACCTACCGCACCCTTTACCGCAGACGGCGCGAAAGGTATCCTCCGCCACACCGTCGCCAGGCGGGGCACAGCCGACTCGAGCACCAGGAGAGATCACCGCATGTCATACACGAGGGCACGAGGTTCCCTGTCCCATCACAACGATCCTCATCCGGTCGACGCCGCCAAGAGCATGGATAGGCTCTTCGACAAGGTCATGCTGGGCGTGCTGGTCCTCATGGCCATCGTGGCGCTGCTCGTCTGGATGTCGTAGCCCGGATTCCGGGAAGCCTCACGTCCGCCCGGCGGACGCAGGGCTTCCCGGAATCCTCGTCCTGCAGGAACGGCTAGTCAGGCGGCGGCGGAGCGGTGGCCACGAGGCGGAGCTGGGCCACGTAGCACTCGGCGAAGCGGCGGGCCCCCTCGGCCCCGAAGAGCCGGTGCGGGTAGCGGAAGGCGAGGTGCAGCCTCCCGGCCACGATGGCGGCCCCGACGGAGAGGCCGAGCGGCATCCGCGACGGCGTGGAGAGCCACACCTCGACGGCATCGCCGGCGCCGGCCCCGAACGCGGGCGGGCGGTCGAGGCGGCCCACGAACGACAGCACCGCGCTGTCGAGCAGGTGGTTGCGGGTGAGGGGCTGGAGCACGATCACCGACTGGCGGGCCCACAGCGAGAGCAGCCCGTTGCGGTCGAGGGCGTCGATGAGCGCCGTGCCGGTCCGGGTGCGGATGTTGCGGGCCGTCTGGGCCCGCACGGCCCGGAGCACGGAGGTGGGGCTCTCCCGCTCGGCCGCGCTGGTGGAGACGCGGGCCGTGACGGAGAAGTTGCCCACGGCCCGGTCCCACGCCCGGGCCCGCAGGTCCACCGGCACCAGCACCGCGATGCGGCCGCCCCGGAGGCCGTGCTCGGCGTTCCAGACCGAGATGGCGAGGTGGAGGGCGGCCAGGAGGACGTCGTTGTCGACGTCCCGGTTGGGGAGGTGGGACAGGCTGGCCGGGTCGCCGGGCTCCACGCTCACCATGTGGAACCCGTGGCCGGGGTCGTCGTGGGCCTGCTCGGGGCGGAGCCGGATGGGGCGGGCCAGCGCGTCCCGCACCGCCTCCAGCCCGGTGCGGTAGCGCTGGGCCAGGCTCTTGGGGCGGGCGGGCGAGGGCCGCACCGCCAGGTCGTGGGACGCGAGGAAGTCGAGCGGCTCCACCGGCTCGGGGTGGGCCGCGTAGGCGGCGGACAGGGCCTGGAGGACCTGGAGGGCGGCCGGCCCGTCGGCGGCGGCGTGATTGAGGTTCACCATCACGACGTCGCCCCGGGCGTGGTGGGCCAGCACGACCCGCAGCGGCGGGGGCTGGCTGAGGGGCACGGCCCGGGCCTGCAGCTCCACCCGGGCCTCGTCGAGGGAGGCGTCGTCGTGGCAGGCGGCCACCTCGAGCACGTCACACCCCGGCGCCACCGTGGCCAGGGCGGCCCGCAGCCGGTCCTCGTCGACGGTGCCGGCCACCCTCGCCTCGGCGTGCAGGCTCCAGGCCCCGCTGCCCGGATCGAGGAGCGGGACGTCACGCCTGGTGCCCTTGACCGGGGTGCCGTCGGCACCGAGGACGAACTCGCAGTCGAGCTCGCAGCGGTGGTCGCCCTGCCGGCCCCGCAGGACCCGGCCGACGTCGGCGGCCGCCCCGGACACGTTGTGCAGGGCCACCCGGCCCAGGGCGTAGCGGGGGCTGCGCTCGGACCGCCAGTGCAGCGGCGACACCCGGTCCACGTGCGCCGCCACCCGGTCGCCGAGCACGGTGATGTGCAGGCTGTTGGTGCCCACGTTCTCCCGCAGCGACACCGCACCGGGGTGGAAGACCCGGCCCAGGAGGCGGTCCCGGTGGAAGCGCCGGCTGGCCTCCAGGTGGGCGAAGAGCCCCACCGGGTCGTGGAGGATGGGGGCCGGGGCCAGGGCGTCCGGCGCGGAGCGGGCCGACAGCAGGGACTGGAAGGTGACCTCCGCGCCCGCCGGCTCCTCGGGCGCGGGAGCGGTCGTCACCCTCGGACGTTACTGCCGGCCCCCTCCGGTCTCGCAGTCCATTTCGGCGGCTTGCCGGGTCAGAGGACCCGGTTGGTCCAGATGAGCGCCGCGCCCAGGGCGCCCACCAGGAGCACGACGCTGACGGCGACGAACGTCATCCCGACCTCGCGCTGCTCGGTGGTGTAGCCGACGCGGCTGCCGATGTCCTCGTAGACGCCCTCGAGCTCCTCGCCCGACGCCGCCTCGAAGAAGGCCCCGCCGGTGACGTCGGCCAGGTCCGTCATGGCGATCGGGTCGGCCGGCACCGGGATGATCCTGCCCCCGAACTCGACCGTGCCCTCGTCGGTGCCGAACGCGATGGTGGTGACGGGGATGCCCTGCTCCACCGCGGCCTGGGCCGCGTCGTTCACGGGGCTGCCCACGGTGGTGACGCCGTCGGAGAGGAGCACGATGGCGGCCGTCTGCCTGCCCTCGGTGGTGCCGGCGCCGCCGGCCGACGTGATGGCGTCGAGGGCCAGGAAGATGGCGTCGCCGGCGGCCGTGCCCGGACCGGTGGTGAGGCCCTTGATCCCGGACTCGACGATGGCGTGGTCGGTGGTGGGCGGGGAGATCACCCGCGTGCTGCGGTCGAACGCCACCAGCCCGAGGCGCAGGCGCTCGGGGAGGTCGTGCACGAACGACAGGGCGGCGTCGGTGGCGGCCCGCAGGCGGGTGGGCGCCACGTCGGTGGCCTGCATCGACGCCGAGACGTCGATCACCAGCATGACCGTGGCCGCCTCCTTGGGGACGCGGACGTCACGGGCCGGCCGGGCCAGCCCGACGACCAGGCCGGCCAGCGCCAGGGCCATGACGGCGGCCGGCACGTGCCGGCGCCAGCCCGGCCGCCTGGGCGCCACCGAGGCCAGCAGCTCGAGGTTGGAGAAGCGCACGGCGTACTCGGGGCGCCGGCGCTGGAGCACCACGTAGGCGGCCACCAGCCCGGCCACCACCAGCAGCAGGACGAGCCGGCCGGGGGACAGGAACGTCATCGCCGGCGCCGCTTCCGGGCCACGAACCGCACCACGTCGAGTACCCAGTCACGGTCGGTGGACAGGACGAGGTGGCCGGCGCCGGCCGACTTCACGGCCCGCTCCCGGGCCGCCCGCTGGGCCGCGGCCGCCTCGGCGAAGCGGGCCCGGGTGCGGGCGTTGGCCGTCTGCACCTCGATGCGCCGCCCCGTCTCGGGGTCCACCAGGGTGAGCAGGCCCACGTGGGGCAGCTCGGCCTCGCGGGGATCGCGCAGCTCGGCCACCACCACGTCGTGGCGGGCGGCCAGGCCCCGGAGCTCCCGCTCCCACGGGCCGCTGTCGATCAGGTCGGTGATCACCACCACCAGGCTGCGCCGGTGGGCGGTGAGGCGGGCCCGGCGCAGGGCGTCGGCGAGCGACAGCGTCCCCTCCCCCGCCCGCTCCCGCCGCTCCACGCGGGCCAGTAGGGCCAGCAGCGAGGCCCGCCCGCTCCGGGGTGGCAGCACCTCCGACGAGTCGGGCCCGAAGAGCAGCGCCCCGATGCGGTTGCCGTCCCGGGCCGTGAGGAAGCCGAAGGTGGCGGCGGCGGCCAGGGCCAGGTCGCGCTTCTCGCACGAGGCGGTGCCGAAGTCGACGCTGGCCGAGCCGTCCACCACCAGCCACAGCTCCAGCTCGCGGTCGGCGATGGTGGTGCGCACGTGCGGATGCCCCGACCGGGCGGTGAGGTTCCAGTCCATGCGGCGGACGTCGTCGCCGGGCTCGTAGGCCCGGCCGTCGCCCGGCTCGCTCCCCCCGCCCGGCACCAGGCCCTGGTGGTCGCCCTGGAGCAGCCCGTCGAGCTTGCGGGTCACCAGCAGCTCGAGCTGGCGGAGCCGGCCCTCGCTGCGGGCGACGTCGACGGTCGCCGTCACGAGGCCTTCTCGGCCGAGAGGCCCTCGCCGTCCTGGCCCGGGGTGATCCGGGGCGCCACGACGGTGCGGACGACCCGCTCCACCACCTGCTCGGCGGTGACGCCGTCGGCCAGGGCCTCGTAGGAGAGCAGCACCCGGTGCCGGAGGACGTCGCGGGCCACGTCGTAGACGTCCTGGGGCAGCACGTAGGTGCGGCTCCGCAGCAGGGCCAGGGCCCGGGCCGAGGCCACCAGGCCGAGGGTGGCGCGGGGGCTGGCGCCGTGGGCCACGTGGGGAGCGATGTCGGCCAGGTCGTGCTTGGCCGGCTCCCGGGTGGCCAGCACCAGGCGGACGGCGTAGTCGACGACGGCGTCGTGGACGAAGACGCGGTCGGCGGCGGCCTGCAGGGTCAGCAGCTCCTCGGGGCCCAGCACCGTCTCGGGCGAGGGCGGGTCGACGCTCATGCGGCGGACGATCTCGGCCTCCTCGCGGGCCGAGGGGAAGTCGATGAGGACCTTCATCAAGAACCGGTCCCGCTGGGCCTCGGGGAGGGGATAGACGCCCTCGCTCTCGATCGGGTTCTGGGTGGCGAGGACGAGGAAGGGCGCCGGCACCTCGTAGGTCACCCCGCCGATGGAGACCTGGCGCTCGGCCATCACCTCGAGCAGGGCCGACTGGACCTTGGCCGGAGCCCGGTTGATCTCGTCGGCCAGGACCACGTTGGCGAACACCGGGCCCAGCTCGACGTCGAAGGTCTCCGACGACGGCCGGTAGATCCGGGTGCCCACCAGGTCGGCGGGCACGAGGTCCGGGGTGAACTGCAGGCGGGCGAAGTCGCCGCCGGTGACCGACGCCACCGTCTCGGCCGCCAGGGTCTTGGCCAGGCCCGGGGCCCCCTCGAGCAGGCAGTGGCCCCGCGCCAGCAGGCACACGAAGAGGCGCTCGATCATGCGGTCCTGGCCCACCACGACTCGCTTCACCTCGAACAGGGCCTGCTCGAGGATCTCGCCGGGCGTCCGGGTGGTGGCCTTCATGGGGCTGTCTCCTTGGTCATCTCGGGCCGGTCGAGGGTCGGGATCGGGGTGGACCGCCGCCGGCCGGTCCCACCATGGTGGCCTGCCGGGCGGGGTGTGCGTCTTCAGTGTGGTGGTCGTGCCCTGGAGCGGCCTGTGTCGGGGATGCGGCGTCGCGGCCGCACGCGCCGGCCCGAAGGCCGCGAGGTGGTCAGCCGGCGGGCTGGTCGCCGAGGTCGGCTGTGAGCACCATCTCGTCGCCGTCCCGGACGACCTTGAGCTCCACCGAGTCGTCGGGGGCGTGCGAGCGCACGGCCGAGGCGAGGGCGGCGGCGCCGTCGACGGCCCTGTCGCCCACGTGGGTGATGAGGTCCCCCTGGCGCACGCCGGCGGCGGCGGCCGGCGAATCCGGCACCACGCTCACCACGGTGGCTCCCCGGCTGCCGTCGTCGGGGTCGGCGCTGGTGACCCCGAGGTACCCGGCGCTGGCCGCCGGCGTGTTGCCGCGGAGGCGCTCCACGACCGGCAGCGCCTGGTCGATGGCGATGGCGAAGCCGATGTTCTCGGCCGAAGCGGCCCGCCCCGACGAGGCCACGGCCGTGTTGATGCCGATGACCTGGCCCGCCGCGTTCACCAGGGGGCCGCCCGAGTTGCCCGAGCTGATCGAGGCATCGGTCTGGATGAGCCCGGTCATGGTGCCGCTGTCCGTTTCGAGCGTGCGGTCGAGGGCGGAGACGATGCCCCTGGTCACGGTGGGCCCGCCCCGCAGGGCCAGGGCGTTGCCGATGGCCACCACGTCGTCGCCGACGGCCACGTCGGCCGACGCGCCCAGCTCCACCGTGGCCAGCCCGCTCGCTCCCGGGATGCGCAGCAGGGCCAGGTCGGCGGTGCGGTCGCTGCCGACGACCCGGGCCGTGCGGGCCTGGGAATCGCCGGCCAGGGTGACCCGCACGGTCGAGGCCCCGTCGACCACGTGGGCGTTGGTCAGGATCTCGCCGTCGGCGCTGAGCACGACGCCGGTGCCGGCGCCCGTGCCGGCGAAGGAGGAGGCCTGGATCGAGACCACGCCGGGCTCGGCCTTGGCCACTACGCCGGCCACGTCGAGGGTGGCGCCGTTCAGGATCACGGAGCGCCCGGGGCCGGCGGCCCTGGCCGCCACCGCGGCCGGGTCGTCGTCGAGGGCGCGGGTGGCCACCGAACCGGCCGCGCCGCCGAGGAGGGCGACGCACACCAGCACGGCCAGGCTCCGGGCCCGGCCCGGAGCGGCCGCCGGCGCCGGCGCCCCGGGCCCGGGGTGGCCCGCGCTCCCCCCGCCGGGCGGGAGCGGCGCGGCCGCCGGCGGGGTGTCGCCGGCCGGGGGCGGGAGGAGGCGCGTGGTGGGCGGGGCGTCGCCGGCCGAGGGCGGGGGTGGCGCGACTGCCGGCGGGGCGTCGCCGGCCGGGGGCGCGAAGGGCGGGGCGGCCGCCTCCCGGGCGAGGGGCGGCAGGGCTTCGAGCGGGCCCTGGTCGAGCGTGCCGAGCCCGGCCCGGGCCGGAGGGGGGTTCTCCATGCGGCCCAGGATGGGCGCCGAAGCTGGGAATCCCCTGTGAACCCGCTACGGAGTTGATGGGGTCCCCGAGGCGGGGGCGGCGGCCGGCGCCCCCCCCACCCAGCGCCCCTCCCGCGCCGCCTCGGCCCCGGGGTCGTCCGTGGTGCCGTCGCCGGCCGCGGCCAGGGGAAGCTCCACCGTGAAGCGGCAGCCCCGGCCCGGCTCGGTCTCCACGCCGGCCCGCCCGCCGTGGGACTCGGCGATGGCGGCAACGATGGACAGGCCGAGGCCGGTGCCGCCGGCGCCCCGGGCCCGGGAGGCGTCGGCCCGGTAGAACCGCTCGAAGACCTTGGCCGCCACCTCGGGCTCGAGGCCGGGCCCGGAGTCGGCCACCACCAGGCGGGCCATCCCGCTCGGCCCGTCGGCCGGGGCCGGGGCCGTCACCGAGACGTCCACCGGGGCGCCGGCCGGCGTGTGGACCCGGGCGTTGGCCAGCAGGTTGCCCACGACCTGGCGCAGGCGCATCTCGTCACCTTCCACCACCACCGGCTCGGCCGACAGCTCGAAGGGCCGGTCGGGCTCGACGGCCCGGGCGTCGCGCACGGCGTCCGCCACCACCTGGTCCAGCCGCACCGGGCCCCGCTCCAGGGGCCGGCGCTGGTCGAGGCGGGCCAGGAGGAGGAGGTCCTCCACCAGGCCGCTCATGCGGTCGGCCTCCTGCTCCATGCGCCGCATGGCGTCGGCCAGCTCGGCCTCGCCCCGCAGTCCGCCGGCCCGGTACAGCTCGGCGTAGCCGCGGATCGAGGTCAGTGGGGTGCGCAGCTCGTGGGAGGCGTCGGCCGCGAAGCGGCGCAGGCGGGACTCGGAGGCCTCACGGGCGAGGAAGGCCTCCTCGATGCGGCCCAGCATGGTGTTGAACGCGGCGCCCAGGCGGCCCACCTCGGTGCGCTCGTCCGGGTGCTCGACCCGCCGCGACAGGTCGCCGGCGGCGATGGCGTCGGCCGTCTCGGCCATGGAGTCGACGGGGTGGACACCCAGGCGCAGCATCCACCACGACACCAGGCCCAGCGCCACCAGCACGGCCAGGGTGCCGGACAGCTGCAGGAGGCGGATGCGGTCGCCGGTGGTCTCCAGCTCCTCCAGGCTGGTCCCGATGACGGTGACCCTGCCGTCGCGCGACCCCTGGGCCACCAGCCGCCACTCGCCGCCCCCGGACTCGGCCGGCGCCGTGTACGGCTCCAGGGGCTCGTGGTCGCCGGCCACGTGCTCGAGGAGGGCGTTGCGGCTCAGGCGGGGCGGGGGGAGCTCGGCGTCGGCCAGGGCCGAGCTGAGGCGCCGGAGGGTGTCCGACTCGGGGTAGCCCACGGCGATGAAGTACTCGGTGAAGGCCTCGTCCCCGGCCGTCGACGGGCCGGGTCCGGGCGGGCCCCGGTTGCCGTCACGCGAGAAGGGCTGGTGGGCGAGGGGCTCGGCCGCCGCCACCAGCTGGCGGTCCAGCCGGTCGAGCAGGAAGGAGCGCACCGTGGTCGACAGCAGCAGGTTGGTGCCGACCAGGACGGCGGCGACGGCCAGGATGCCGGCCAGGATGCGGCGGCGGAGCGACATCAGGCCACGCGCAGCGTGTACCCGACCCCGCGCACGGTGTGGATCAGGGCCGGCTTCGCGAAGTCGACCTTCTTGCGCAGGTAGCTGATGTAGGTCTCGACCACGGTGGCGTGGCCCCCGAAGTCGTACTGCCACACGTGGTCCAGGATCTGGTTGCGCGACAGCACCCGCCCGGCGTTGACGAGCAGGAACCGGAGGAGCTTGTACTCGGTGGGCGACAGGTCGACGGACCGGCCGGCCCGCCGCACCACGTGGGCGTCGTCGTCCATCTCCAGGTCGGCCAGCCGGAGCCGGGACGTCCCGGTGGCCACGCCCTGGCGGCGCAGGATCACCTGGATCCGCGCCACGACCTCCTCCAGGCTGAAGGGCTTGGTGACGTAGTCGTCGCCGCCCAGGGTGAGCCCGCGCACCTTGTCCTCCACCGCGTCGCGGGCGGTGAGGAACAGGACCGGCACCCTGGCGCCGTTGGTGCGCATCCGTCGCACGACCTCGAAGCCGTCGAGGTCGGGCAGCATCACGTCCAGCAGCACCACGTCGGGTGCGAACTGCTCCACCTGCGTGAGGGCGTCGCGCCCGGTCGACGCCACCCGCACGTCGAAGCCGAAGTGCCTGAGGGCGGCGTCGAGCAGGAACGTGATGTTGTCCTCGTCGTCCACCACCAGGATGCGGCCCGACCGGTCGGTGCCGGTGGCCGTGGGCGCCGCTGCCGGGTCCATGGCGCCATTGTGCCCCCGCCTTCCTGTGAGAACCCTGTGGGTCTCCTGCGAAGGAGCGGGGGCTAGTCCCCGCCGGCGCGGCTTCCCACCGGCACGAGGGCGGCGGCCCCGTCCTCCAGCCGGTGCCACACCGTGCGCTGCGGAAAGGGGATCTCGATGCCGGCCTGGTCGAAGGCCGCCTTGATCCGCGCCCGAAGGGCCCGGGCCACCTCGAGCTGGGCGTCAGGCGCCGTCTTCACCACCAGCCGGATGGCGATGCCGTCGGCCCCCAGGTTCTCCACGCCCAGCACCTCGGGCTCGTCGATCATGAGGCCGGGGGTGGACTCGTCGGTCCACATGGCGTCGGCGGTGGCCTTGATGACCTCCGTGGCCCGGGCGATGTCGGTGTCGTAGGCGACCTCGACGTCGACCACGGCCCGGGCCCACTGCTGCGACTTGTTCCCCACCCGCTGGATCTCGCCGTTGGGGACGTGCCACACGGTGCCGTTGATGTCGCGCAGGCGGGTGGTGCGCAGGCTCACGCCCTCGACCCGGCCGGTGGCGGGGCCCACGTCGATCACGTCGCCCACGCCGTACTGGTCCTCGGCCAGCATGAACACGCCGGTGACGAAGTCCCGCACCAGGTTCTGGGAGCCGAAGCCGAGGGCGATGCCGAGGATCCCGGCGCCGGCGATCAGCGGCCCCAGGTTGAGCCCCAGCTCGGCCATGATCATCAGGGCCGCGACGGTCCAGATGGCCACGGCGCTGACGCTGCGCAGCAGGGCGGCGATGGTCTCGGCCCGCTGGGCCCGGCGCAGGCTGGGCCCCTGGCCGCCGAGGAACACGGCCCTGGTGGTGTGCTCCTGGGCCGCGCCGGCATCCTGGCGGGTCCGCTCCATGGCCAGCGCGAACCGCCGGATGGTGCGCCGCACCAGGCGCTGGGCCAGGAGGGCGACGACGACGATGAAGGCGATCTTGGCCGGCAGGACCAGGACCGTCTCGGCCAGGCGGGCCACGGTGGCGCTGTGGGTGACGTTGAAGAACGACAGGCAGACGGCGCTGGCCTCGTCCACCGGCCCACAGGCCGCCGCCGCCCCCGTGGTGGCGGTGGGCGCCTGGGCCGACTGGACGGCCGCGGCAGCGAGAGGCATGGCGATGCTGGCAAGGATCATGGGAGCTCCTGGATCACGATGACGAACGTCTTCGGGCGCCTGGGGCCACCTGGGGCTGCGCCACGCCGGACGTGCCGCCACACCGGACTCGGGCGCAACAGCACCCTTCCCGGCCGCACACGATGCCCCCGGCGGCGGTCGTGGAGGGTTGTTGGGACCAACCGCTCTCTTACCCCAACCTAGCGCCCGGCACCCCCCGGGCCAAGGAGCCTCCCCGTCCCGTGCGCCGGTCCGGGCCGGCGGACGGCCTCCCGGCGCAGCACCACCGCCCCGGGGCCGGGGAGGACGCCGCCGAACGGACCGCCCTCGCCGGCGCCGTCGGCGGCCACGTCGACGGTCCAGCCCGGTCCGGGGTCGAACGGGGCCGGCCCGTCCTCGAAATGCACCACCACCAGCCGGCGGTCCCCGCCGACCGCCCGCTCGTAGGCCAGCACGCCGGGGGGAGCGTCGACGACGGTGACGTCACCGAGGCGCAGCGCCGGCGAGCGGGCCCGGGCCGCCAGCAGGCGCCGGTACAGGTGGAGGATCGACCCGGCGTCGGCCCGCAGCACCTCGGCGTTGCGGCAGTCGGGGTCGGGGGGCCACGGGAGCCAGGGCCGTTCCGTCGCCCACCCGTGGGACGGCCCGGGCTCCCACGGGACGGGCGCCCGGCAGCCGTCCCGCCCGCCGGGGTCCACCCGGCGCTCGGGAGGGACCACGGCGTCCTCCAGGCCCAGCTCCTCGCCGGCGTAGAGGAACGGCGTGCCCCGGAGGGTGAGCAGCAGGACGGCGGCGGCGGCGGCCCGGGCGGCCGAGCCGTAGCGGGTGCGGTGCCGGGGGTTGTCGTGGTTGGAGAGGACCCACGAGGGCCACCCGTCGTGGGGCGCGAACTCGGCCTCGGCCCGCTCGATCTGGCGCCGCCACTCCGCCGCTTCCCACGGGGCGTAGAGGGGCGGGAAGTTGAAGGCCAGGTGCAGCTCGTCGCCGTCGCCGTAGTACGCAGCCACCTTGGACGTGTCGAGCAGGTACACCTCCCCCACCAGCACGCGGTCGCCCGGGTAGGAGTCCACCAGCCGGCGGATGGCCCGGATGTGGCCGTGGGTCGCCGCGGTGTCGTTCAGCGACGAGTGGGGCCGGCCCGCCACCTCGGGCGGGTCGTCCGGCAGAGCGGGGTCCTTGCCGATGCCGTGGACCACGTCGATGCGGAAGCCGTCGACCCCGCGGTCGAGCCAGAACCGCAGCACGTCGTGCATGGCCGCCACCACCTCGGGGTTGTCCCAGTTGAGGTCCGGCTGCTCGGGCAGGAACTGGTGCAGGTACCACTGCCGGGTGGCGGCGTCCCAGGTCCAGGCCGGGCCGTCGGTGAAGGCCGCGACCCAGTTGTTGGGCGGCGCGGACGGCTCGCCGTCGCGCCAGATGTACCAGTCCCGCTTCGGGCTGGTGCGGGCCCGGCGGGACTCCACGAACCACGGGTGCTGGTCGCTGGAGTGGTTGGGGACCCAGTCGACGAGCACGCGGATGCCGCGGGCGTGGGCATCGTGCACCAGCCGGTCGAAGTCGGCCAGCGACCCGAAGCCGGGGTCGACGTCGCAGTAGTCGGCCACGTCGTAGCCGAAGTCCCGCATCGGCGACGGGAAGAACGGCGACAGCCACACCGCGTCCACGCCCACCCAGGCCAGGTGGTCGAGCCCGCGGCGGATGCCCTCGAGGTCGCCGGCACCCGTGGGGCGCGGCCGGCCCGGCGAGTCCCGGAAGGACCGGGGGTAGATCTGGTACACGACCGCCGCTTTCCACCAGGGCTCGGCCACCCGGCGAGCGTAGGACGGGCCCGGCCGGGGGCCGACCCCCCGTCGCACCGGCCGGATCCGTACAGTTGCGCCGTGGCGTCCAACCCCCTCGAAGTCATCCGGTTCGTGTCCCGCAACTCGAAGCGGATCGCGGTGTCCGTGGCCGGAGGCATCCTCGTCCTGCTGGGACTGGTGATGATCGTCCTGCCCGGTCCCGGGATCCTGGTGATCGCCCTCGGCTTCGCCGTCCTCGGCACCGAGTACGCGTGGGCGGCGGCCGCCCTCGAGCGCACCAAGCGCAGCGCCAGCAGCGCCGGCCAGACGGCCCGGCGGGGCGCCTCGGCCGCGGGCCGGGCCGCCGGCGGCACGGCCCGCTCGGTGGGCCGGCGAATGGGCCGCCGCCGCTGATCGGGGCCGGTGGGAAGAACCCCGTTCCCGTCGCGTCCCCGATCGGCGACAATAGGGTGAGAAGACCGTCTATGTCGCCGAGGTCGAAAGGGGACACAAATGTCCGACACAGTCGACGTCGACCAGGACCAGGACCGGGACGAGGGGCTCGACGGCGGCGGCGGCGCCGGCCTCGACGGGACGCCCCCTGTCACCGGGCTGGGGATCCTCCCCCAGAGCCTGATGGACCCCGTGGCGCCGGCGCCCGAGGCGGCCCCCGCCGAGCCGAGGCCGATGGCCGGCACCGCTGCCACAGGGGCCGAGCGGCCGGCCAAGCAGGGCCTCCTGGTCCGGCTCGGCCACATGCTCTGCGGCTTCCGGGGCTGAGCGCCGGCGTCAGGGCGCGGGGGCGGCCCGGTGGCCACCCAGCCGCTCCAGCAGGGCGGCCCGTATGGGCGGCCTGGTGCCGAAGACCAGCAGGAACAGGGCCTCGCGGGCCAGGCGCTGGGCGTGGCGGTCCAGCGTGACCGAGCTGCTCCCCTCCCGCACCATCACCGCCGCCCCGGCCCGCAGGGCCAGCTCGGAGGCGGAAGCACGGGCCTCGGCGATGTCGTCGGGACCGGCCTCGTCGAGGGCCCGGCGGCAGGCCTCCAGCGAGTCGTCCAGGGAGCTCGGGCCGATGAGCCGGCAGCAGCGCCGGACCACGCCGAGCGCCAGCGAGCCGTTGATGCGCAGCGGGGCCAGCATCACGGCCGCCAGGTCGACCGCCTCCTGCACCGCGATGACGCGCTCGTCGGGCACCTCCAGCCCGGCGAAGTCGAGGCGGACGGTGGCGCTGGCGTCGACGGCCACCAGCCGTTGCCGCACCGCGACCAGGCGCCGGCGCTCGGCCTCCGACCCGGTCCGCTCGCGGGCGTCCACCAGCAGCCACACGACGTCGCCGCCCGGGCCACGGGCCGCCACGTGCAGCGCGTCGATGCGGCCCCACCCGGTCACCCACGGCGCCGAGCCGTCGAGGATCCAGGCCCCGTGCACGGGGCGGGCCGTCAGCCTCGGGGACCCCGGCAGCAGGCCGGCCAGGGCCACCCCGGCGCGCCGCTCCCCCCGGCACAGCGGCCCGAGCCACTCCTCCCGCAGGTGCGCCGGCCCGAGCGCGCCGAGGGCCCGCACCAGGCTGTGGTGCTGCACCCAGACGAAGGTGGTGGCCAGGCAGCCGGCGGCCAGCAGCTCGGTGGCGCCGCACAGCGTGGCCAGGTCGGCGCCCGCGCCCCCGGCGTCCTCCGGCCCGGCCAGCCCGTAGAGGCCGGCCTCGGCGAGGCGGTCCAGGGATGCGACCCGGACGGCACCCTCCGCCTCCGTGGCCAGGGCGTTCGGGAACAGGACCCCCTCGGCGATGCCGGCGGCCCGCTCGAGGGGATCGGGCCGGCCCGTCATCGCGGGCCCGAGGGTCTGCACGAGCCCCGCACCCCCACGCGGCCAATCGTACCGGGTCGGGCTTCGGGCACTCCGGTCGAAGCGGTCACGGGGTCCTGGAGCCGGCGCACGCCGGTTACCGTGGAGCACCAGCACACAGAGGTCGAGACCCGCCCCCTTGGAACCCGCCACAGCAGTGAGATGGGCGTTCCCCCCGGAGCCCGCCAGCACGCGCGAGGCGCGCCGGCGCGTGTCGCAGGTCCTGGAGACGCACGCCCTGGAGGACGCCGCCGCCGCGGCCGAGCTGGTGGTGAGCGAGCTGGCCACCAACGCCGTCCTCCACGCCGGGACGCCGTTCGAGGTCGGCGTCACGGTGGGCGACGGCGTGGTGCGCATCGAGGTCCACGACGGGGTCGCCCGCCGGCCGGCCCGCCGGTACTTCAGCGACGAGGCCACCAGCGGGCGGGGCCTGCGGCTGGTGGAGCAGCTCTGCGACGCATGGGGCGTCGCCGTCGACGCAGGCGGCAAGTCGGTGTGGGCCGAGATCTCGGCCTCGGGCCCGGCCCGCCTCGGGGCCGTCTTCGACCCGGAGGGCGAGGCCTGGTGACCGGTGCCGGCCGGGAGCTGCTCGAGGTCCGGCTGCTCGACTTCCCCCTCGACGTGTACCAACTCGCCACCGAGGCGTTCGAGGGACTGCGCCGGGAGTTCACGCTGGTGGCGCTCCGCAGCCCCGACGCCAAGGAGGTCCCGGCGCGGCTGCTCGAGCTGGTGGACGGGCTCACGGGCGAGTTCGGCGGGTTGAACGACGAGGCCGACCGGATCCGGGACGCCGCCATCGCCCGGGGCGAGACCTCGGTCGACGAGCTCGTCTACCGCCTCCCCGTCACCGCCGCGGACGCCTGCGTCGCCCTGGCCGACCTGCTCGACGAGGCCGACGAGTTCTGCCGCCAGGGCGACGTCCTGCTCACGCTGGCCTCCCCGCCCGAGACGGTCGCCTTCCGCCGCTGGTACCTGGGCGAGGTCGTGGCCCAGGTGCGGGGCGGGTCGCCGGTGCCGTGGCCCGACGCCGACGCCGGGGCCCTGCTGCGGGAGCCCCGCCTGCGGGGCGCCGGCGACCCGGGAGCCGGGGGCGGGGGGCGGTAGGCGGTAGGCGGGGTATTTCTCCCGCCCGGGCCGGCGCCGCGCCGGGCGGCCGGGCGGTGCTCAGCCCACCGTCGTGCCGTACATCTCCCCCAGGGGGTCGGCGATGATCTCGAGCCGAGCCCCGTCGGGGTCCCGGAAGTACACCGACGTGCCGCTCTCCTCCTGGTAGGCGACGCCGGCCGCCTCCAGGCGGTCCCTCGCCGCGGCCCACGCCTCGGGCTCCATGGAGATGGCGACGTGGTGCAGCCCGCCCAGCACCTCGGCGTAGGGGCCGACGTCGAGCCCCGGGAAGTCGAAGAACGCGAGCAGGTTGCCGTTGCCGACGTCGAAGAAGAAGTGGTTCGAGCCCGGGTAGTCCCGGTTCTCGAAGATGTCGGTGAGCGGGAAGCCGAGGATGCCGGCGTAGAAGCGCACGGTGCGCTCCACGTCCGACGAGACGAGGGCGGCGTGGTGGATGCCGCGTGCCGTGGAGGCCGGGCGGTCGCCCCTCTCCCGCACCCACGCTTCCCTGATCCGCCCGCGCTCGACGCCGATGGCGGCGAGGTCGATGGCTCCCTCCGGCATGGCGCCAGTATCGCAGGAACAACCGCTCCGGCCCGGTTGTTGACCTGCTTGCACTTGCAACTACATGGAGGTCCCCATGCCCGCCGTGACCGCCGACACCCTCACCCTCGCGAAGATCGACCCGCCCGCCGGCGTGGACCGGCCCGTGCGCTCCGTCACCACTGCGCCGGCCGGCTTCGAGGGCGAGGGGTTCCCGGTGCGACGCGCCTTCGCCGGCGTCGACCGCCGCGACCTCGACCCGTTCATCCACATGGACCAGATGGGCGAGGTCGACTACGCGCCGGGCGAGCCCCGGGGCACGGACTGGCACCCCCACCGGGGCTTCGAGACCGTCACCTACATGATCGACGGGACCTTCAGGCACCAGGACTCCCACGGCGGCGGCGGCGTCATCCAGGACGGCGCCACCCAGTGGATGACGGCCGGCGGCGGCATCCTGCACATCGAGACGCCCCCCGAGGAGCTGGTGATCAGCGGCGGGGTGTTCCACGGCGTCCAGCTGTGGGTCAACCTGCCGGCCAGGGACAAGATGGTGGCCCCCCGCTACCAGAGCCTCGAAGGCGACCAGGTCGCCCTCGTGTCCTCGCCCGACGGCGGGGCGCTGGTGCGCCTCATCGCGGGCGACCTGGCGGGCCACGCCGGCCCCGGCGCCACCTACACGCCGATCACCGTGGCCCACGCCACCATCGCGCCCGGCGCCCGGCTGGTGGTCCCCTGGAGGCCCGAGTACAACGCCCTGGCCTACGCGCTGCTCGGCTCGGGCTCGGTGGGCCGGGAGGCCCGGCCCGTGACCGCCGGCCAGCTCGTCCTGTTCGGCCCGGGCGACAGCATGACCCTGGCCGCCGGCCGCCAGCCCCTCGACGTGCTCCTCCTGGGCGGCCGGCCCATCCGCGAGCCCATCGCCACCTACGGGCCGTTCGTGATGAACACCAAGGCCGAGCTCGTGCAGGCCATGGAGGACTACCAGTCCGGCCGGCTCGGCACGGTGCCGGCCGACGGGCTGCGCCCCTACCGCCC
>JBQTJJ010000181.1:0-31964 GCA_052387235.1 Actinomycetota bacterium
CGGCGGCGAGCGCCGCCGGCCGGGTCAGACGGCTTCCTCGCCCATCTCGCCGGTGCGGATGCGCATCAGGCGCTCGACGTCGACGATCCAGATCTTGCCGTCCCCGATCTGGCCGGTGGAGCCGCACTTGCGGATGATGTCCATGACCCGCTGGGCGTCGTCGATGGAGCACACGACCTCCACCTTGATCTTGGGGATCAGGTCGACGGTGTACTCGGCCCCCCTGTAGGTCTCGGTGTGGCCCCCCTGCCGCCCGAAGCCCTTCACCTCGGTCACGGTGAGCCCCTGGACGCCGGCGCCCTTCAGGCCGTCCTTGACGGACTCGAGCATGTGGGGCTTGATCACGGCAGTGACCAGCTTGATCATGTGGCCGCTCCTGTCGCCATGGGGTCGCCGTCGAGGACGCTGGCGCCGATCGTAGGGGGATCCTGTGTCGCGACCGTCTCGGGTACGTGAACGGGGTGTTTCCAAGGTGCACCGCGTGGCAGCGTCGAGTGGCGGGCACCCCTGGCCGGGGCTCCCCTCCGACGGCCTCGCCGGCGGGCGGGAGGGGGGGAGCCCGGCCCGCCGGCGCACGGCGCCGCCGCAGGCTCAGGCGGCGGAGGACGTGGCGTCGATGGGCGTGGCCCCCGACTCGGAGCCGGCGCCGCTGATCTCGACCTTCCGGGGCTTGGCCTGCTCAGCCACCGGGATCTCGACGGTGAGCACGCCCTGGTCGTAGCTGGCCTTGATCTTGTCGGGGTCCAGGCCCTCGCCCAGGAACAGCTGGCGGGTGAACGATCCCTGGGGCCGCTCGGCCACGACGACCTCGTCGCCCTCCTCCCGGCGCCAGCTCCGCTCGGCCTGGACCTGCAGCACGTTCTTCTCGATGGTGAGCTCCACCGTGGCCGGGTCGACGCCGGGGAGGTCGAAGTGGACGAGGAACCGGTCTCCCCGCCGGTAGGCGTCGATGGGCATGACGGCCTGGCGGGCCGACGCCGATCCCCAGGTCTGCTGGGTGAGGCGATCGAGCTCACGGAAGGGGTCGAAGCGCATCAGCACGGTGGTCTCCTCCTTCTGGGCAGACGGGTCCCGGTGGCCGGGAGGTTTCGCCATCCACTCTACCCCATCGGCAGGAAACCTGACAACCTCAGCAGTAGGTTTTCTGGCGACCAGGCCGCGGTCACCGCCGGCTCAAGTGGGAACGCCGTGCCGAGCCAGGGCGCGCTCGTCGATCTCGGCGCCTATGCCGGGAGTGTCGGGCACGCCCATGCGGCCACCGACGGCGGTGAGGGGCGAGCGCACGATGTCGCCGGCCAGGTACCACGAGGGCGGGGCCACGTCGCCCGGGAGGGTGAAGCCGGGCAGGGCGGCCAGGGCCAGGTTGGCGGCGCGGGCCAGGCCGGTCTCGAACATGCCCCCGCACCACACCGGCACCCCGGCCGCCCGGCACAGGTCGTGGATCCGCCGCGCCTCCAGGTAGCCGCCCACCCGCCCCGGCTTCACGCTCACCACGCCGGCCGCGCCGAGGGCGAGGGCGGCGGCGGCGGCGTCCACCGAGATGATGGACTCGTCCAGGCACACCGGGGTGGCGATGCGCCGGGCCAGCTCGGCGTGGCCCACCAGGTCCTCGGGCCCGAGGGGCTGCTCGAGCAGCACCAGGTCGAACGGGTCGAGCCGGGCCAGGTGGCCGGCGTCGGCCAGCCGGTAGGCGCCGTTGGCATCGGCCTGGAGGAGCAGCCCGTCGCCGAAGCGCTCCCGCACGGCGCGCACCGGCTCCACGTCCCACCCCGGCGCGATCTTCAGCTTCACCCGCCGGTAGCCGGCGTCGACGGCCTCGGCCACGGCATCCACCAGCTCCGGGAGGGAGGCGGCCATGCCCACCGCCACGCCGGCCTCCACCGTGGCGGCGGTGGCCCCCAGCTCGTCGGCCAGCGACCGGGCGGCGGCCCGCAGCCCGGCGTCGAGGACCGCCATCTCCAGCGCCGCCTTGGCCATCCGATGGCCCCGCACGCCGGCGAGGGCCGGGCCGACGCCGTCGGCGTCGACGTCCCCGGCCGCCAGCAGCCTGGGCACGAGGTGGTGGCGGAGGACGGCGGCGGCGCCGTCGACGTACTCGGCCGTGTAGGAGGGCCCGTCCAGGGCGGCGCACTCGCCCCAGCCCTCGGCCTCGGGGGTGGCGACCCGCACCAGCAGGACGTCGCGGACCGAGTGCTCGCCGAGGGCGGTGCGCAGCGGGCGGAGGAAGGGAAGCCGGACCCGCCGCAGCTCGATGGCGGTGATGCGCATGGCGGGGGAGCCGGCCGGGTCGGCCCCGGCTGCTCAGCCCCGCCGGGCGCAGCTGCGGGTGCGCCTGGTGGCCAGGCCCAGGCCGCCGGAGGCCAGGCCCAGCAGGAGGAGGAGGTCGGCGGGCCCGCCGGTGTGGGCCAGGGTGGGCTCCGCGCCCCCCCGTGCGGTGGTGGTGGGGGGGGTGGCGGTGCCGGTGGAGCTCGTGGTCGTGGTGGTCGCGCCGGTCCCCGGCGAGCCGGGAGCGGCGGTGCCCGGGCCCGCCCCGCCCGGGGCTCCGGTGGACGAGGTGGTGGTGGACGAGGTGGTGGTGGCTGCGGTGGTGGAGGTGGCGTCGGCCCCGCTGGTCGTGGTGGTGGTCGTGGTCGTGGGCGCTGCCGTCTCGTCGTCGCCGCCCTCGTGGATGGCGACGCCCGTGACACCACCGACGAGCAGTCCGAGGATCACCGCCGCCAGCAGCCCGACGGCCGCGCCGGCACGGGGCGGGACGCGGAACGGCGGCGGCACCGGTCCATCCTGTCACTTCGGGGCAGGCGCGATGGCGATCCCCGTCCCGGTCGTCCGGACGACCTCCGCCTGGCCGGCGGCGGGCCGGGACTCAGCCCAGCGCCGCCTCCTCGGCTTCGCCCGACCACGATCCGAGCGACCCCGGGCGTACCAGCTCGGGCCCGTGGACGGACGGCGCCGGTGCCCGGCCGGCGCCGGCGACCACGGCCGCGAAGGCGCCGGTGAGCGGGGCGGCGAGGGTGGCGGGCAGGCGCACGCCGTCGAGCATCGGCTCCTCCACCCGGCGCTCCGGCAGGTACACGGGGGGGCTGAAGGGCGGGCCGCCGTTGGCCGTGAGCCGGGCCAGGGTGGCCGTGATCTCGGACCGGGCCCGCCCGCCGCGGGGCGCCCGGTTGACCACCGGCACCACCCGGCCCGGCGCCACGCCGATCCCGCGCAGCTCGTTGAGCACCCGCACGAGGGAGTGGGTGCCCTTCATGCCGGGGAGGCCGACGGCGAAGACGGCGTCGGCCCGCAGGGCGGCGGTGCGGCTCATCACGTGGCGCTCCTCCACCTCCATGGACCCGCCCTCGTCCTCGCCCTCGAGGTCGGCGTCGACGTCGCACACCACCACCCGGTAGGCGGCGAGGAGGGAGTCGAAGGCGGCCTCGAAGGCCCGCGGCCGGATGGCGGCCCACGACCGGGCCCGCCGCAGCCCCAGGAGCAGCTGGTAGCCCCGCTCCTCCACGTCGAAGGCGTAGGCCCGCACCTCTTCCGCCGGCACCCGCCGGGACCGGTGCGCCTCCACCAGCTCCTGCACGCCGGGGACGACGTCGCGGGCGTCGTGGAGCATGGCCTGCTCGGCCTGCAGGGCCAGGTCGGCCAGCAGCACCGGACCCTCGGCCGCGGCGTCGCCGGCCAGCCCCTGGGCCAGGGCCACGGCGACGGTGGAGACGCCGGTGCCGCCCGGGCCGCACACCGCCGCCACCCGGCCCCGGGTCCCGGGGGCGCCGGCGGTGGTGGGGTCGCCGGGCACGACGTCGCCCCGCCCGACCAGCGCCGCGTGCTCCCGCAGCACGTCGACCAGGGCCTTGGGGTCGAGGAAGTCGGGCAGCGCGGCGACCACGCCGAGGGCGGCCCAGTCCCGCCGGCCCCGGCGATCGTCGACGGCGATGGTGGCGCAGCCCACGTCCCGGGCCGTGTCGACCAGGTCCCGGTCGAGGGCGGGCAGGCCGGCGTCGACCAGCACGGCCGAGAACGGGCGCCCCGAGGCCAGCCGGGCCCGCAGCTCCTCGCCGGACACGCACTTCACGAACTCGGCCGGGATGGTGCCGGAGTTGGCCCACTGGGCCACCGACCGGAACCAGGCCGAACGGGCCTGGGCCAGGCCCAGCACGACGTAGCGCTCGGTGGTCACCGCCGTCAGCCGGCGCCGGCGGCGGGGGGAGCGGGGGCGGTGTAGGTGGGGGGCGGGGCGGCGGCGCCGGCCGGCGCCGGAGCCGACGCCCGCACGAGGGTCACGGTGCCGGCGTCGACGGCGTGGGCGACGGCCAGGGTGTCGGCGGTGGTGGGCACGGCCAGCGTGACGACCTCGTCGCCGCTGCCGGCCAGGGACGAGCGCGACTCGTGGCGGTCGGCGACCCGGGCCGAGCGGACGACCACGACCGTGTAGCCCTCGGCGCCGGTGCCGTAGGTGGCCAGCACGTCCACGAACTCGCCCTTGCGGAGCCGCCCGTCGACGGCGCGGGCCGACTCGACGGGGAACGAGATCTGGCGCTCGGCGCCGGCCGCGCCGGCGCCGGCCAGCACGTCGCTGGACTGGAGCAGCTCCCCCTTGGCCACCGGCCCGATGACGACCGAGCCCACCAGCTGGCGGGGGTCGCGGTAGGAGCGGGAGCGCAGCGGGCCAGGGAGGTCGATGGGGAGGGTGGCGAGGTCGGCGCGGGTGATGCGGTGGCCGAGGGGCAGGTCCCGGCGGGCCACCAGCCACGGCTCCCGGGTGTCGGCGGTGGCGGTGCTGTAGCCGGCGAAGATGCCCACCGCGGCCAGGGCCACGAGGAAGCCGCCCACCACGGCCCGGCCACCGGGGAGGGCCCGGCGCCGGCGCAGCGGACGGGCCCCGTTCGTGCCGGGACCGGCGACGGTGGGGGCGGGCCGCAGGCCGAGATCAGCCATCGGCGGCCAACACTACGCACGCCCCCGGCTCCGACGCCGTCCAGGTCTGTCTCATGGGCCATCGTTAGTCGACAGCGTCAATGAGTGTCAATCCTTGTTTTTCGATGAATCTCATGTTAGACAGTCGGCGACCCTCCCGGAAGGAGACCCAACGATGTCCAACATGGTCGGCGGCAGCCTCGAGCAGATGCAGACCCTCGAGCAGCAGTTCACCACCGACGCCCAGGCCGTGGGTGAGCTGCAGCGGCGCATCTCGGCCGTCGTGGGCAGCACCACCTGGACCGGCCCGGCCGCCGACCGGTTCCGATCGGAGTGGAACGGCTCGTTCGTGGCCTCGCTCACCCGCCTGCAGGAGGCCCTGGGCGAGAACGCCGCTGTCGTCCGCAACCGGCGCCAGGCCATCCAGACCGCCACCGCCTGAGCCCGGTCGCCATGCCCCCCACCCCCGCCCCCCCCGCCGCCGCCGCCGACCCGGCCACCGCCTGAGCCCGGTCGCCATGCCCCCCGCCCCCGCCGCCGCCGACCCGGGCTTCCGGGCCGGGAGCACGCCCCCCGCGCTCCCGCCGGCGGCGGCGGGGCGGGCCGTCGCCCACCCGGGGGTCCGGCACGCACGTCGGCCCTCCGCACTCCCGCTCCCGCCCTCGCCGGGGCTCCCGCCGGCGCCGGCGCCGGGGCGGGGCGAGCGCGGGTCGGGAGCGGTGTGATGCACGTGGTCCTGCGGGTCGGGGAGGTCGAGCTCGACGTCGAGGTGCACGTTCCGGCGGGGGCCGGCGTGGTCGTGGCCCAGCTGGCCGAGGCGCTGGCCGGTGGCCGTGTCGCCCCCGGCACGGGGATCGTGGTTGGGGACCGTCTCCTGGGCCCCGAGGTCCCGCTGGCCGGCGCCGGCATCCGCCAGGGCGACGTGCTGCGGCTGGCGCGCACGCCCCCGGCGCCGGCGCCCGGGGCACCGGTCGCCGAACTGCGGCTGGTGGGAGGCACATGCGCCGGCGCCCGCCTCCCCCTCCCGCCCGGCTCGGTGGTGGTGGGGCGGCATGGCGACGCCGTGCCCGACCATCCCACCGTGTCCGCCCGCCACGCCCGGCTGTCGGTGGCCGGCGCCGGGACGTTCGTGGTGGAGGACCTCGGCTCCACCAACGGCACCCGCGTCGACGGGGTCTTCGTCACCGCGCCGGCGGCGGTGGGGCCGGGCCATCTGCTCGAGCTCGGCGCCGTGCAGGCCCGGGTCGTGCCGGCCGGCGCCGGCCCCGTCGCTCCACTGGGGGCGCCGGGGGTCGGGACGGGTACGGCCCCGTTCAACCGTCCGCCCCGCGCCGCCCCGCCTCCGGGCCCGGCTGCGGTGGCGGTCCCGGTCCTGCCGCCCGAGCCGGCGCCGGCCGCCCGCTTCAGCTGGGCCATGCTGCTGGCGCCGCTCGTCCTGGGCGCCGTCATGGCCGTGGTGTTCGAGCCGGTCATGGCCGCCTTCGCCGTCTTCGGCCCCGTGGTCACGGTGGGCACGTGGTGGGAGGACCGCCGGCGCGTGGCCCGGGAGCGGGAGGCCAACGGCCGGCGCCGGGCCGCCGACCTGGCCGCCTTCGCCGCCGGCCTGGCCCGGGCCGCGGAGGAGGAGGTCGACCGCCGGCGCCTCCTGCTCCCGGATCCGGCCGAGGTGCTGGGCCGGGCCGAGGGGCCGGACACGCGGGTGTGGGAGCGGCGCCGGACGGCGCCCGAGTTCCTGCGGTTGCGCCTGGGGCTGGCCGACGCGTCATGGCAGGCGCCGCTGGCCGAAGGCCCGGGCACGCGCCTGCCCGAGGCGGGCGCCGCGCTGGCGTCGAGCGGGGTGCTGCGCCGGGTGCCGGTGGAGGTCGACGTGGGACCGGGGCGGGCCCTGGGCGTGGTGGGGCCGCGGCCGGCGGCGGCGGCGCTCGTGCGCAGTCTGGTGTGCCAGGCCGCCGTCCACCACGGCCCCGCCGACCTGCGCATCGCCGTCCTCGCCGACCACGCGTCCGCGTCGGGCTGGGACTGGGCCAAGTGGCTCCCGCACACCGCCGGCCTGCAAGCCGCCGGGCGGGAGGGCGCCGAGGCGGTGGCGGTGGGCTGGCGTGGCGCGGACGGTGGTCCGGCGCTGCTGGCCGTCGTGGACGGTGAGGGCTTCACCGAGGGCCGGTGCGCCGCCGTCCGGGATCTGCTGGCGGCCGGCGGGGTCGGCGCCGTCGTGGTGGCCCCGAGTGCCTCCCGCCTGCCGGCCACGTGCACCGCTGTGGTGGAGCTGGAGGGCGAGGACGGCGCGGCCCGCCTGCACGAGACCGGCGCCGCGTCGTCCGTGGACCGGTTGCTCGTCGCCGGCGTCCCGGAGCCGCTGGCCCGGGCCTGCGCCCGCTCGCTGGCCCGTCTCGAGGATCCGGAAGCCGCCGACGCCGGCGGCCACCTGCCGGCGTCGGTGCCGCTGCTCGGCCTGCTCGGGCTCGACCAGGTCAGCGCCGAGGCGTTGCGCCGGCGGTGGCGGGCGTCGTCGTCGGCCTCGTCGCTGGCGGCGGTGGTGGGCGCGGCGGGGGAGGGGCCGCTCGTCCTGGACCTGGTGGCCGACGGCCCGCACGCCCTGGTCGCAGGCACCACCGGTTCGGGGAAGAGCGAGTTGCTCCGCACCCTCGTGGCGTCGCTCGCCACCGCGTACGGGCCGGACCAGCTCACCTTCGTGCTGGTCGACTACAAGGGCGGCAGCGCCTTCGCCGGGTGTGCCCGCCTGCCCCACGTGGTTGGGATGGTCACCGACCTCGACGAGCACCTCGGCGAGCGGGCCCTGCGGTCGCTGGAGGCGGAGCTGCGCCATCGGGAGACGGTGCTGGCGGAGGCCGGCGCCGCCGATCTGTGCGAGTACGCGGCCGGCCGGGCGTCCGGCGCGCCGCTGGCGCCGTTGCCCCGGCTGGTGGTGGTGATCGACGAGTTCGCCACCCTGGCCGCCGAGCTGCCCGACTTCATGGACTCGCTGGTGGGCATCGCCCAGCGGGGCCGCAGCCTCGGGGTGCACCTCGTGCTGGCCACCCAGCGTCCGTCGGGAGCGGTGAGCGACAGCATCCGGGCCAACACCAACCTGCGCATCGCACTGCGGGTGCAGGACGTCCCCGACTCCACCGACGTGCTCGGCACGCCCGCCGCCGCTGGCCTCGACCGCCGGGTGGCGGGCCGGGGCTTCGTCCGCCTCGGGTCGGCGGAGGTCGTGGCGTTCCAGGCCGCTCTGGTGAGCGCGGCCGGCCCCTCGGGCGCCGGCTCGGTGGTGCGGGCAGGGCCGTTCGGGTTCGCCACGCCTGCCGCTGCTCCTGCCGGCCCGCAGGACGCGGGGGTCGGCGCCTGGCCCGGTCCGGGCGGGCCTGGTGCGAGCGGGGTGGACGACGGCGCGCCCACCGACCTGGCCCGCCTGGTCGGCGCCGCCCGCGACGCGGCCCGGGCCGAGGGCGGGAGGCCGCCCCGCCGGCCGTGGCTCGAGCCCCTTCCGTCCGCCGTCCTGCTGCGGGACCTGCCGGCCGGGGCCGTGGGCCTGGCCGACGAGCCCCATCGCCAGCGCCAGGTGCCGTACTCGTGGGCGCCGGCGGCCGGCAACCTCCTGCTGTGCGGCGTGGCCGGCAGCGGCACGAGCACGGCCCTGGCCTCGCTGGCCCTCGCCCTGGTGGCGGGGCCGGGCGGCGCCGGCTCGCACGTGTACGTGCTCGACTTCGGCGCCGGCGCCCTGGCCCCGCTGGCGGCGCTGCCCCAGGTGGGCGCGGTCGTGGTTGCCGGCGAGCGCGAGCGCCAGGAGCGTCTCGTGCGCACCCTCCGGGCCGAGCTGGAGCGGCGCCGGGACGCGGTGGCTTCGGGCCGGCCCGGCCGGCGGCCCGCCGTCGTGCTGCTCGTCGACAGCCTGGGCGGGCTGTGCGCCGCCTTCGACGACGTGCCCGGGATGGCCGTGCGCGACGACCTGGCCCGGGTGCTGGCCGACGGCCCCGCCCTCGGGATGGTCGCGGTGGCCGGCGTCGACCGGCCCGGTGCCGTCCCGGTGGCGCTGGGCGCGCTGTTCCCGGAGCGGCTGGTGTTCCGCCTGGCCGATCCTTACGACGCCACCGCCTTCGGGCTGGCGGTGGCGCCGGGACGGCGCAGGCCGGCGGGCCGGGCCGTCGACGTGACCAGCCGCTGCGAGGTGCAGGTCGCCCTCCCCGCGCCGGGCGGGCTCGACGAGCTGGCCGCGGCGGTGGCCGACATGGCCCTGTCGGTCCCGCCGCCGTGCACGGCACCGGCCTCGATCGCGGTGCTGCCGGAGGTGGTGGACGTGGCCGGCATCATCGGGCTCGCCCGGCTCGACGGGCCGGAGTGGTTCGTGCCGGTCGCGGTCGGCGACGCCGAGCTGGCCCCCGTCGGCTTCCGGCTGGGCGAGGGGGACCACGTCCTCGTCGCCGGACCGGCCCGGTCGGGCAAGAGCACGGTGCTGTGCGCGGTCGCCAGGGTGGTGCACGCGGCCCGTCCCGATGCCGGCGTCTGGGCCGTCGCCCCCCGCCGCTCGCCGCTGCGGGAGGCGCCCGGGGTGTCGGCGCTCGTCACCGACCCCGCCGGCGTCGGCCCCGCCCTCGAAGCCGTGCTCGCCGCCTCCGGGCCCCAGGTCGTCCTGGTCGACGACGCCGACACCGTCGACGGCGCGGCCGGCGCCTTCGAGGCCCTGTTCGGGGCCCGCCGGCCCGACGTGCACGTGGTCGCGGCAGGCCGGGCCGACGCCCTGCGCACGGCCTACGGGCACTGGGTGACCCACGTGCGGCGAAGCCGCCAGGGCCTGGCCCTGCGGCCCCACCTCGACCTCGACGGCGACCTGTGGCACACCGTCCTGCCCCGCCGGGGGCCGGCCCGCTATCCGGCCGGGCGGGGCTACCTGGTGTACGAGGGGTCGGTCGAGCTGGTGCAGGCGGCCGCCGGCGCCCAACGCCACGCCGGTTCGCCGGGCCCGGTGGCGGCGGTGCCGACCGGCCGGGGCCCTGATGCCGATGCCGGCCGGCCGGGCCCGGTTAGGCCGACGCCCACCGGCCGGGGCCCCGGCGCCGATGCCGACCGGCCGGGCCCGGTGACGCCGATGCCGGCTGGCCGGAGCCCTGACGTCCGCACCGTGTCCGCCGGGCCGGGCCCGGTGACGGTGGTGCCGACCGGCCGGAGCCCTGAGGTCCGCACCGTGTCCGCCGGGCCGGGTCGGTGAAGGGGCCCTCCCCCGGGCTCCCGGGCTACGTGGTGGAGGCCGCCCTCGGGCGGGGCGCCATGGGCTCGGTGCACCGGGCCCGTCGGGCCGGCTGGGCCGGTCGGGTGGTGGCGCTGAAGCGGGTGCCCCGGGGCGGGCCCGGCCTGGCCGCCGCCCTGCGCTCCGAGGCCGAGGCGCTGGCCGCGCTGGACCACCCTCACATCGTCCGGATCCTCGACCTCGTCCCGGACGGCGACGGCGTGGCCATCGCCATGCAGTACGCCCCTGGGGGGTCGTTGGAGGCCCTCCTCCGCCGGCGGGGCTGGCTCAGCGCCGGCGAGGTGGTGGCCGTGGCCGCCCCGCTCGCCGACGCCCTGGCCTCGGCCCACCGCCGGGGCCTGGTGCACTGCGACGTGAAGCCGGCCAACGTCCTGTTCACGTCCGACGGGGAGCCGCTGCTCTGCGACTTCGGCCTGGCCCGGCGGGCCGCCTCCCCCGCCGGCGGCCGGCCGCCGGCCCGCCCGTCGGGCACGGCCGAGTACTTCGACCCGGCCGTCGCCGGCGGTCGGGGTCCCGACGAGCGCAGCGACGTCTACAGCCTCGGCGCCGTCTGCTACGAGATGCTCGCCGGTCGCCCGCCCTTCGAGGGCGCCACCGCCGGCGCCGTCCTCGCAGCTGCGGCCGCCGGCGCATTCGACCCGCTGGCGTCGGCCGCCCCCGGCACCCCGGCCCCGCTGGCCGCCGCCGTCGAGCGGGCGCTGGCCCGCCATCCCGACGACCGGTTCGCCACCGCTGCCGCCTTCGGCTCCGCCCTCCGCGCCGCCGTGCCCCATGCCCGCAGCCCCCTCGCCCCGGCCGACCCCACGACCCGTGGCGCCGAGGGTTCGCCCGCATCCCACCCCGCCGGCAGACGACCGCCGGCGCCCCTCCCGCCACCCGGCCCCGCCGCCGCATCCCACCCCGCCCACCCCGCCGGCCCCGCCGCCGCCGCATCCCACCCGGCCGGCCACCCGCCGCCACCCCTCCCGCCCCCAGGCCCGGCCGTCGACCCCCGGCATCCGTCCTGCTACCGACCGCCGCCGCCCACCAGCGCCCCTCTCACCGTTCCGCCTGAACCGCCGGCGGGCCCCGCCGGGACCTCGGACCCGTCCGGCCCCGACGAGCCGGAGCACCCGATCCGTCGACCCACCCGGTCCTTCGGGCCCCGCCCCCCACGACCGGCCGGGCCCCCTCCCTCACCCTCGGGCCACCGCCGGCCGCGCCTGGCCCGGACCGCGCCGCTGGTGGTGGGGGTGGCGGCCGTCCTCGTGGCGGCCGGCACGCTGGCCGCCGGCGCGGGCCCCGGACCGCAGCGCCCGGAGGCCGTCACCGTGGCCGCCACCCGACCGGCCGGCGCCGCCTGTGATCCCATCGCCACCCCCCTCAGCGGCGATCTGGACGGCGACGGCTGCGACACCGCCGTCTCGTGGCGGGGCAACGTGGTCGAGGCCGCCGGCATCCGCTACCACCTCGGCCGGCCCGGCGACGTCCTGCTCCTCGGTGACTGGGACTGCGACCGCCGCGACACCCCGGCCCTCTACCGCCCCGCGACCGGCCAGGTCTTCATCTTCCCGGCCTGGGCCGGCCAGGGCCCGGCCCTGGCCGGCACCGACGCCGGCCGCCACCCCACCGCCGGCGAGGCCACGGTCGTCCGGGGCCCCGACGGCTGCGACCAGGTCGCGGTGTCGGCCCCGCCCCCGCCGCCCGCCGCCCCCCGCTCCTGATTCCGGGAAGGCTGACGTTCGCCATGCGGAAGTCAGGCTTCCCGGAACCGGGAACGCTCCGCCGGCGCCGAGCTTAAGGGCCGGAACGAGACGCCATGAGGGTAGCCAGAAAGCGTCGGGAAGGGTAGAGTCTGGCCATGGCCGACCCCATCCGCTGGATGAGCACCCGTGACACCTCGGAGCGCCTGGGCGTCACGCTGCGCACCCTCTACCGGTTCATCGACGAGGGGCAGATCGCGGCGTACAAGCTGGGCCGGGTCATCCGGCTGAAGGAGAGCGACGTCGAGGCGTTCATCGAGAACGCCCGCATCGAGCCCGGCGCGCTCGAGCACCTCTACCCCGAGCCCCGCAAGGAACCGGCCCGCTGAGCCGGCGTCAGCCGAGCAGGGTCACCTCCCGCACCGCCCCGAGGTGCACGTAGATCGTGCCCCCGGCGCCGGCGTGGAGGCGCAGCGTGGCCACGTCGGCCCCCACCGCCCGCAGCTCCCCGGTCAGGGCCTCGCCCCCCCCGTCCGCCACGATGCGCACCCGCGGGCGCTCGCCCGCCAGCCCGGCCAGCACGTCGGCCAGCCCGGCGTCCACCGGCGCGGCCCGATCGGACGACGCCGCGTCGGCGGCCCGGTAGCCCTGCTCCGGCCGCAGGGTGACGACGGCGCTGAAGGCCACCAGGGTGGCGGTCCCGCCGTCGTGGCGGAGCACGCAGAAGTCGCGGGCCACGGTGGCGATCCTGCCCTGCAGGGTGTGCCCGGCGGTGGTCCGCACGGCCACGCCGGCGCCGCTCTCCGACAGGTCGAGGGCCACGCCGGCGAAGCGGGCGTCCTCCTCGGCCTGCCGGCGCAGCCACCGCTCGCGGATCCGGGACCGGGCCGCCTCCTCCACCGCGGCGTCGGAGCTCCAGCGGGCCAGGTCGGCCAGCAGGACGTCGACGTCGTCCATGTGCGCCACCGGGCCCGACGCTAGCGTCGCGGCAGTGACCGACGACTGCCTGTTCTGCAAGATCGTCGCCGGGGACGTGCCCTCCGAGGAGGTGGCCTCCACCGGGACCACCTACGCCTTCCGCGACATCCAGCCCGGCGCGCCCACCCACGTCCTGGTGGTGCCCCGCCGCCACATCGCAGACGCCGCCGCCGTGGGCGCCGGCGACGGCGACCTACTGGCGGACATGGTGGCCACGGCCCAGGAGGTGGCCCGGCGCGAGGGCGTGCACGAGTCCGGGTACCGCCTCGTGTGCAACGTGGGCGAGGACGCCTCCAACTCGGTGCCCCACCTGCACCTGCACGTCCTCGGGGGCCGGCGCCTCGGCTGGCCGCCCGGCTGACGTACGCTGGCCTCGAGCTCCTTTGTCATCCACCCAGGTCAAGATCCTCGTTCCCGGCAACCACCTCATGGTCGGTCTGCTCGGCCAGCGCGACGAGTTGCTGCGTCTCATCGAGGAGTCCTTCGGCGGGACCACCATCCACGCGCGCGGCAACGAGATCAGCATCGACGGCGAGGACGCGGAGCGGGTCGGCAAGCTGTTCGAGGAGCTGGTGGTGCTGCTGGAGCAGGGCCAGTTCCTCGACCTGGTGAACGTTGCCCGCACCATCGACATGGTCAAGGCCGACGAGCGGCCGTCGGAGGTGCTCACGGCCGAGGTGCTGCGCTCGGCCCGGGGCCGCACGGTGCGCCCCAAGACGGCCGGCCAGAAGTCCTACACCGACGCCATCGCCGCCAACGTGATCACCTTCGGCATCGGCCCGGCCGGCACCGGCAAGTCGTACCTGGCCGTGGCCCTGGCCGTGCAGGCCCTGCAGGCCAAGCAGGTCGAGCGCATCATCCTCACCCGGCCGGCGGTGGAGGCCGGGGAGCGGCTGGGCTTCCTGCCCGGCACCCTCATGGAGAAGGTCGACCCCTACCTGCGCCCGCTCTACGACGCCCTGTTCGACATGCTCGGCACCGACGCCATGCCCCGCCTCATGGACAAGGGCGCCATCGAGGTGGCCCCGCTGGCGTTCATGCGGGGCCGTACGCTGAACCGCAGCTTCATCATCCTCGACGAGGCCCAGAACACCACGCCGGAGCAGATGAAGATGTTCCTCACCCGCATCGGGTTCGGGTCCCGGGCCGTGGTCACCGGCGACGTCACCCAGGTCGACGTGGCCGGCGGCAAGTCCGGCCTGGTGGGGCTGGAGGAGATCCTGGGCGGCATCGACGGCCTTGCCTTCGTGCGCCTCACCCGGCGCGACGTGGTCCGCCACAAGATCGTGCAGGACATCGTGACGGCCTACGAGCGGGCCGAGGCGTAACGGGCCCCTGATGTCCGTCGAGGTCTTCGCCGCCGATGAGCAGTCCGCTTCTGTCGTCGACACCCTGCGCTGGGTGCGGCTGGCCCGCGCCGTGCTCGAGGCCGAGGGCGTCCGGGGCGAGGCCGAGCTGTCGCTGTTGTTCGTCGACGAGCAGGCCATGTCCGACCTGAACAAGCGCTTCGCCGGCAAGGACGGCCCCACCGACGTGCTCGCCTTCCCCATCGACGAGGAGCCGGCCGAGGGCGGCCGCTCCCCGGACTCGGGGGGAAGCGGGCCGGGCTGGGTCCCGGTGGAGCCGTCGGAGCTGCCCACCCTGCTGGGCGACGTGGTGATCTGCCCCACGGTGGCGCTGCGCAACGCGGCCGAGTCCGGCACGCCGGCCGACGACGAGATCGCCCTCCTGGTCGTGCACGGGATCCTCCACCTCATGGGCATGGATCACGTCGACGACGAGGAGGCGCAGGTGATGGAGCAACGGGAGCAGGAGCTGCTCGGCCGCTTCCACCGGGCGCCGGCCGGCGGGCCGCAGGCGGAGCAGGCGACGTGACCACCGGCCAGACGCTGATGCTGGTCGCGATAGGGGCCCTGATCCTGCTGGCCGGGTTCTTCGCCATGTCCGAGACGAGCCTCACCCGCATCTCCCGGATCAAGGCCATCACCATGGAGGAGGAGGGCAGGAAGGGCGCCCACAAGCTGGCCCGGCTGGTGGAGCACCCCGAGCGCTTCCTCAACCCGGTGCTGCTGCTGGTGCTGGTGTGCCATCTGGTGGTGGCCACCCTGGTGGGAGTGCTGGCCGAGCAGCTCTTCGGCGCGCTCGGTGTGGCGGTGGCCGTGTTCTTCGAGGTCGTCGTCATCTTCGTGCTGGCCGAGTCGGCCCCGAAGACGTGGGCCGTGCAGCACCCGGAGCGGGCCGCTCTGCTGTCGGCGCCGCTCGTCTCGTTCCTCACCAACCTGCTGCCCATCCGGCTCCTGGCCCGGGGCCTCATCGGGCTGTCCAACCTGATCCTGCCGGGCAAGGGCCTCAAACAGGGCCCGTTCGTGTCGGAGGAGGAGCTGCTGGCCACCGTTGACGTCGCCACCGAGGACGAGGTCATCGAGCACGACGAGCGCCGCCTCATCCACTCCATCATCGAGTTCGGCGACACCGTGGTCCGGGAGGTCATGGTCCCCCGTCCCGACATGGCGGCGGTCGAGGGCAAGGACCGGGTGTCCGACGTGCTGGAGGTGGCCATCGCCGCCGGGTTCTCCCGGCTCCCGGCCTACGACCAGGGCATCGACGACGTCATAGGCATCGTCTTCCTGAAGGACCTGGTGCGGGCCGATCGCGAGAGCCGGGGCACCGACGAGGTGCGCAACCTGGTGCGCGAGGCCCACTTCGTGCCGGAGACCAAGCGGGTCACCGAGCTGCTGCGGGAGATGCAGCGCGACAAGTTCCACATCGCCATCGTGGTGGACGAGTACGGCGGCACCGCCGGCCTCGTCACCCTCGAGGACCTCATCGAGGAGCTGGTGGGAGAGATCGTCGACGAGTTCGACGTGGAGGAGCCGCCGGTCGAGGACCTCGGCAACGGCGAGGTCCGGGTCAACGCCCGCATGCCCATCGACGAGGTCAACGACCTGCTCAACGCCGACCTCCCCACCGGCGACTGGGACAGCGTCGGCGGCCTGGTGTTCAACCTCCTGGGCCACGTGCCCACCGAGGGCGAGACGGTGGAGGTCGACGGCCACCGCCTCATGGCCGAGCGGGTGCAGGGCCGGCGCATCGGCCGGGTCCGCATCGCCAAGGTCGAGCGCGCCTCAGCGTCCACCGAGTAGCGGGCCCGTGCGCTCGGGGTTCGTGGCCGTCATGGGGCGGCCCAACGTGGGGAAGTCGACGCTGGTCAACCGCATCCTCGGCACCAAGGTGTCGATCGTCTCCGACAAGCCCCAGACCACCCGGAACCAGGTGCGGGGCGTGCTCAACCGGCCCGGCGCCCAGGTCGTCTTCGTCGACACCCCCGGCGTGCACAAGCCCCACACCCTCCTCGGCCGGCGCCTCAACGACACCGCGGTGCAGGCGGTGGGCGACGTCGACGTGGTGGTCTTCGTGATCGACGCCACCGCGCCCCTCGGCGGCGGCGACCGCTTCGTGGCCTCCCGCCTGCCGGCCGACGCCGTCGTGGTGGTGAACAAGATCGACCTCGCCTCCCGGGCCGAGGTCCTGGCCCAGCTCACCGCCGCCGGCACCCTGGAGCGGGCCGAGTACTTCCCGGTCTCGGCCGCCACCGGTGAGGGCGTCGACGCCCTGGTGGAGGGCGTGGTCGCCCGCCTGCCCGAGGGCCCGCAGTACTACCCCGACGACGTGGTCACCGACGTCCCCGAGGCGTTCTGGGTGGGCGAGCTGGTGCGGGAGCAGCTGCTGGCCGTGGCCCGGGACGAGCTGCCCCACTCCATCGCCTGCCAGGTCACCGAGTGGGAGTGGCCGCGCATCCGGTGCGAGATCCTGGTGGAGCGGGACTCCCAGAAGGGCATCGTGATCGGCAGGGGCGGCTCGGTCCTCAAGGAGGTCGGCACCCGCGTGCGCGAGCAGCTCCCGGCCGGCGCCTACCTCGAGCTGTTCGTCAAGGTCGACAAGGACTGGCAGCGCCACGCCAAGGCCCTGGAGCGCCTCGGCTACTGACCGATCTTGACACTCCCGAGTAAATAGCTCGCCATTTTGGCGAGCTATTTACTCGGGCGTGGGGGATTCGGCGAGGAAGGCCTCGACGTCGGCGCGGTGGCGGGTGCGGCGCATGGGGGGGAGGGCCCGCACCAGGTCCCAGCGGTAGCCGGCGGTGGCGAGGCGGGGGTCGAGGACGGCCACCACGCCCCGGTCGGTGGCGGTGCGGATGAGGCGGCCGGCGCCCTGGGCCAGGAGGGTGGCGGTGCGGGGCAGGTCGATCAGGGAGAAGGCCCGGGGGCCGGCCTGCTCCCGGCGGGCCTGCATGAGGGGCTCGTCGGGCCGGGGGAAGGGGAGGCGGTCGATGGTGACGAGTGAGAGCGACGGGCCGGGGACGTCGATGCCCTGCCAGTTGCCCATGGTGGCGAACAGGCACGCCTGCTCGTCGGAGGCGAAGGCCTCGATGAGCGCCGGCTTGGGCAGGTCGCCCTGGGCCAGCACCTTCCAGGGCAGCCGGGGCCGGAGGGCCTCGACGGCGGCGGTCATGGCCCGCCAGCTCGTGAACAGGCCGAGGGTGCGGCCGCCGGCGGCCCGCACCAGGGCCTCCAACTCGTCGTGGAGGGCGGCCTGGTGGTCGGGCCGGCGGGGGTCGGGGAGGTGGGCGGCGCAGTAGAGCAGGCCGTTGCGCTCGTGGGGGAAGGGGCTGCCCACGTCCATCTCGTCGCAGCGGCCGGCCTCGATGCCGAGGCGCCGGGCCAGGTGGGGCGGGACGGTGGCGCTGGTGAGGACGGCCGTCACCCCGCCCCAGAGCCGGTCGGCCAGCAGCGACCCCACGTCCACCGGCACCACCCGCAGCACCGGCCCGCCGGTGCGGCCCTCGACCCAGGCCACGTGCCCGGCCGGCGCCGAGGCGGCGACGGCCAGGTCGCCGGCCAGGTGGCCGGCCGCCTGCAGGGTCCGGGACTTGCGGGCCGTGTCGCCCTCGCCCTTGCGCACGGCCGCCGTGACGCGTGCCACCCGCTCGGCCGTGAGGGCGACGGCCGAGGCCAGGTCGGTGCCGAGGTCGGGCGGGACCCGGCGGTCCCGCCACGGCCTGCACGCCTCTTCGAGGCGCACGGCGGCGGCGTCGAGGTCGTCGACGGCGGCGGCGTCGTCGCCCGCCACCAGCGGCCGGGCCGAGCGGACCACGGCCCGCACCCGTCCCGACCCCAGCTCCAGGCCCAGGCTGTCGGCGGCCACGTCCTCGAGGGCGTGGGCCTCGTCGAACACCACCACGTCGTGCTCGGGCAGCACGTGGCCGCCGCTCGCCAGGTGGGCCCCGTACAGGTGGGTGTTGACGACGACCACGCCGGCGCCCTCGGCCCGCCGGCGGGCCGCCTCGGCGAAGCAGGTCTCGCCTCTGGGGCAGCGGGCCGCCCCCGGGCACTCCCGGGCCGAGACGCTGACCGCGTTCCAGGCCATGGGGCGGGGCTCGAAGTCGAGGTCGGCCCGGTCGCCGGTGGGGGACGTGCGGGCCCAGTCCACCAGCCGCACCACCTCGCGGCCCAGCTCGCCCACGTCGTCGTCGAGGTCGTCCAGCGTGAGCTGGTCCTCGCCCTCCCCCGCCACCTCGTCGGCGCGCTGGCGGCACAGGTAGTTGGAGCGCCCCTTGAGCACGGCGAAGTCGAAGGCGACTCCCAGGTGGCGGGCCAGGAACGGCAGGTCCTTGCCCGCCAGCTGGTCCTGCAGGGCCTTGGTGGCGGTGGCCACCACCACGCGCCGGCCGGACAGGATGGCGGGGACCAGGTAGCCGAGGCTCTTCCCCGTACCGGTGCCGGCCTGGACCACGAGGTGGCGCTCCTCGGCGATGGCGCGGGCCACGGCGGTGGCCATGTCGACCTGGCCCGGGCGCTCCTCGCCGGCCGGCAGGGCCGACCGCACCCGGGCCAGCGCTGCCGTCACCTCGTCGTCGTCCGGCACCGCGCCGACCGTACCGCCGCCGGCCCGCCCGGGTAGCCTCGCCGGCCGTGCGGGACATGACGGCAGGGGAGCGGCCGTGCTCCAGCTGACCGCCGAGGAGCTGCGTGTGGTGGGCGCCCTGGTGGAGAAGCAGCTCACCACGCCCCAGCAGTACCCGCTCACGCTCAACGCCACCGTCGCCGCCTGCAACCAGACGTCGAGCCGCAACCCGATCGTCGCCTACACCGACCGCCAGGTCGAGGCGGTCCTGTCGGTACTCAAGGACAAGCGCCTGGTGCGCTTCGTCCATCCCTCCCACGGCCGCTCCGTCACCCGGTACCGCCAGGTGCTGGAGGAGGTGCTGGGCATCGAGGAGCGCCAGCTGGCCCTGCTGGCGGTGCTGTTCCTGCGGGGGCCGCAGACGGCGGGGGAGCTGCGGGCCCGCACCGAGCGCATGGCCGAGTTCGCCGGCGTGGACCACGTGGAGGAGGAGCTCGAGATCCTGGCCGTCCGGGACGAGCCCCTGGTGGCCCGCCTCCCGCGGGAGCCGGGGAGGAAGGAGGCCCGCTACGCCCACCTGCTGGCGGGGGAGGACGACGCGTCGCTGCTGCCGGCGCCGCCCCCGTCGGCGGCGTGGCGGTGGGCCACGGCGGAGGGCAGGCCCCAGCCCCGGCCCGATGCGGCCGCGCCGGCCGCCGCGCCCCGGCCGCCGGCGGGCGAGCCGCCCCGGCCCCTCGCCTCCCAGGTCGCCGTCCTCCAGGCCGAGGTGGCGGCCCTGCGGCGGGACCTCGACGAGGTCCTGGCCCGCCTCGGCATGCGGGCCGCCCGCCCGCCCGACCAGCCCTACGAGGCCAGCGACCAGTAGGGGTGGGTGGCCGGGTCCGAGGGGGTGGTGAGGATCTCGGCTCCCGTGTCGGTGACCAGCAGGGTGTGCTCGAACTGGGCCGCCCGCCGGCCGTCGGCCGTCACCGCCGTCCACCCGTCGTCCCACATGCGGGCCCGCCAGGATCCCACCGTGATCATGGGCTCGATGGTGAACGTCATCCCCGCCTCGATGGGCTCGGTGCGGGTCGGGTCGAAGTAGTGGGGGACGTAGAAGCCGCTGTGGAACATCTCGCCCACGCCGTGGCCCACGAACTGGCGCACCACCCCGAAGCCGTTGGCCTCGGCGTGCTCCTGGATGGCCCGGCCGACGACGTTGAGCGGGCGGCCCGGCGCCACGGCGTCGACGGCCCGGGCCAGGCAGTCCCGGGTGACGGCGATGAGCCGGAGCGAGAGCGGGTCGGCGGTGCCCACGGGCACGGTGAGGCAGGTGTCGCCGTGGACGCCGTCGAGGTAGGCGGTGACGTCGAGGCTGACGATGTCGCCGTCCACCAGCGGGCGGTCGTCCGGGATGCCGTGGCAGATGACCTCGTTCACCGACGTGCACAGCGACTTCGGGAACGGCTGCACCGAGCCCTCGTAGTTCAGCGGGCTGGGGTAGGCGCCCCGCCGGACGACCTCGTCGTGGCACAGCCGGTCCAGCTCGTCGGTGGTCACGCCGGGCCGGGCCGCGGCCGCCACCAGAGCCAGCACGTCGGCCGCCTCCCGCCCGGCCCGGCGCATGCGCTCGATGACCGACGGTGACTTGACGGTGGGCTCTTCCCATCGCTCCACCACGCCCGTCTCGGCATAGGACGGGCGGACGATCCCGGCCGGCACGGGGCGTCGGTCGCTCACCCGGCCGGGGCGGACGGGGCCGGCGGCGGCGCGGTGGCAGCGCTTGAACTTGCGGCCGCTGCCGCACCAGCACGGGTCGTTGGACTTGACCACGCTCGTCACCGCTCGGTCGCCACCTCGTCCGCCGGCGCCGCCGGCGCCGCCGCCCGCTGGCGCAGCAGGTGGTCGGCCAGCACCAGGCACACCATGGCCTCCACGATGGGGACGGCCCGGGGCAGCACGCACGGGTCGTGGCGGCCCTTGGCCGCCAGGGTGACGGCGTTGCCGTCACGGTCCACGGTCGCCTGCTCCCGGGCGATGGTGGCGGTGGGCTTGAAGGCCACCCGCACCACCACCGGCGCCCCGTTGGTGATGCCGCCCTGCACCCCGCCCGAGCGGTTGGACGAGGTCACGGGCCGCCCGCCCGGTCCGGGCACGAACGGGTCGTTGTGGGCCAGGCCGGTGAGCAGGGTGCCGGCGAAGCCGCTGCCGATCTCGAAGCCCTTGGCCGCCGGCAGGGAGAGCATGGCCTTGGCCAGGTCGGCCTCCAGCTTGTCGAACACGGGCTCGCCCAACCCGGGCGGCACGTTGCGGGCCACGCAGGTGACGACCCCGCCGAGCGAGTCGCCCCGCCGGCGGGCGTCGTCGATGGCGGCCGCCATGGCCTCGGCCGCCCGGGGGTCGGGGCAGCGGACGGCAGTGGCCTCGACGGCCTCGGCCGTGACGGCGGCGTCGTCCACGCCGGCCCGGATCTCGTGGACCGACTCCACCCAGGCCAGGACCTCCATGCCGGCCGCCGCCCGCAGCAGCTTGCGGGCGATGGCGCCCGCCGCCACCCGCGCCGTGGTCTCGCGGGCGCTGGCCCGGCCGCCGCCCCGCCAGTCCCGCACCCCGTACTTGGCCTCGGTGGTGAAGTCGGCGTGCGACGGGCGGAACACGTCCTTCATGGCGTCGTAGGCCCCCGGCCGGGCGTCGTGGTTGCGGACCACCACGGCGATGGGCGTGCCGAGGGTCCGGCCCTCGAAGACCCCCGACAGGATCTCGGCCCGGTCGGCCTCCTGGCGCTGGGTGGTGAGGCGGCTCTGCCCGGGCCGGCGCCGGTCGAGGTCGTGCTGGACCTCGTCGACCGAGATGTCCAGCAGCGGCGGGCAGCCGTCGACGACCACGCCCACGGCCGGGCCGTGGGACTCGCCGAACGTGGTCACGCGGAAGGCGTGCCCGAAGCTGCTGCCACCCATGCCCGCAGGGTAGGGGACGGCGGGTCAGGCCTCGGCGGGGACGTCCCGGGCCAGCTCCTCGCCGGCGCGCGACGCCGCCACCGGCACGCCGCCCGGCACCCGGGGCAGCTCGATCTCGGCCGTCACCGTGCCGTGCTCCTCCTCCCAGCGCACCACGTTGAGGGTGACGGCGTAGACGGTCAGCCGCCCGAAGAACAGCAGCCAGGCCAGGATGGCGAACACCACGCCGATGGACCCGTACAGCGCAGAGGACGAGCTCACCACCTTCGGCACGTAGATGCCGCCCAGCGTCTGCAGGATCTGCAGGCCGACGGCCCCGAGGACCGCGCCCGGGAGCTGCGGCCTCCAGCCCACGTCCCGGTTGGTGAGGGCCTGGAACGTCCACAGCCACAGGGGGATGCCGATGATCAGGTTGCCCGCCACGGCGAGGGGCCAGGCCGGACCGGGCAGGCGGCCGATGAGGAAGGTCACGGCGAACGAGGCCAGGAAGATGACGCTGGCCCCCACCAGCCAGAGGAACCCGTAGAGCTTGTCCTTCAGGCCCCTCCCCGGCGCCTGCCACACCGAGTCGAAGGTGAACTGCATGGCCGCCACCAGACCCAGACCGGACCACAGGAGGCCGGCGATGCCCACCACCGAGGCGGCCCTGCCGCTGTCCTCGGCGGTGGTGAAGGCCCTCCGGAGGACCTCGGTGGTGGTCTCGTCCTGGATCCCGAGCCGCTCGATCACGGTCCCGGGCAGGTCGGTGGCGTTGCTGGACACCACCCCGACGATGCCCACCACCGCCAGCAGCAGGGGGAAGAGGGAGAGGAAGGCGGTCAGCGTGACGGCCGCGCCCAGGTAGTTGCCGTGGACCTCCTCGAAGCGCTTCTGCACCCGCAGGGCCGTCTCCACCCACTTCCAGCGACGGGCCAGCGGGCAGAGGACTCGTTCGAGCACGGGGAGGCTGTACCCCTGGGACGACCGGCGGAATCCGGCGCGGGGCCGGTGCCGGGGCAGAGGGGCGGCGGCGCGGTACCGTCGCTCCGTGGAGCTCGACGGCATCGACCCGGGGCGCGTGCCGGTCCACATCGGCTGCGTGATGGACGGCAACGGCCGCTGGGCCAAGAAGCGCGGTCTGCCCCGCACCGAGGGGCACAGCGCGGGCGAGGAGGCGCTGTTCGACGCGGTGGAGGGGGCGCTGGAGCTCGGCACGAAGTGGCTCACCGTCTACGCCTTCTCCACCGAGAACTGGAAGCGCCCGGTCGACGAGGTCCGGTACCTCATGCGGTTCAACGAGTCGCTGCTGCTGCGCCGGCGCGACGAGCTGCACGACCGCGGCGTGCGCATCCGCTTCGCCGGCCGGCGGGACTGGCGGGTGCCCCGGCGCCTCATCCGGCGCATGGACGAGGCCCTCGAGCTCACGGCCCGCAACCGCACCATGACCCTCACCATCGCCTTCAACTACGGCGGGCGGGCCGAGATCGTGGACGCGGTGCGGGCCCTGGTGGAGGCCGGCACCCCGGCCGACCGCGTCGACGAGCGCGCCATCCGGGCCCACCTCTACCTCCCCGAGATGCCCGATCCCGACCTGGTCATCCGCACCTCGGGCGAGTTCCGGATCTCCAACTTCCTCCTGTGGGAGCTGGCCTACAGCGAGCTGGTGTTCACGGACGTGCTGTGGCCCGACTTCCGCCGGGAGAACCTCTTCGAGGCGGTGCGCGAGTTCCAGCGCCGGGACCGGCGCTTCGGCGGGCTGGACGTGTGACCGGTGGCGCTCTACCGGGACCAGGGGGTGGTGCTGCGCACCATCCGGCTGGGTGAGGCCGACCGCATCGTCACCCTCGTCACCCGCAGCCACGGCAAGGTGCGGGCCGTGGCCAAGGGCGTGCGCAAGACCAAGAGCCGCTTCGGCGCCCGCCTGGAGCCGCTGAGCCACGTCAGCCTGCTGCTCTACGAGGGCCGGGAGCTGGACGTGGTGACCCAGGCCGAGTCGCTCGACCACTTCCGTCCCATCCGCGACGACCTCGACCGCATGGGCCGGGCCGCCTCCATGCTGGAGGCGGTGGACCAGGTGGCCCAGGAGCGCGAGCCCAGCCCCCAGCTCTACCAGCTGCTGGTGGGCGCACTGCGGGCCCTGGCCGCGTCCGATTCGCCCCTGGTGCTGGCCGCCTTCTTCTGGAAGCTGCTCTCCCTGGAAGGCGCCCATCCGATGCTCCACCAGTGCGCCACCTGCGGCGCCGACGGTGAGCTGGTGGCATTCGACATGGGCGAGGGGGGCGCGCTGTGCCGGGGGTGCCGGCGGGGCGGGCCCATCACCGCCGACGCCCTGGCGCTGCTGCGCCAGATCCTGGGCGGGGGTCTGGCCGCGGCCCTGGAGCGGCCGCACGGCCCGGCCGGCGTGGAGCTCGAGCACCTGGCCAGCCGGTCGGTGGAGTACCACCTGGAGCGCCGGCTGCGCTCGCTCGGGGTGCTGGACGGCACCGCCGCCGGCGCCACCCGGCGGTGGTCGGCAGCGTGGGAGCGGTCGTCGACGGACTAGGCCATTCGATGCATTCGCCCGGAAGTGCTTCATCGTCCCGGCGAGCCGCCGATGTTCCCCACGTGCGTCGTACGGGAGGGACGAGCGGGCTGCTGGTGATCGCGCCGGACGGGACGTACGTGCTGGAGCCCGACGGCTCCACGCGCGACGTCGGATCGCCGGCGCCCGAGCGGTCGTCCAAGGCCACGCCGCGCGACCGCCGGCGCCGGGCCCGCCGCGGCCGGTCGGCCGCGACGTCCGACGGGTCGGGGGCCGGGCCGGCGTAACCTCCGGTATGCCCGAACCGGCCCCGGAGCTGATGGAGACCGTCGTCAACCTGTGCAAGCGGCGCGGGTTCGTCTTCCCGTCGAGCGAGATCTACGGCGGCTTCCGCTCCACCTACGACTACGGCCCCCTCGGCGTGCTGCTCCTGCGCAACGTCAAGGAGGCGTGGTGGCGGTCGATGGTGCAGCTGCGCGACGACGTGGTGGGCATCGACGCCGCCATCCTGTCCAGCCCCCGGGTCTGGGAGGCGTCGGGCCACCTGGCCAACTTCACCGACCCCCTGGTCGACTGCCGCAACTGCAAGGAGCGGTGGCGGGCCGACCACATCGAGGACGCCTGCCCGAGCTGCGGCTCCACCGACCTCACCGAGGCCCGGGCCTTCAACATGATGTTCAAGACGTTCGTGGGCCCCGTCGAGGAGGGCGCCAACGTCGCCTACTTCCGCCCCGAGACGGCTCAGGGCATGTTCGTGAACTTCCTGAACGTGCTCAACACGTCGCGCAAGAAGCCGCCCTTCGGCATCGCCCAGATGGGCAAGTCGTTCCGCAACGAGATCACCCCCGGCAACTTCGTGTTCCGCACCCGGGAGTTCGAGCAGATGGAGCTCGAGTTCTTCGTGCCGCCGGCCGAGGCCGGCACCTGGTTCGACTACTGGACCACCGAGCGCATGAACTGGTACCTCGGCCTCGGCATCCCCCAGGACTGGCTGCGGCTGCGCGCCCACGACAAGGAGGAGCTGTCGCACTACTCGTCGGCCACCTCCGACGTGGAGTTCCGCTACCCGTGGGGCTGGGGCGAGCTGGAGGGCATCGCCAACCGTGGCGACTTCGACCTGTCGGCCCACGCCGCCGCGTCGGGCGAGAGGCTCGAGTACTTCGACCAGGCCAGCGGTGAGCGGTACGTGCCGCACGTCATCGAGCCGGCCGCCGGCGCCACCCGGGCCATGATGGCGTTCCTCCTCGCCGCCTACGACACCGACGTGGTGAACGACGAGACCCGCACCGTGCTGCGCCTCGACCCCCGGCTGGCGCCCTACAAGGTGGCGGTGCTGCCCCTGTCCAAGAAGGACACCCTCACGCCCACCGCCCGCAAGGTGCTGGCCCTGCTGCAGCCCCGCTGGATGACCGACTACGACGAGACCCAGGCCATCGGCCGGCGCTACCGGCGCCAGGACGAGATCGGCACGCCGTACTGCGTCACCGTCGACTTCGAGACCCTCGAGGACGACGCCGTCACCATCCGGGAGCGGGACAGCCTGGAGCAGGTGCGGGTGCCCATCGACGAGCTGGTGGCCGAGCTGGGGTCCCGCCTGTCCGTCTGATCCCGTTTCTCGCCACGTTCGCATCCGCCGTGCGGAGGTGGACGTGCACAGGATGGCGCGGAGTGCCCGGATGGGCGTGGAGGGGCGAACGGTAGGCTCCGCCCATGCCTTTCGTGTTCGCCTTCGACCACAAGCACCGCACCTCTCCCATGGGTCTCAAGGACCTCCTCGGGGGCAAGGGCGCCAACCTGGCCGAGATGACGTCGGTGCTGAAGCTGCCCGTCCCACCCGGGTTCACCATCACCACGGATGCGTGCCGGGCCTACATGGAGGCGGGCTGGCCCGACGGCCTCGACAAGGAGGTCGACAAGCACGTCAAGAGGCTGCAGAAGGCGATGGGCAAGAAGCTCGGCGACGCCAGGGACCCGCTGCTCGTGAGCGTGCGGTCGGGGGCCAAGTTCTCGATGCCGGGGATGATGGACACGGTGCTCAACCTTGGGCTCAACGACGCCTCGGTGGAGGGCCTGGCGGCCCAGACCGACGAGCGCTTCGCCTACGACTCCTACCGCCGGTTCGTGGCCATGTACGGGCGCATCGTGCAGGGGATCGAGGGCCACGAGTTCGACCGCCTGCTGGACGAGGCCAAGGAGGCCGACGGCGTCGGCGCCGACTCCGAGATCACCCCCGCCACCCTGCGCAAGCTGGTGGAGCAGGAGAAGGAGGTCGTCGAGCGCGAGACCGGCGCCCCCTTCCCCCAGGACCCCGGGGCCCAGCTGCGGGGCGCCATCGAGGCCGTCTTCGCCTCGTGGAACGGCCCCCGAGCCATCGCCTACCGGGTGCGTGAGCGCATCGCCCACGACCTGGGCACGGCCGTCAACGTCCAGGCCATGGTGTTCGGCAACCGGGACGACAACTCGGGCACGGGCGTCGGCTTCACCCGCGACCCGGCCACCGGGGCGGCCGGCGCCTACGGCGACTTCCTCGTCAACGCCCAGGGCGAGGACGTGGTGGCCGGCATCCGCAACACCGAGCCCCTGTCGGCCATGAAAACCCGCTTCCCCAGGATCCACAAGGAGCTGCTGGGCATCTTCGAGCGGCTCGAGGCGCACTACCGGGACATGTGCGACACCGAGTTCACCATCGACCAGGGCAAGCTGTGGATGCTGCAGACCCGGGTGGGCAAGCGCACCGGCGTGGCCGCCCTGCGCATGGCCGTCGACATGACCAAGGGCCGCAAATGGAAGATCACGCCCGAGGAGGCGCTGCTGCGGGTGACCGCCGAGCACCTCGACCAGGTGCTGCACCCCCAGATCACCGGCAAGGACCTGAACGTCATCGCCAAGGGCCTGGCCGCCTCGCCCGGCGGCGCCGTGGGCCGGGCCTACTTCACGGCCGACGACGCCGAGGCCGCCGCCAACCGAGGCGAGAAGGTGATCCTGGTCCGCAGCGAGACGTCGCCCGAGGACGTGCACGGGATGATCGCGGCGGAGGGCATCCTCACCGCCCGGGGCGGCCTGGTGAGCCACGCCGCCGTGGTCGCACGGGGATGGGGCAAGCCGGCGGTGGTGGGGGCCGAGGCGGTGCGCATCGCGGGCAGGTCCTTCACCGCCGGCGCCGTCACGGTCAACGAGGGCGACGTCATCGCCGTCGACGGCACCACCGGCAGCGTGGTGCTGGGCGAGGTCGCCCTCACCCTGGCCGAGCCGCCGCCCCAGTTCGCCACGATCCTCGGCTGGGCCGACAAGGTGCGCAAGGGCCGCATGGCCGTGCGCGCCAACGCCGACACCGGCCCCGACGCGGCCAACGCCCGCACCTTCGGCGCCGAGGGGATCGGGCTGTGCCGTACCGAGCACATGTTCCTGGGCGAGGACCGCCTGCCGGTGGTGCGGGCCATGATCCTGGCCGACACGCCCGAGGCCGAGGCGGCCGCGCTGGAGCAGTTGCTGGCCGTGCAGAAGGCCGACTTCGAGGAGATCCTCGAGGCCATGGACGGCCTGCCCGTCACCGTCCGCCTGCTCGACCCGCCGCTGCACGAGTTCCTGCCGTCCACCGAGGAGCTGGCCATCAAGGAGGCCACCACCGGCCTGTCCGCCGACGAGAAGGTCCTCTACCAGGCGGCCCGGCACTGGGAGGAGTTCAACCCCATGCTCGGCACCCGGGGCGTGCGCCTCGGTGTGCTGAAGCCCGGCCTCTACGCCATGCAGGTGCGGGCCCTCATGGAGGCGGCGGCGGCCCGGGTGGCCAAGAAGGGCAAGCCGGTGGTGGAGATCATGATCCCCCTCACCGTGAGCCGCGAGGAGCTGGGCCTGGCCCGCTCGTGGGTCGCCGGCGCCGTGGCCGAGGCCACCAGGGGAGTGAAGAAGCCCATCGACGTCCAGATCGGCACCATGGTGGAGACGCCCCGCGCCGCCCTGTGCGCCGGCGAGCTGGCCGAGGAGGCCGACTTCTTCTCCTTCGGCACCAACGACCTCACCCAGATGGTGTTCGGGTTCAGCCGGGACGACATCGAAGGCCGCATCATGAGCGTCTACCTGGAGGACGGGCTGCTCAAGCGCAACCCGTTCGAGACGATCGACCCGCCCGGCGTCGGCGAGCTGGTGAAGATCGCGGCCGCCCAGGGGCGTGACGCCAAGCCCGGGCTCAAGCTCGGCGTGTGCGGCGAGCACGGGGGCGACCCCGAGTCCATCGCCCTGTTCGTCGAGGCCGGCCTCGACTACGTGAGCTGCTCGCCCTTCCGCGTGCCCATCGCCCGGCTGGCGTCGGCCCAGGCCCTCCTGCGGGCCGACGGCGCGGCCTGATCCCGCACTGGTAGCGGGATCCGTCCCCCTGGCGACCGATCCCGCTACCAGAACCCGGCGCCGACACCGCCGGCAGCCGGAGGCGGTACCGTCCCCGCTCGTGGGGATCGTCGAGGAGGACGTCGCCCGAGTGCGGGCCGCGACCGACTTCGTGCAGGTGGCGTCGGAGCACCTGGCGCTGAAGCGGGTCGGGCAGCGCTGGGTCGGCCTCTGCCCGTTCCACGCCGAGAAGTCGGCCTCGTTCTCCATCAACGCCGACCAGGGCCTCTACTACTGCTTCGGGTGCCAGGCCAAGGGCGACGTCATCACCTTCGTGCGCGAGGTCGACCACCTCGGCTTCGTGGAGGCGGTGGAGCGGTTGGCCAGCCGGGCCGGCATCGAGCTGCGCTACGACGAGGCGCGCGAGGGCCAGGACCGCCAGCGCCGCTCCCGCCTCACCGAGGCGCTGGCCCGGGCGGTGGAGTGGTACCACCAGCGGCTGCTCACGTCGCCCGACGCGGCGCCGGCGCGGGGCTACCTGCGCTCGCGGGGCTACGACGGCGACGTGGTGCGGGCCTTCAAGCTGGGGTGGGCGCCGGGCGACTGGGACGCCCTGGCCCGGGCCCTGCGCCTGCCCGACGACGTGCTCAAGGACACCGGGCTCGGCATCGTCAACCGCCGGGGCAAGCAGCAGGACAGCTTCCGGTCCCGGGTCATGTTCCCGATCTTCGACGCCGCCGGGGCGGCGGTGGCGTTCGGCGGTCGCATCCTGCCCGGGGCCGAGGGGCCCAAGTACAAGAACTCCCACGAGACCCCCGTGTACTCAAAGAGCCGGACGCTCTACGGGTTGAACTGGGCCAAGGCCGAGGTGGTGAGCGCGGGCGAGGTCATCGTGTGCGAGGGCTACACCGACGTCATCGGGCTCTTCGGCGCCGGCCTGCCCCGGGCCGTCGCCACCTGCGGCACGGCCCTGGCCGACGAGCACTTCCGCATGCTGAAGAACTTCGCCCGCCGCATCGTGCTGGCCTACGACGCCGACGCCGCCGGCCAGTCCGCGGCCGAGCGCTTCTACGAGTGGGAGCGCCGCTACGAGGTCGACATCGCGGTGGCCGCCCTGCCCGCCGGCAGCGACCCCGGGGACCTGGCCCGCAAGGACCCGGCCGCCCTGGCCGAGGCCGTCGCCGGCGCCCAGCCCTTTCTCGCCTTCCGCCTGGAGCGGGTGCTCGGGTCCGCCGACCTGCGGGCGCCGGAGGGCCGGGCCAGGGCGGCAGAGGCGGCTCTCGCCGTGATCGCCGAGCACCCGAACGAGCTGGTGCGGGACCAGTACCTGATGCAGGTGGCCGACCGGTGCCGGGTGGACGCCGACCGGCTGCGGGCCACCCCGCCCCGCGGGCGCAACCCACCGGCCGCCCGCCGGTCGGCGCCGGCGTCGCGCCGGGACGTGGGCGGGCCCGAGGTCGAGGCCCTGCGCCTGGCCGTGCACCGCAAGGACGAGGTGGTGCCCCGGCTCCACGCCGTGCTCTTCGGCGACGAGCGGGCCCTGGCCGCCTTCTCGGCCTTGGCGGCCGCGCCCACCGTGCACGAGGCCATCGCCGTCGCCGACCCCGAGGCCGCCGATCTGCTCCAGCGCCTGGCGGTGGAGGAGACCTCGGCCGAGCCCGACGACGTGGTGGCCCGCCTCGTGGACAGGGCCGCCCACCGGGCCCTGGCCGAGCTCGAGGCCGAGGCCCGGGCCGCCCCGGACGACGCCCTCGCGGTGGCCGAGACGGTGGCCTGGCTCCAGCTCACCCTGGCCGATCTCCCCGACCCCGAGGCCTCCGGTCGGTTGGTAGCCTGGCTGGTGCAATGGGGCGAGGAGGCAGCGTGACACTCCCGATCCCCGAGGGTGTGCCCGCCAACGACTTCGCCCGCCTGCTGAAGACGGGGCGGAGCCGGGGGACGCTCACCACCGACGACCTCATGGGCGTCCTGACGGGCGTCGAGCTCAGCCCGCAGCTGATCGACGACATCGTTGCCCGCGTCCGCAGCGAGGGGATCGTCTACGACGACGCCGAGGACACCGTCATCGAGGCGGACCCCCTGGCCGACCCCCAGCTGGTGGCGGACGCGATCGCGGAGGAGGCAGCCGTACCGCCGCCGACCGCCGGTACCGCGCCGGCTCCACCGGCCCGGGTGCGGCCCCTCGTCACGCCCGCGACCGACTTCCCCGACGCCGACACCCGTCCAGGCGCTCTGGGCGACGACCCGGTGCGGATGTACCTCAAGGAGATCGGCAAGGTCCCCCTGCTGACGGGGCCCCAGGAGGTGTTCCTGGCCCAGCGCATCGAGCGAGGCCTCCAGGCGGCGGCCCGGCTGGTATCCCTGGAGGACGACTTCGGCGGCGGTGACCTCGTGCCCCTGGACCGGCTCGGCCCCGAGGAGCGACTCGTCGCCGCCGGCCTCAAGGCCAAGCAGGACCTCATCAACGCCAACCTGCGCTTGGTCGTGTCGATCGCCAAGCGCTACCGGAACCGGGGCATGCTGTTCCTCGACCTCATCCAGGAGGGCAACCTCGGCCTCATGCGGGCCGTCGACAAGTTCGACTACACCAAGGGCTTCAAGTTCTCCACCTACGCCACGTGGTGGATCCGCCAGGCCATCACCCGGGCCATCGCAGACCAGGCCCGCACCATCCGGATCCCCGTCCACATGGTGGAGACCATCAACAAGGTGAGCCGCATCCAGCGCCAGCTGGTCCAGGAGCAGGGTCGCGAGCCCAGCCTCGAGGAGCTGTCGGCCCGCTGCGAGATGTCACCGGCCCGGGTGCGGGAGGTCCTCCGGATCAGCCAGGACACGGTGTCGCTCGAGCAGCCCATGGGCGACGAGGACTTCAGCCTGGGCGACGTGATCGAGGACCAGTCGGCCATCGTGCCGGCCGATGCCGCGGCCAAGGCGCTGCTCAACGAGGCGGTGAAGCAGGCCCTGTCCGAACTGTCCGAGCGGGAGCAGCAGGTGGTGCGGCTCCGCTTCGGGCTCGACGACGGTCAGGTGCGCACCCTGGAGGAGGTGGGCAAGGAGTTCGGCGTCACCCGCGAGCGCATTCGCCAGATCGAGTCGAAGGTGCTGGCCAAGCTGCGCCACCCCATCCGCAGCCAGCGCCTCCGGGACTACCTGGACGAGGAGTAGCGGCGGGTCACTGGTAGGGCGGGCTCTGGCGCAGGTAGGGATCGGTGCCGGAGGAAGGCTCGTCGCCGTTGCCGTTGCCCCGCACCGAGTCCACCAGGTCGGTGGCCCTGTCGACGCCCACCTCGACGGCCTCGCGGGCCTTCTCGGTGGCGACCTCGTAGGCCTCGGAGCGCTTGATCCTGCAGATGGTGCGGTTGATCTGCTCGAAGCGCTCCCGGCCCGCCATCGAGCCGAGGTAGTAGCCGGTGCCGAAGCCGATGCACAGTCCGAGTCGGAATCTCATGGTCCGTTCCTACCCCTCACGGCCTCCCCTTACAAGCGGGTCT
>JBQTJJ010000182.1:0-2395 GCA_052387235.1 Actinomycetota bacterium
GCGGCAAGACCCTGCTGGCCAAGGCCCTGGCCGGCGAGGCCGGCGCCGCCTTCTTCTCCATCTCCGGCTCCGACTTCGTGGAGATGTACGTGGGCGTCGGCGCCTCCCGGGTCCGCGACCTGTTCCGCGAGGCCCGCGAGCACGCCCCCGCCATCGTGTTCATCGACGAGCTCGACTCCATCGGCCGCTCGCGGGGCGTGATCGGCGCGGTGGCGGCCCAGGGCGAGCAGGAGCACGCCCTCAACCAGATCCTCGCCGAGATGGACGGCTTCTCCGCCCTCGACGGGGTGATCCTGGTGGCGGCCACCAACCGCCCCGACATCTTGGACCCGGCCCTCCTCCGGCCCGGTCGCTTCGACCGCACCGTCGCCCTGGAGCGGCCCGACGAGGCGGCCCGCCTGGCCATCCTCGACCTCCACGCCTCCCGGCGCCCAATGGACGCCGACGTCGACCTGGCCGGCGTGGCCCACCGGGCCATCGGCCTCACCGGCGCCGACATGGCCAGCGTGGTCAACGAGGCCGCCCTCCTGGCCGCCCGTGACGGCGCTGCGCTGGTGGCCCGGTCCCACCTCGACCGGGCCCTGCAGCGCATCCTGGAGGCACCCGAGCGCCAGCGCCGCCTGAGCCTCAAGGAGAAGGGCATCGCCCGGCGCTTCACCGGCGGCGAGCGGGTGACCTTCGACGACGTGGCCGGGGCCGACGACGCCGTGGCCGAGCTGTCCGAGGTGCGGGAGTTCCTGGTCGAGCCCGAGCGCTTCGAGGCCCTGGGCGCCCGCATGCCGCGCGGCATCCTGCTGGCCGGCCCTCCCGGGTGCGGCAAGACGCTGCTGGCCCGGGCCGTGGCCGGCGCCGCCAACGCCGCCTTCTTCTCGGTGTCGGGCAGCGAGTTCGTGGAGGTGTTCGTGGGCGAGGGCGCCTCCCGGGTCCGCGAGCTGTTCGCCGAGGCACGGGCCATGGCGCCCGCCATCGTGTTCATCGACGAGGTGGACTCCATCGGCGCCCGCCGCAGCGCCGGCTCCATGAGCCAGGGCGAGCGGGAGCAGACCCTCAACCAGATCCTCGTGGAGCTGGACGGCTTCGACCCGTCGGCCGCGGTGGTGGTCATGGCCGCCACCAACCGGCCCGACATGCTCGACCCCGCCCTGGTGCGGCCCGGCCGCTTCGACCGCACCGTGAGCGTGGGCCTGCCCGACCGGGCCGGCCGGCTGGCCATCCTCGGGCTGCACGCCGCCGGCAAGCCCCTCGCCCCTGGCGTCGACCTCGACCTGGTGGCCCGGCTCACCCCCGGGTTCTCCGGCGCCGACCTGGCCAACGTGGTCAACGAGGCGGCCCTGCTGGCGGCCCGGCGGGGCATGGACAGGATCTCGCTGCCCCTGCTGGAGGAGGGCGTGGACCGGGCCGTGCTCGGCGTCAACGGCCGGGCCACCCGGATGTCGGACACCGAGCGCCGCGCCGTCGCCTACCACGAGGCCGGCCACGCCCTGGTGGCCATGGCCCTGCCCAACACCAGCCCGCCCCACAAGCTCACCATCGTCCCCCGCGGCGCCACCCTCGGCCACTGCGCCCGCATCGGCGACGAGGACCAGGTGCTGTTCTCCCGCTCGTCGCTGCTGGACGACCTGGCCGTCGGCCTGGGCGGGCGGGCGGCCGAGGACCTGGTGCTGGGCGACCCCCTGTCGGGCGTGGCCGACGACCTGCGCCGGGTGGGTGCGGTGGCCAGGCGCATGGTGTGCGAGCTGGGCATGAGCGACGCCGTGGGCCTGGTGCCTTCCGGAGGCGGCCCGGTGTCGGACGAAGCGTCGCGCGCCATCGAGGTGGAGGTCCGCCGCCTGGTGGACGAGTCGTACAGCCGGGCCCGCCGCGTCCTGCTGGCCTGGCGCCCGGCGCTCGACACGGTGGCCCTGGCCCTGCTCGAGCACGAGACGCTCGCCGCCGCCGACCTCCAGCGCCTGGCCGGCCCCCCGCCCGTGGTGGGACCGGTGCAACAGGCCAGCCACATGCGGGTGTTGCCGCCGTCCCTCCCGTGAGCCGCGCCGGCGGGGCGCCGCGGCCCGAGCCCGGCCCGCCCGGCCGTGCTGTCTGAGCAGGCTCGGCGAGCCGCCGCCGGCGACGTCGAAAGGACGGGTCGGGGCGCTCGACGCCGGTGGGCGGGGCCGCGCCTGGCCGCGGCGGTGGCCCTGGTGGCCACGGGCGCCGGTGCGGTGCTGGTGGCGGCCGGCCTGGAGACCGGCGGGGCGGAGCGGGTGGGGACGGTGCGGCCGGTCAACTCCGGCGCCGCCGACCCGGCCGACCTCACCGCCCACAACTCGCCCACCCTGGTCCGCAACCCGCGGGCGGCCTCCAACCTGGTGGTGGTGAACCGGGTCGACACCCCCCTGTTCTCCTGTGCCGCCCA